>CAZRVW010000117.1:0-8883 GCA_964603645.1 uncultured Novosphingobium sp. | reverse complement strand
GAACTGGCGCTCGCGCTCGGCATCGCGGACCTTCTGGAAGATCACCTGCTTGGCGGACTGCGCATCGATGCGTCCCAGGTCGACCGGCGGCAGCGGATCGACAATGAAATCGCCGAGCTTGGCGCCGGGTTGAAGCTTCTCGCCCTGCTTAAGATCCACCTGCTTGAAATAGTCTTCGACCTCCTCGACCACCTCGACCACACGCCACAGACGCAGGTCGCCGGTCTTGGGATCGAGCTTGGCGCGGATGTCATTCTCCGCACCATAGCGGTTGCGGGCCGACTTCTGGATCGCTTCTTCCATCGCCTCGATGACGATCGCCTTGTCGATCATCTTCTCGGTCGCCACCGAGTTGGCGATCGCGAGCAGTTCGGCGCGGTTGGCTGAAATCGCACTGGCCATGGGTTAGCTTTCCTCTTCTTCGAGAATGTCTTCGGCATCGCTCAAATCGAGCGGTCGAGTGGCGGCAATCAGCCGGTCGGTCAAGACCAGCCTGGCCGAATGAATGTGCGCAAGCGGAATGGCAAGGCGGCCCGACTTGGCATCGTCGAAGAGGACCGCATCGCCTTCAAGTCCGGCAAGATCGCCCTTGAGCGCCTTACGATTGCCGTCAACCGGTTCGGTCAGCGACAATTTCGCCTCGTGGCCCGCCCAGTCAGCGAAATCCTTCGCACGGGTCAGCGGCCGATCGATGCCCGGCGAGGACACCTCCAGCCGATAGGCCTCGTCGATGAGCACCTCGCCCGATTCCTCCAGCGCGTCGATCCGGTCGGAAATCCGGCGCGAGATTGCCGCGCACTGGTCGAGCACAAGCTGGCCGGTCGCCGGGTTCTCGGCCATGATCTGCAGGGCCTTTTCCCCATCACCTGCCTCGGCGCCCATGATCTTCACGCGCACGAGGTCGAAACCGAGGGCAGCAACCTCCGGCTCGACGATCTCGGTAATGCGCGCGATATCCGCCATGCAAACTCCATTCTCCGACATGATGCGCAAAGCAGGTTTCGCGCCGGCCCCCGGGGGCGCCAGCACCAGACTTTGCCATGACAATGTCGGTATGGGCGGTGATATAGGCGTGTTGGCGCCGGATCGCAAGCAGAATGAAGGCTACAGGCGAGGCCTCAGGCGTGCAGTCGATGTGTCGGCGCCTCAGCGACCCCAGTCGTCATCCTCGTGTTGCCGGGCGTAGCTGTCGTTGATGCCCGTCTCGAGCTGCCTGTCGCGGCTTTCCGCGAGACGCTTGTTGAAAGCGTCGGCATTGGCCTGACTGTGTTCCTCGGTCGATTCCCCGACCCCATGGAAGACGACGACGAACATCGCGAATAGCCCGATGAACATGAATGCCTTGAACATGATCTTCATTGTGATCGATCCCCCTGAAGCCTCTCGGACAGCCAGAGGGTGTGTTCTATCCGGCGGGCCTTAACATTCAGCTAGCGCGGTTGCGGGCGCGGCTCGTCGAAGGACCAGGGATTGGGCGCTGAGCGCTCCGCGGCTTCGTCGGATCGCCGCTGCGCCGAAGATCGCGTGTCCGATTTCGTCAGGCCGATCACGGGAAGCGCTACACACGAGCCGGTAACAAAGACGAAGCAGAATACGATGGTTACCGCGACGACATTGCGCCTCGCATTATCGAGCCAGACCCGCCAATCGATCGATCCGTCGAAATGATCGAGGCCGTCGCGCACGTCCTTCACGAAGTCGGCCAGCGTGCCCCGCATCACCGATCGAGACCCTCGCCCCAATCCGACTCTTCACTCTTGTCGCCTTCGAACCATGGGGCATTGCCGGCGCCATCCGAACCGTCGTCGTGCCAATCCGCTTCGGGCTCGTCAGCGCCTCCCCAGCCGGCCAGATCGTGCTGCTTGCTCTCTTCCAGCGACACCGCGATGCTCGCTGCGGTCGCGCCCTTTTGCCGCGCCTCCGCAACAATTTCGCTTAGCGGCTTGGGCGCTGCAGGCCTTTCGTCCAGATTGAGCACCGGGTTATCGGGCGCGAGCTAGCCGTGCCCGTAATTGGCCAGCACCAGACTGAACAATTGCGTGATGGCGACCATCCGCACCCAGAACCCAAAATCTCGCATGTCCCCTTCAACAATCCTGCGTCAGTTGCCCCAGTCCGAATTGCGATCCTGCCCGGGTACGGTCGTTTCGCCCCAACCATCGCCTTCAAATCGCGCCGCTTCGCTCCGTTCCGCGCGCTCGATCTGTTTTTCGCGTCTCTGTGCCTCGATCTCTTCCATGTCGACACCGACAAGGCCCAGCGCGCCTTCGGCAATCTCGTCCTGATTGCGCGAGGCATAGTTGCCGCCAACGCCGATAGCGACGACGCCCACCATCCAGAGGACGGCTATCACACGAGCTAGCTTGCGCATCGTCGGCATCTGGGAGCCTCCCGCCCTCAAGGGAAATACCGCTTAAAGGTTACTTCCCGCTAAACCTTCGCGCCGTCGTGCGGTCTCCCGATGAGGAAAGGCCGGAAGCCCCTGTCTGGGAACTCCGGCCTCGGGAATGGGAAATGAAGACCGACTGATCGGATAATTACACGGCAAACCAGCCGTGGTGCGCGAAGGCGACGACTGCGAACGCGACAAGCGCGACGAAACCGATCTTGTACTCCGCGAGCTTTTGCATGAATTTGCTCAAAGCTGCCTCCTATTGTTGGCCCGTAACTTGTAGTAATACATGGTTAATTCAGGGTAAACGGCGGAGGCGAAAGGTTTAGTGCCCGTTAGTCGCCGCCATTGGCCTTGGCGAAGGAGGAGTTGGCATTGTCGAAACGGCCTACCGTCTCGTCGCCCATCTGGACAGGATTGAGATCCTTGTCCCCGAGGAAATTCTCGGCGGCATATTCGCCGGCCGAATGGGCGTATTCGCCAAGCTTCGCCGTCACCGAGTCTTCATCGTCGCGCGATGGTGGCGTGGCCTGAACCGGTGCGCTTTTCGCCCAGGGGCTGGATGGCTTCTGCGGTTCTTCTTCTCCGCCCGAGAACATAACGACGGCAAAAGTAATGACCGCGACAAAACCGACTTTGTGGCGGACGATACCGCGTGCAAGCTTGAACATCCGTTGTCTCCCCAGGATTTCGATTGGGGGTAGCTACGAACATATGGTTACTTCGCGGTTAACCATGAGCTGTCCGCGCACCTCTTGTGATTGCCGCAGGTTCGCTTACATCCCGGCCCATGCCCAATGCGCCCCGAAGCCTGGACGACATCCGCGAGGAATACGAGTTTCTCGATGGCGACGAACGCTATCGCCTGCTGATCGAACTGGGCCGCGAGCTCGATGCCATGCCCGACGCGCTCAAGACCGATGCGACAAGGGTGCGTGGCTGCTCAGCCAGCGTGTGGGTCTATCCGACCCGCGCCGATGACGGCACCCTGCACTTCCTCGCCGACAGCAACGCTGCAATCACCAAGGGCATTGTCGCGCTGGTGCTGTCTGCCGTGCAGGACCGGCCGGCACGCGAAGTCGCCGACACCGACATCGCCGCAAGGCTCGAACCGTTCGACCTGAAAAACCAGCTTTCCTCAAACCGCACCCAGGGGGTGCCCAACATGATCGCCCTGATCCGCGAGACGGCGGCGCGTTATGCTCAAGACTGAGCTTCACACGCGGCTCGAATGAAGCGGCCAATCTACGCGAGCCTGGGCCTGCTGTTCCTAGGCCTCGGACTGGTCGGCATCGCTCTGCCGCTGCTGCCGACGGTGCCGTTCCTTATCGTCGCAGCCTTCTTCTTCGCGCGCAGCCACCCGGAATGGGCGCAGCGGCTTTACGATCATCCTGTTTACGGCCCCTCTCTGCGCGACTGGCGGGATCGCGGCGCCATCGGGCGGCGCGCCAAATTCGCCGCCATCGTCGCTATGGCGGCAGGCGTGGTCTTCACCGCGCTGACCTTAGGCGCGCCGTTCTTCCTGATTTCGGTTGCGGCGCTTGCCATCGCCGGGCCTTGGATCTGGACGCGGCCGGAATAGCCGCGCCGCTATCCCGAACAGGGCGGCAACCAAAACCGAAAGCCGTTCGGTAACCTTCTGGTAATAATTCAGCCGTTGGAGACACCATCGATCGCCAAAGGGTGGGGACCTGGCGATGATTCAGGGATACCTGACGATGTCGACTATCAAGGCGCTCCTGCCGGGCACCGCGATTACTTTGCTCATTTCCGCATTGGTCTATCGCGGAGGAACGCGCGGCGGCGTGCTCGCGGTCGAGCGGGCCGAACTGCTCGACGTCAATCTCTACTGGTCCTGGCCACTGTTCCTGGCGACTTTCTGCCTTGCGCGCGCGCTGTTGTGGATGATCGAGGCCTGACAAGCCGCTGAAAAGAAAAGGGGCGGAAAGGCTGCCCCCTTTTCCGCCCCTTCTCTGGGTACTGGTCTGCTTGACCCGTTTACGATTATTGTCGAGCGGTTAATTTCGCCTGAGTCAAACCGATGAACAGGTGCGCTTAACCTAATCGAAACCATATAACTCGCTGAAATTTAGGGCTTCGACGTCAGGACCGTCGCCTCGGAAAAGCGCTCGCCAAGCGCTTCGAGCCGCGCACGCGCATCCGCGTCGTTCTTGAGATAGGCATCGAAGAAATCGACCAACGCGCTGCGCGTGATCGCGCGCTGGCGCTCGGCATCGACCAAAGGATAGCGCGCCTGACACAGCGGCAGCTTCATTTCCGGCAAGTGCTTGTCGAAAAACATGCAATCGGGATTCCTGCCCGCTTCTCCCGGCTCGCGCGGATCGGTGAACCAGACGTGGACGCCTTCTTTCACCATCACTTCGTGCTTCGGCGCTGCAAGGCGCGTGTATGCGACATGCGGCGGCCCGGTAAGCGCGGTGAACACGTCATGCTCGGCCGAAAGTAACATCACCGGCACCGAACCGGGCCAGTATCCCGCACCGACCATGCCCATCGGCGCATCGAGCGCGGATTGCACCGGATCGCCAGCGGCGATCGGCGCAGTTGCCTTGATCCTGGCATCGCGCAGTCGCGCGCTGAAAGAGCCGAAATAGCTGGTCACCGCACCGAGCGAATGGCCGGTCGTGCCGATCCGTTCGGGATCGATCAGCTTGCCGAGCTTCTCGTCTCCCGTCATCGAGGTGATGATGAAACCGAGATCGCGCACCTGCTCGGAAAGATCAGAAACATCAGCGAACGATATCTTGGTGTAAGCGGCGCGCGAGGTCAGCGGATAGTCCGGCGCGGCCACGACGTAGCCGGCATCGACCAGCGCCTTGACCAGATGCATGGCATTGTCGGCGTGACCAAATGTGCCGTGGCTGTAAATGACGAGCGGCAGCGGCCCCTTCTGTTTGGCCGAGTGCCAGACCATTACATCGATGCGGCGCGAGTCCGATCCGGCAAAGCCCATCGATGCCTTCACTTTGCGCGACTCGTCGACCAGCGTGACCTGCTGCTCGACCATTGCGGTATCTTTCGCCGCTGAATGATGCAACGGTGCCAACGTCGCCAGTGTGGCCAGGACCGCGGCGATTAAACGCCCCAAAACTGCCATCTCCCTCTCCCTTCCATTAGGGCGCCTATTCCAGCGCCTCGCGCAAGACCGCGATCCCGCTTTCGCGCTGTTGCCGCAATTCCTGCTTCAACTTCGCTGGATCGCGCGTCACCACAAAGCCGAAACTCACTCCACCTTCTTTCGAGCGCGTTGCGTGGTGCAGGTTGTGCGCCTGCACCAGCCGCCGGGCGTAGCCGCGCCGGGGGACGTAGCGAAACCAGCGCTGATGGACGAGGCCGTCGTGGATCAGCGTGTAGATGACCCCGTAAATGAGAATACCGAGCCCGATGCACGTTCCCGGCTCCCACGCCTGCGCGCCCATCACGAGCGGGCTGCCCACCGCGAACATCGAAATGCTCATCGCCGCGCCGACCAGCGCGTAAAGATCGTTGCGCTCAAGCAGGCGGTCGTGCGGCTCGTGGTGATCGCGGTGCCACGCCCAGCCGAAACCGTGCATCACGTATTTGTGGCTCGCCCAGGCCACGCCTTCCATGGCGGCTACGGTGACGAGCACCAGCAACAAGGCGGACAGCGCGGTCATGGCTGCTTTCTAGCGCTTCCGGACCGATTTTCCAGCGCGCGACACATTGCGACACTTTTCCATCTGCATGCGACAGGCATTTTCAAGATGTTCAGGAAAATACTTAGATAAATGAACATGCGGAATGGTTCCGCAGAAATCGAAAGGAAAGTAGGATGTCCAGGCTCAAGAAGATCGCCCCCGCCGCGGCCCTGGCCGCGCTTGCTGCCACCGCCACACCGGCCCTCGCGGCGCCCCATTCGCACGACGGTTTTCGCGGCAGCAACGACCGCTCCGGCTACCATGGCTCCGATTATGGCAGCATTACACTGGCTTCGGGCAGGCTGCGCAGCTGCGACGCGACATCTCCCGGCTCGACACGCGCATCGACCGCGCACTGGCCCGCCGTCAGATCTCGCATCGCGAAGCGTTCCACTTGCGCCGCGACGTGCGGCGGTTGCAGCGGCTTTACAATCGCTTCTCGAGGGGCGGCATGACCCGCTGAGAAGCGCGCACGCTGCAATCGCGGCTGGCCGAGGCGAACCGCGCATTCCGGTACGAGCGACGCGACCGCGATCATCGCCGAGGATAGGGCTGCGAATTCCGATCCGAAATTCCGCCTCTGGCATCATCGGATCGTTCGGCACCGGCCCGCTCCCCCTCTCAACCTCCCGATAACATGACCGATAGTCTATCGGGTGGTCGGGAGGTGGAGTGGGCTGGAACCGCATCGTGAAATTCGCTGTTGTCGAATTTCGCAGGAAACGCGAACGCACCGCCGCTTGCATTCCGCGAGCGGCGGTCTAAATCGCGCCCATGACCGAAACACCGCGCACGCTCTACGAAAAGATCTGGCAGGCCCACGTGGTTGCCACTCAGGACGATGGCACCAGCCTGATCTATATCGACCGTCACCTCGTCCACGAAGTGACCAGCCCGCAGGCTTTCGAGGCCATGCGCATGGCCGGTCGCAAGGTGCGCCGTCCCGATCTGACTCTCGCGGTTCCCGATCACAACATCCCGACCACTGCGCGCCGCGATGCTGACGGCAATGCCTTGCCGATCAAGGATCCGCAAAGCGCCGCGCAGGTCGCCGCCTTCGAGCGCAATGTCACCGAGTTCGGCGTCAACTTCTTCGGCCCCAACGATCACGAGCAGGGCATCGTCCATGTCGTTGGACCCGAGCAGGGCTTTTCGCTTCCCGGCGCGACCATCGTCTGCGGCGACAGCCACACGAGCTGCCACGGCGGGATCGGTGCGCTGGCCTTCGGCATCGGCACGACCGAAGTCGAGCACGTAATGGCGACCCAGACTCTGCTGCTCAAACAATCCAAGACCATGGAAGTGCGGGTAGAGGGTGAACTCGGCCCTGGCATCACGCCAAAGGACCTGATCCTGCACATCATCGGCGTGCTCGGCACTGCGGGCGGCACCGGCTATGTCATCGAATATCGCGGCGAGGTGTTCGAGGAGATGTCGATCGAGGGCCGCCTGACGGTCTGCAACATGTCGATCGAGGCAGGCGCGCGCGCCGGTCTCGTCGCGCCTGACGACAAGACCATCGCCTATGTAAAGGGGCGCGCCTTCGCGCCCAAAGGCGAAGACTGGGACAAGGCGGTGGCCTGGTGGAAGAGCCTCGCGACCGATGAAGGCGCCAAGTTCGACAAGTCGATCGTCATCCAGGCCGCCGACGTTCCGCCGACCGTCACCTGGGGCACCAGCCCCGAAGACACCGTTGCCATTGGCGGCGTCGTCCCCGCGCCCGACAGCTTCGCCGATCCGGCTAAGCAGCAGGCGGCGCAGGTCAGCCTCGACTACATGGGGCTTACCCCCGGCACCAAGATGACCGACATCGAGGTCGAGCACATCTTCATCGGCTCGTGCACCAACAGCCGCATCGAGGACCTGCGCGCCGCTGCCGAAGTCCTGAAGGGCCGCAAGCGTGCGCCGAACATCAAGTGGGCGATCGTCGTGCCCGGGTCGGGCCTCGTCAAGGAACAGGCCGAAGCCGAGGGGCTCGACAAGATCATCACCGAAGCGGGGCTCGAATGGCGCGAACCGGGCTGCTCGGCGTGCCTCGCGATGAACCCCGACAAGGTGCCGCCGGGCGAACGCTGCGCCTCCACCAGCAATCGCAATTTCACCGGCCGGCAGGGCCCGGGTTCGCGCACGCACCTCGTCTCCCCGGCCATGGCCGCCGCCGCAGCGGTTACCGGCAGGCTGACCGACGTGCGCGATCTGACCTGACGTCATGTCCGGCGGGAGGGTCTACATCTACGACACGACCCTGCGCGACGGAGCGCAGACACAGGGGGTCAATTTCTCCGCCGACGACAAGGCGGCGATTGCGCTTGAGCTCGACAAGCTGGGCATCGACTACCTCGAAGGCGGCTGGCCGGGTGCCAACCCCACCGACGACGCTTTCTTCGCCGACAAGCCCGCCTTGAAGCGTTCAAAACTCTCGGCTTTCGGCATGACCCGCCGCGCGGGCCGCAGCGCGGATAACGATCCCGGCCTGCGTGCCATCCTCGACGGCGGGGCCGACGCGATCTGCCTCGTCGGCAAAACCTGGGACTTTCACGTCGATGTCGCGCTTGGCGTGAGCCTCGACGAAAACGTGGCGATGATTCACGATTCGGTCGCGCTGGCTGCCGAAAAGGCGGGCGAGGCGCTGTTCGACGCCGAACATTTCTTCGATGGCTACAAGGCCAATCCCGAATTCGCGCTGGCCTGCGTCAAGGCCGCACACGAGGCCGGAGCGCGCTGGGTGGTGCTGTGCGATACTAATGGCGGCACCCTGCCTGACGAGATCGAGCGCATCGTTGCCGAAGTGGCCAAGCATGTGCCGGGGGA
>CAZRVW010000116.1:0-8935 GCA_964603645.1 uncultured Novosphingobium sp. | reverse complement strand
TGGACGTCCTCATCACCAATCTTGCGGTATTCGAACGCGATGATCGGAATTCGGGATTCCGGCTGGTCGAGCTTGCGCCGGGCATCACGATCGATGACGTCAAGGCCCAGACCGAGGCCCGCTTCGCGGGCTAGGCGTCTGCCGGTCGGGAAACCGGCCCGTCTGGAATCTTGCTCGAATCGTGCTAGCTTTCCTCCGGCTGGTATCGCCAGAGGGGTTCGAGCCCGTTGACCTTTCCAAATCCAGCAGTCGTGTATCCCAACAATTGCAGAAGGGTCGGCGAGCCGAATTGCAAGTACGATCTGTTAAGGGAAAGATACCAGTTTTCCTGCGGCAGATAGATCGGCAGTGTATACCACGCGAATATGCCCGCGCGCCGTTCGTTCGCGGTGCGGTTGATACCGGTTCGATGCCACATCCGCCCCTCGAAGGCGCAAAGCGAACCGGCCGGGGCAATCAAGTGGATTGCGGGTGCGTCCGCATCTTCGGGTCCGGGCACCCGGTTCTTGGAAGGGCTACCCGGCACGAACAGCGTTGCGCCGTTATCTTCGGTGAAATCATCGACACACCATGCAAGGTTGATCCCTTGCGCGCGCGACCAGGGTTCCGGCATGTATTGCTGGTCGGTGTGCAGAAATCCCTCTCCGCCGCCCGGCGAGGTGATGTTCGCGCTGATATTCGAAAGCAGTGCGGGCCAGCCGATGGTTTCCTTCACCAGCCTGAGTGCGATCGGATGTTCCACCAGTTCGGCAAAAACCGGATCGCGATTAAGCAATCCCCATACCCGTTGGCTGCCGTCCCCGGCGTCTAGGCCGAAGCGAGGGGTCTTGCCAACGCTGGGGTCGGTCCTGGCGGCATGATAGGTCGCCTCCCGAACCCTTTTCAGCAGGTCGGCGTCCATCGCGTTTTGAATGATGCAAAGGCCATGTGTCGCAAGATCCTCACAGGCTTTTGAAAGGTTGGTTGCCGGAGCAGGCAGCGCGCAATCGAATGTACCCGACGCCATTCAATCCTCCACTCTTGGACATACATCACCGGATCGATCCGGTTTTCGCATACCGGGCCTTTAACGCAATTGTATAAACTCGGTCTGGTGCGCCATGCCCACCATGCCGTTGAGATCGCCGAGGCGCGTACTCACCAGTCCTGCTCCGTTTCCTGCAGATTCGGTTATCGCGTCTATGAGGACCCACTCGCCAACGGGCGCGCGCGTGAGATGGACGGAAATATCGAGATTCGCGAAAGTCCAGTCAGACTTCGAGACGACAGGCGATGTTCCGGAACCGAAGTCCGCCGCCATGGCGATGGCGCAAAGCGGGGAAAGGGGCGTTCCATCCACAACGTCGATCATGAACCGGACCCAGGATGCCCCGCGTCCCTCGCAATTCTGGGACTTTTCAAGGTGTACAATTTCCATCCAGTCCCGGTGGGACTTCGCCTGCGCTTGCTGGTCTTCGGGGCGTGGGCGTTCAAGCGGGGAGGAATGTTCCGGAGATTGTCTCTCACGCACACGCAGCGCACTGGCTCGGACCCAGGTACGGCCCGAGCTTGACAGATCCAGCTGCAGAACCTGAAAGTTGCGGCCGTCGCGAGCCTGGTGAACAGACCAGGCCAAGGGTTCCATGGGCACCGCTCCAAGAATATCGATCGTCAGCCGGGCAGTGAACATCGGCGAACGCGATGCGACGGTTTCGAACAGATGTCCGCACAGCCCGGCGATGCTTACCCCGGTCTGTGCGTTGTCGTTCCAGGGACTCGTTCCGAGACCGGTGGGAACGAACCGACCGCCTTCCCTGACGTAGAATGCTTTCTCGTGCACGCGAGATCCCTGCTGTGGAATATCCTGAAGGACGTGACCCGCGTCACGTTATGGAGTTTGTGGGGCCGAAAATATTGGCTGCATCAGACACGCAACGAGGGGGGGCTCGCAGATAGCCAGTCTTCGTTATTGTCCGCACAGGTTTGCGCCGCTTTCGCCCAGAACGCCTCGCTCTTGGCGTGATTGACGAAATTGAAGGCATTGGCGGTCCGGAATTCGAGCAATTCCACGCCCTCCTCGCCCGGCCGGTAGGCATAGGGGACATCCATGGGAACGAAGAAACTGTCCCCCGGACCAAGATCCTCCGTGCCGAGCCGCAGGGATCCGGCGATTATGTAGTACAGACAATCGCTATCGTGACTGTGTAGCGGCAATGGAAAGTTCTTCTTGAACCACACGTGCGTCAGGCTGAATCCGGGGATGTCGACAAGGAGCTTGACCTGTTCGCCGTTCGGATATCCTGCCTTGGCCGCCTTGACTGCCCAGTCCAGAATATTCGGCGCGATCGGCTCCATCGTCATGCGACCGGTGTCCTTCAGGTTGGCCGCATCTTCCGCGCGGTAGATCTGAAAGCGGTTTTCGACTTCTTGTGCGCTGGCCATTTTTCAGTTCCTCTATCGTGCGACTTGGCACCTTGCCGGTGCGCATTCCAGCACAGGTTGGGGTGATCCTTTTATCATCAATTAAAAAGCGCTGTAGGGTATTTGATGATTCTGTCAAAGGCGAGAGTACCGTGAATTGGTCGATGGTCACGAAGCCTGCCTTTCGCCGGCGATCCTCAGGATGCGGGCAGCAATACCTTGCCGGGGTTCAGGATGTTGTCCGGATCCAGCGCGGCCTTGAGCGTGCGCATGAGCGCAATTTCGCTGTCGGATCTGCTCCATGAGAGGAAAGGTGCGCGCAGCACCCCGACGCCGTGTTCGGCCGAAATGGAACCGCCCACGTCACGGACCGCGCCGAACACCGCCGTGTCGAAATCGAGCTGGATCTGCTTGTCCATCTCGCCGTTGCTCACCAGAGCGTGCAGGTTGCCGTCGCCGGCATGACCATAGAACAGGATCGTGGATCCGGGGTGCTTGGCCTCGATCGCATCGGATGCGGCCCCGACGAAACTGGGCATGTCCGCCACCGCCATACTGACGTCATAAACCGCCAGGGGGCGCATTGTCGCGAGCAGGGGTTGGAAGTCTTCCCTGATGGCCCAGATAGCGTCCCTCTCGCGTTCCGATTGGGCGATCACTGCGTCCACGATCGTCCCTCCTTCGATCAGGTCCGCCAGTACGCGTTCGAACTGGTCCGCGTCGGTTTCGGTGTCGCCACCCATGGCTTCCAGCACGGCGTAGAAGCCGTAGCCCGAGGGAAGAGGCCGCTGACGTTGTTCTAGCTGGGCCTGGGTCATCGCTTCGTAGAAATTGCCCCAGAGCAACTCAAAGGAAGTCAGGCGTCCAGATAACCTGACCTCCAGTTGGCGCAGGACCGTGACCGCGCTATCAAAATCCTCGGTTGCGACCAGCGCGGTTTGCCGGGTTGTAGGCAGGGGGCGGAGACGAAGCACCGCCTTGGTCACGATTGCAAGCGTCCCTTCACTACCGATGAGCAAATGCTTCCAATTGTAGCCGGCGTTGTCCTTTAGCATCCCCGTCAACGACGAAATGATGGTTCCGTCGGCAAGGACAGCTTCCAGCCCAATAACCATATCGCGCATCATGCCCCATCGCAGCACCCTGTTGCCGCCTGCGTTGGTTCCGATAACGCCGCCGATGGTCGCGGATCCCCGCGAACCGAGATCGAGTGGAAGCAAAGCGCCCTGCGCCTCGGCCGCTTCCTGCGCGACCTGGACGATGCAGCCCGCTTCAAGGGTCATCGTCATCGACTGCGGATCAATCCGCTCGATCCTGTTCATGCGATCGAGCGAGATAACAATGGCACCATCGGCGGCGACGGCCGCTCCCGAAGAACCGGTGTGTCCACCCACGACGGTAACCGAAACGCCATGTGCCGCTGCCACCTTCACGATAGCGGCAACCTCCTCACTGCTGGCAGGCCGGACAACAGCCGCAGGAGCGGAAACGTGTTTGCCGGAAGTGTCCTTGCAGTAATGCTCGTCTATATTGCCGCCCGTCACGACATAACGATGGTCAACGATTGATTTAAGTGCCTCTACCAGCTTGCTGATCATCTTCTTTGCTCCCGCGTTCTCGTGATCGCCATTATCTTCGGGCCGGTTCCTGCCTCATGATCCTTAGTCACACTTCCGGCCGTTGAGGTCGAGCGCGCCTCGCGAGCCATCATTCGGTGCGGCTATTCACTGTAGGCCAAAATCCTGTTTGTAGACATACTCGGCCCGCATCGCACCTTTGGACCATCGTTTACCTGCCGCCCAAGACTGACGCGCCAGCATATCGAAAAGTTCGCTTGAAGACCGCTCCAAAACAAGTAAATTGAATTTTGAATAAAAGTTTTATGCGTCATGGCTGGACAGGTCAATCGTCCGGAGTATGGAAAGCGAAGCTGCCAGAATGGTCTGCCGCCCCGCGAGCTCGCCTTTGCAGGACGAGCGGTATGGCCGGTTGCGACGCGGAGGAGTGACAGATGGCTGAGGACCAAATCCGGATCGACGAGTATGACCCATTCTCCCAGGACGTTATGGGTAACCCGCTACCTTACTATAAGGAGCTCAGACGCGAACGCCCGGTGTTCTACAGCGAGAAGTACGATGGCTATTTCTTCTCGCGCTATGACGACATTATCGAGCTGCTCAACCATGTCGACAACAGCTTCATGGCGAGCGAAGGCACTTTGCCAACGCCAGACGTTCTGACGAAGCACAACACTGCCGCGCCGCCGATCCTGCCGACCGATCCATTTCCGCTATCCCAGCGGCTTGGGATGCCAATTCACGGCGATGTGCGGCGTGCGCATATCCTACCGATGATGCCGCGCAGCGTTAAGGCCCTGAGGGAGTTCGTGCGGGATCGCGCTAACGAGCGGATCGACGTCCTGCTGCCGCAGGGGACCTTCGATCTGACCCGTGAATATGGGGGGATCATCTCATCGAGCGTGATCATGCACCTCATGGGAATGCCGCTTGAACTGGCCGGAGAAGCCCTTGATCTTGTCAACGCCGGTTCGCTGGTGAATCCGGAAACCGGCGGCGTGGATACCGGCGCCGCTGCGAAGAAGGTGATCGAATTCTACCTGCCCTGGGTCCGCAAGAGAATGGAACAAGGGGCGGACGGCAGCGTGCCGATGGTCGACGGGATGATCAATTACCGCTTCGAGGGCAAGGCCCTGTCCCCCGAGCAGGTCGCCCAGCAACTTGGCTGCGCGTTCATCGGCGGCATTGAGTCGGTTCCGAAGGTGACCGCGCACGGACTGATGGAACTCAACGCCCGGCCTGAACAAATGGCCCAAGTGCGCGCCAACCTGGAAGACAACGTGCCAAAGGCCGCCGAAGAGATGATTCGCTATTGCGCCCCTGCCCAATGGTTCATGCGCACCGCGCATCAACCGGTCACGGTCGCCGGGCAGAAGATCGAGCCCGGTCAACGGGCCTTTTACATCGTGGCTTCGGCTCTGCGCGACGAAAACAGATTCGATGATCCGGACGAATTTCAGTGGAACCGCGATATTCGCCATACACTCGCCTTCGGCCACGGAATGCACCTGTGCATCGGCCTGAACCTTGCAAGGATGGAAGTGCGGGTACTGGTCGATACGTTTCTGCGCCGCGTGCCAAGCTTCCGTTTCGACCTCGGCGCTTCCGTTCGTTTGCCGTCGAGCTTCCAGTGGGGCTGGAACTCGCTTGTCGTCTCGGTGGATTAGGCGATCACCGATCCGCAATGGTTGCGAAAGAGTTGGGAATGAGGAGCGAACGATGACCGCAGTTAACCGTGCCTGTGACGCTGACAACCATCTCGGTGAAACGCCGATCTGGTCGGTACAGGATCAGTCACTGTGGTGGGTAAACTGCGAACAGCCTCCCGAACTGCACCGGCTGGACCCTGCTACGGGAGCGCACGATAAATGGCCGATGCCAGCGCGCGTGGGCGGCTTCGTTCACAAGCAGGGTGGCGGTCTCCTCGTCGTGCTTGCGGATGGCCTGTACGATTTCGATCCGGCCAATGGCGAACTCAAGCAGCGGCTCACGCTCGACCTCGATCCCGAAATCAAACTGCATGAATGTCACTGCGACCGGCAGGGCCGCCTCTGGGTAGGCTCGTTCGATCACGGCTATCTGCGAGATCGCGAGCTGGCCCGTGGATCCTATTACCGGTTGGATGGGGACCAGCTGATCCCGGTTATTGATGGCATTGCCGTCGCCAACGGTCTGGCCTTCAGCCCGGACGGGCGGACGATGTACGCTGCCAGTTCACCAACCCGGACCGTAGAGGCCTTCGACCTGGATCCGGCGACCGGAGAAGTGTCTAATCGGCGCCAGTTCGCGAAGCTGGAAGACGACTATGATGGCCACATCGATGGCGCGACCGTCGATGCCGAAGGGGGTTACTGGCTGGCCGCGGTGGGGGCTGCGGAATTGCGGCGCTACCGGCCTGATGGAACGTTGGATCGCGTCCTTGCGCTGCCTTTCTCCAACCCGACCAAGCCGGGCTTTGGTGGTCCGGGACTGGAGACACTCTACATTACCTCCACGAAAATGAGCATCAATACCGAGCATCCGGGCTACGATGCCAACGGCGCCCTGTTCGCCTGCCGTCCGGGTGTCAAAGGGGTTCCCGAAGCGCTGCTGAGAGCTTGAAGCGGCGCTCCTCCAAATTTCATCTCTGGCCGCTGAATTGAGGAATTTGACATGGTTTCGCGCGAGATTGCTGATAAGCTGGTCGACCCGCGCGTCTATGCCGACGGGACCATCTACGATGCTTACAAGTGGCTGCGGCAAAATGATCCGCTCGGCCATATTGAAGTGGACGGATACGAGCCGTTCAGGGCGGTGACGCTCTATAACGACGTGCAGGAAGTCAGCCGGAACAATGCGCTGTTTCACAGCTCGCCCAATCCCATCCAGACCCCGATCGCACGAATTCAGAAGCTGGTCGAGCTCACTGGCAATACCTCACCGATCAAGTCGCTCGTGGACATGGATCCGCCCCAGCATGGGAAGTATCGCTCCTTGACCAGCGGCTGGTTCCAGCCGGGCAATCTCAAGGCTCTCGAGCCGCGCATCCAAGAACTGGCGCGCAAGGCGGTCGACCGGATGGCGGATGCCGGAACTGCCTGCGATTTCGTGGAAGAGGTTGCGCTAGGATTTCCGCTTGCGGTGATTCTGGAAATCCTCGGTCTGCCTGAGGAAGACCATCCGGTCATGCTCAAGCTGACGCAGGAACTGTTCGGCGCAACCGATCCCGACCTTGCTGCAGACCGGCCGGGCGGAGCCGACGGATCGGACTTCGATTTCGGCGCCATCAACGAAATGCTGGCCTACTTCGGCAAGCTGACAGAGCAACGCAGGGCAAATCCGACGGACGATCTGGCCTCGGTCATCGCGAACGCGATTATCGACGGCGAGCCGATGGGCGAACTGGAGACCATGGGATACTACGTTATCGTGGCGACCGCGGGCCACGATACAACGTCCTCCTCGCTGGCGTCGACGATCTGGTCCCTGGCGGAGAATCCGGATCAGTTTGCCCGCCTGAAGGCCGATATGAGCTTGCTGCCCACCGCGATTGACGAGGCAATCCGGTGGAGTACGCCGGTCAAGCATTTCATGCGAAATGCGACGGCTGATACGACTGTCGGCGGCCGGTCGGTTGCCAGAGGTGAGCGGTTGATGCTTTGCTACGGCTCGGCGAACCGGGACGAGGCTGTGTTCGTGGACCCCGATACGTTCCGCATCGATCGCAAGCCGAACCGGCACCTTGCGTTCGGATATGGCGGGCATCTTTGCCTGGGCCAGTACCTTGCGCGCATGGAAATGAGGATCCTGCTGGAAGAGCTCGTGCCCCGGATCGATGATCTGACGCTGAACGGCGAGCCGGCGATGAGCCAGGCCATCTTCGTCAACGGGCCCAAGCGCTTGCCGATAAGATATACGATCGATTGAAAAGGGGAATGGTGGTGCGATGTTGAACCGGCTTGATGATTTTCCTATCCACCAGACGGTCGAGCCCGTTGCCCATGCCGCGACGAATGACCGCAACCTGTATGACCGGTTCTTCTTCAACGGCTTTTCCGCCGACGGGGAAACCTATTTCGGCATCGCGATGGGGATCTATCCTCATCTCGGTGTTCTCGACTGTGCATTCAGCATTGTCCGCAGGGACGGTCTGCAACGTTCGTTCTTCGCGTCGCGCCGTGCCCCTCGCGAACGCACTGACATGACGGTCGGGCCGTTCAGTATTGAAAACGTGGTCCCGATGCGACGCACACGAGTCACTCTCGTTACCAATGAGACCGGCCTTGGATGCGATCTCACGTTTTCGACGCGGACTGCCGCGATCCAGGAGGGGCGGCAGACGATCTGGGCGGGCGACCGCAAGGTGATGGACTGCACTCGCTTTGACCTCTTTGGCCGCTGGAGTGGGACAATTGATACGCCCGAAGGATCGATTGTCGTCGATCCGGACAAATTTTTCGGAGTGAAGGACCGATCCTGGGGAATTCGCCGTGTCGGAGTTCCCGACCCGGCCGGCGCGCCGATGCCGCGTGGCAGCTTTGCCTTCCTGTGGGCTCCGTTGTTGTGGGACGATCATGCCAGCCAGGCGATCTTTTTCGATGCGCCTGATGGCAGGCCACTTTTCCGCGAGGCGATGGTCGCGCCCCTCTACCCCGGTGAGCCCGATGGGCTTGACGTCGAGGATGGTCGTGTCGAACGATTTGCGACTGCCCGCCACCGCATCGACTACCATCCCGGCACACGCCTGGCCCGGTACGCTGAAGTCGACCTGGTCGGCCACGACGAGAGTGTACGGACCGTTTGCATGGAGCCGCTCCTGCGGTTTCACATGAAGGGGATCGGATACGGACATCCGAGCTGGGGGCACGGAACGTGGCACGACGAACTGGCCATTCACGGAGAATCTTTCGATCCCAACGGGATCGATCTCCTGCAGCCTGAAAATTTTTTTACCCAGCAGGTCGTCCGCGCCACGGATG
>CAZRVW010000115.1:0-8994 GCA_964603645.1 uncultured Novosphingobium sp. | reverse complement strand
CCGGACTCTCGCCCAGCAAGCTGGTCCTGGGTGGCATGGGACTGGAAGGACTGGGCGAATGGCAACAGCGCAGCGGCTTTTTCATCGATGCGATCGACCGTTTCGATGACATCCGTAGCGCCGAGGATCCCGCCTACATGGCCAAGAGCTTCATGCGCACGATGAAGGTCGACAGGGCCGCTGCCCGCAAATTGCTGATGTCGGTGCAGGATGTGCCGCCGTCCGCGCTGGAGCGCATAACCATGCCGACTTTGCTGGTTTGCGGAGCGCAAGACATTGATAACGGTTCGGCGCAGGCGCTGGCCGCCGCCTTGCCCGATGCGCGTTATGTCGAGGTGCCCGGAACGCATATGTCATCGGTGACCGAGGCAGCTTTCGGCGCGGCCATCGCGGAATTCCTCGAGGGTTGATTTTAAAAGGGTCCTGCGCCAGCAGATCACTATCAATCTTCATCGGAAGGGTCGCACACCATGAAGCCGAACGGAATCCGGGCCATCGCTCCGTCGATGGCTCTTGCAGTTGCGCTGCTGACAAATCCCGCCGTCGCCGCCGACGAGCAGGTGGAGCCGACAGCTGCAGATGCGAAGGCGTTCGTCGAAGAAGCCGAAGCCGACTTGATGGAGCTCGCCATCAAGACGCTTCGAGCCGAATGGGTCTATCTCAACTTCATTACCGGAGACACCGAGAAAATTGCTGCCGACGCCAGCGCCCGGTATACCGAAAAGGCGGTGGCGACGGCGGTCGAAGGCGCACGTTACGCAAAGATTGAGGGTCTGGATCAGGACACCGCACGCAAGCTCTCGCTCGCGCGTACGGGCCTTGCCACAATAGCGCCTGCCGCGCCGGGTGGCGCTGATGCCGTGGCCGAGCTGGGCGCAAAGATGCAGGGCATCTATGGCAAGGGGGAAGGCACGATAGGCGGCGAGCCTATCAATGGCAGCGACATCGAAAACCGGTTCCTGACCGAGCGTGATCCGGAGCGTCTCAAGGAAATGTGGACGACCTGGCACGACAATGTCGGCACGCCGATGAAGGACGATTACGCCAAGTTTGTCGAGCTGATGAATGAGGGCGCGCGCGATCTCGGCTATGCCGATGCCGGGGCCCTGTGGCGTTCGAACTACGATATGAGCCCCGAAGAATTTGCGGCACTCACAGAAAGGCTGTGGCAGGAGGTAAAGCCGCTATACGAGCAGTTGCACTGCTACACGCGCACCAAGCTCAATGAGAAATACGGTGACGAGGTGCAGGCCGCAGAAGGGCCGATCCGCGCCGATCTGCTCGGCAACATGTGGGCACAGCAGTGGTCGACAATTTACGATGTTATCGCGCCCGAAGGGGCTGGAGACATCGGCTACGATCTCACTGGTCTGCTGGTCAAGAATGAGTTCGACGCGAATAAGATGGCTAGGGCAGGGGAGAATTTCTTCTCGTCACTGGGCTTTGCGCCATTGCCGGAATCTTTCTGGAATCGATCGCTGTTCGTCAAACCCAGAGACCGTGAGGTCGTGTGCCACGCGTCGGCCACGAACATCGATTTCAAGGATGATCTGCGCGTGAAGATGTGCACCAATATCAACGCCACCGATTTCGACACCTGGCATCACGAACTTGGCCACAACTATTACCAGCGCGCCTACAACGGTCTCGACTATTCCTATCAGACCGGAGCCCACGACGGCTTCCACGAAGCGATCGGCGATTTCATCACGCTTTCGATTACGCCGGAATATCTGGTGCAGATTGGCCTGCTCGATCGATCACAGGCGCCGAGCGCCGACAAGGACATTGGCCTGCTGCTCGAAAAGTCGCTCGACAAAGTCGCATTCTTGCCGTTCGGCCTGTTGATCGACCGCTGGCGCTGGGGCGTGTTCGATGGCTCGATTACACCCGATGAGTACACCAGCGAATGGGTCCGGCTGAAGCAGGAATATCAGGGGGTCGTCCCGCCGGTTGAGCGCACGAGCGCGAATTTCGATCCCGGCGCGAAGTATCACATCCCTTCGAACACGCCTTACACGCGCTATTTCCTCAGCTTCATCCTGCAATTCCAGTTTTACGAGGCTGCATGCAAGATGGTCGGCTGGAAGGGCCCGCTGCACCGCTGCAGCTTTTACGGCAACAAGAAGGTAGGCATGAAGCTCAACGAGATGCTCTCGATGGGCGCTTCGAAGCCATGGCCGGATGCCCTGCAGGCTTTTACCGGAACGCGCGAGATGAGCGGCAAGTCGCTGATGAAATATTTCGCGCCGCTCGATGCCTGGCTGAAGAAGCAGAACGCGGGCAAGCGCTGCGGTTGGTAGCCTAGGTTAACGCAGCGCCGATCAGGTCAGCGGCCTTTTCGGCAATAGCAATCGTCGGTCCATTGGTATTGCCGGAGGTAATGCGCGGCATGATCGAGGCATCGGCGACATAGAGACCGCGGAAACCCCTGACTTTCAGCGAAGGGTCGACCACAGCCTCTTGATCGCTGCCCATGCGGCAGGTGCCGACCGGGTGATAGCCCGTGCCGACGGCAGCGCGCAACATTGCTTTGAGATCATCGCCTCTTGCCACCTCGAATTCAGGGTCGATGCTTTCCTCGACGATTGCCGAAAGCGCAGGCTGAGAAAGAATGTCTCGAAGTTTGTCGAGCCCGGCTACGAGGCGGTCGAGGTCCTCGTCGCACAGCAGGCGATGATCGATCACAGGACGCGAATTGGGATCGGCGTCGCGCAGTCGGATTTCGCCACGGCTTGCCGGTTTGGCGACATTGAGCGCAAAAGTTGCGCCGTGACGCTTGTGCGGCGTGCCCGGATAGACGCCTTCGCCGAAGCTGATCGGCAGGAAGCTGTAGATGAGATCGGGGTAGGGCTCGTCGGGCCGGGATTTCGTCCAGGCCATGGCATGGACCGAAATCGAGGTCAGGGGGCCGCGCCGCCTGAAGACGTAGTTGGCGAAATGCCGCGCCAATGAGAGCGGCCTGATCGCGCTATTGTATGATTTGGCAGATATGTAGCGGCGCAGGCCCGTGCCGTTATGTTCCTGCAGGTTCCTGCCGACGCTGGGCAAGTCGGCAACGATGTCGATGCCAAGCGATGACAGATGCTCCGCCGGGCCGATCCCGGACCGCATCAGGATCGTTGGCGACATCATTGTGCCGGCACTGAGCACCACGTTCGGCGCGCGGACTTCGAGGATTGCGCCGGCGCGGCGAGCCCTCACACCCACGGCGGCGCCCTGTTCGATAAGCACGCTCTCGACCGCACACTCGCTCAGCACTTCGAGGTTGGGGCGCTTCCGCGCCGGTTCGAGATAGCCTCGCGCGGTCGACCAGCGTTCGCCGCCCGCGATCGTGCCCACGGTGTGATATGCGCCTTCCGGATCTCCGCCACAGTAGTTCGGCTTGTTTGGCAAGCCAGCCTGCCAGCAAGCCTCAAGGAAAGCCTGAGTGACGGGCAGCGGCTCGGAGAATTGCGAAATGCGCTGCGGGCCATCGGTGCCGAACACGTCGAGCCCGCCTGGCTGATCCCCCACGAAATGTTCGGCGCGCTGGAAGTAGGGTTCGATCTCGTCGAACGACCAGCCGGGACAGCCGTTTGCAGCCCACTCGTCATAGTCGAAACGCGCACCGCGCGTGTAGACTAGGCCGTTGATGGCGCTTCCGCCGCCGAGGAAACGCCCGGCGGGCCAGGTGAAGCTCCGGTCGGTGGCGCTTGGATCCGGCTCGGTGCCGTACATCCAATCGGCGTAAGGATTGTTCAGCAGCTTGTAGCTGCCTGCCGGCATCCGGTTCATCATGCCGCCCTTGGCATGGCCAGCATCGATCAGGACGACGCGCCGTCCAGCCTTTTCAGACAACCTTGCAGCCAGGACGCATCCTGCCGATCCGCCACCAACAATGATGACATCGGCTTGCATGGCTCCTCCCTGACCGCCGCCGCTCAGAGTACCACGCCGGCGTCTCTCAATTGTTTCTGATCCGCTTCCTCGAAGCCAAATTCTGACAGTATTTCATTGGTATGTTCGCCATATTTCGGGCCACGCTTCAACTGGCCCACCGGCTTTTCGTCAAATTGTAGTGGCGTCACGGCCATCATGTATTCGGGCGCATCCGGATCGCCGACCGGCGCGATGAAGCCATTGACCAAAGCCTGTGGGTCCTCGGAGATTTCTTGCGGGCTGAAGGCCGGCGCCCAGACGCCTGACATCGATTCCAGCTTTGCCGCCCATTCCTGCATGGTGTGGCGCGCGAAGGTCTCGTCCAGTTCGGCGATCAGCGCGGAGCGGTTCTCGTATCGCGCCCCGGTGTCGACAAAGCGAGGATCGTCGGTGAGGTCTTCGCGATCGATATGCTTGCAGAAATCGGGCCACCATTTCGGCATCAGCAGGCACAGGTTGATCCAGCGATCATCCTTGGTGCGATAGGTCAGCACCAGCGGATCGAAACTTTCGGAGCGCGGAATTTCGGTCGGCTCGCGCGGGTTGCCGAGGCTGGCCATCGCGACATGCTGAGAGACCAGATACGAACCAACGGCATAGAGCGTATTGTCGACGATTGTACCCTTGCCGGTGCGCTCGCGCTTGAACAGCGCGGCGGAGATCGCGCCAGCCATGGAAAGACCGCCGATCAGGTCGCCGTAGGAAGTACCCGGGCCGGGTGGTTCCTTGCCGGGCTTGCTGGAAATATAGGCGAGGCCGCCACGATACCAGGTGGTCGCGCCGTCGAAGCCGCCCTGAGGGGCCAGTGGGCCGCGCAGGCCATTGCCTGTGCCGCGCGCGTAGATCAGCTTGGGATTGTGCGCGAACAGGTCTTCCGGCTCGATACCCATCTGCACGCGCGCGTTCTTGCGAAGGTTGGTGATGAACACGTCCGCCTTGGCGATCATCTTGTAGAACACTTCGCGCCCCGCTTCCTGCAACAGGTCCAGCGCGATCGCGCGTTTGCCGCGGTTGCCAGCTTCGAAATAGGGATTGTAGCCGCCTGCCTCGAGATTGGGGATGTTGAGCGAGCGCATCGGATCGCCGCCGCCGGTGGTGCGTTCGATCTTGATGACGTTCGCACCCCAGTCCGCCAGCGTCATTCCCGCGGCCGGCATGAAGGTATGCTCGGAAACCTCGACGACAAGCACGCCCTGCATCACATCGTACATGAAAGCTCTCTCCCGCTAATAGTTAGACAATGTGTGACGCGTCATCGTCGAGGGCGCAACCGCTAGAGCGTTATTCAACGACCGAGGACGATGCGGCCGGTAGTCTGGCGCGCTTCCATGGCCTCCAGCGCCTGCGGCAGATCCTCGAATGGCACTTCTTCTCCCACGATCGGCCGAATCTTGCCGTCAGCGAGCAGCGAAAGAAGGTGCTGTTGCACCTGTTGCGCGATGACCGTGGTCGGCGGATTGAATCGCGGCACGGGCATGTTGCTGGCTCCCGCGATCTTCCCGACGAATTCCGGCGGGGTGTAGGCGAGGATCACGCCGATCAGGTCGAAATTGCCGAAACACATCATCCGGCCCGATACCATCGGGACTTCTTCGGCCTCGATGCCGCTGGCAAAGCCAATCATCAGGTGCCTGCCGCCGCGGGCGAGGCAGCGCAGCGATTGCAGCATGATTTCGCCGCCAACGCCGTCGAAACAGGCATCGACGCCCAGGCCCTGGGTGATTTCGAGCACGGCTTCGGCAAAATCGGATTGGCGATAGTTGACGACATGGTGCGCCCCAAGCCCCCGTACGAGTTCGGCTTTCTCCTCGCTCCCGACCGTTGCGATCACCTTTGCTCCGGCGGCAAGCGCCAATTGCACCGCTGCCGATCCGACACCGCCAGCGGCGGCGTGCACAAGCACGGTCTCGCCTGTGGATAGCCGCCCGCGCTCGAACAGGCCGAGATGTGCGAGATGGAAGGGATAGAAGAATGCTGCTGCCTCGCTATCGCTGAGGCCGGGCGGAATGTCGAAAGTCATGGCGGCAGAGGCCAGCACAACGTCGGCGTGTGCGCCAAAAGCGCCGAAGCCGCTGGTTGTCACCTGTCGGCCAAGCCAGTGCTCCTCGCCCGGACCAGCGTCGATCACCTCGCCGACGCATTCCATGCCCAGCGTGTAGGGCAGGGGCGGATTTATGGTCAGGTAGCGGCCATGACAGCCATCGACCTCATTGTAATTGAGGACGCTGGCGCGCGCTCTTACGAGGATTTGGCCCGCTCCTGGAGAGGCCGGCTCGACATCGCGCAATTCGAGCGCCTCGCCGGGCCTGCCATGACGGACGACCTGCCAGGCCCTCATGTCGGCGCTCCGGTGCGTTTCGACATCGTTACCTCCCCCAACCCATGAGCACGTCTCGGCAAGGTAGGGGCGTGGCTTGGACTGGCAAGGAGGAATGGCAGCAAAACAAAAAAGGGGCCGCCGCGGCGACCCCTTCTCTGTTTCTTACGATGCGACGGGCAATCAGGCCGCGTCGTCGTCCTTTTCAGCTTCGTCGGCTCCAGCCTCTTCGGCTTCAGCCTCGCCGGCTTCCGGCGCAGCCTCTTCGGCTGCCGGTTCCGGAGCGTTTTCGGTGAGTTCGGCGGGAATTTCTCCCGGCTCGAGATTGGGATCGATCGTCTCGATGAAGCCGGCGGTTTCGGCGGCCTCTTCCTCGAACATCGCTGCGATGACGTCGATGCCCTGCGCCTGCTGGTCGGCCTCGTCGGGCGACCGGGCGACATTGGCCTTGACCGTGACCTGCACCTCGGGGTGCAGCGAAACGGTCACGTCGAACATGCCGATTGTCTTGATCGGCGCGCCCATGATGACCTGCTTCTTGTCGACCTCGTGGCCCTTCTCGGCGAGGCCCGAAACCACGTCGCGCACGTTGACCGAGCCGTAAAGCTGGCCCGAATTCGACGAAGCGCGGATCAGCACGATCTCGGTGCCGTCGATCTTTTCGCCCAGTTTCTCGGCGTCGACACGGCGATCGGCGTTTTCCTTTTCAAGCCGCTCGCGGTTGGCCTCGAAGACCTTCTTGTTGGCCTCGTTGGCGCGCAGCGCCTTCTTGTTGGGGAGCAGGTAATTGCGGGCGTAGCCGTCCTTGACGGTTACGACATCGCCAATGCCGCCGAGTTTTTCGACGCGCTCCAGAAGAATGATATCCATTGTGCCGCCCTCCTTACTTCACGATGTAGGGCAGCAGGCCCAGGTGGCGCGCGCGCTTGATCGCCTGCGAAAGCTCACGCTGTTTCTTGGCGGAAACGGTAGTGATGCGGCTCGGTACGATCTTGCCACGCTCGGACATGAAGCCCTGCAGCAGGCGCACGTCCTTGTAATCGATCTTCGGCGCGTTCTTGGCAGAGAACGGGCAAGTCTTGCGGCGGCGGAAAAAGGCGCGGGCCATCAGTCGTTCTCCCTTTCGCGGCGGTTGCGGCGTTCGCGGTCGTTCTTGCGCATCTGTACCGAGGGGCCTTCTTCCAGCTCATCGACGCGGATGGTGAGATAACGGATCACGTCCTCGTTGATCGCGGTCTGGCGCTCAAGCTCTGCGACGACACCGGCGGGCGCATCGATGTTGAGCATCACGTAATGCGCCTTGCGATTGCGCTTGATCTTGTAGGCGAGGCTCTTGAGGCCCCAGGTCTCGGTCTTGGTGACCTTGCCCTGATTGGCTTCGACGATCTCGGTGGCGGTAGCTGCCAGGGTATCGACTTGCGCCTGGCTTAGGTCCTGGCGCGCCAGGAACACGTGTTCGTAAAGCGGCACTCGCGCTTTCCTTTCATTTCCATGCCGATCGCTGGCTGATCCGCCACCCTGGCGGTGCCCCTCCGGCTTTCTGCTTTTCCCGCGCCCGGAGGCAGGGAAGGGGCGGCCTTTAGAGGTATCTGGGGGAATTGCAAGTCTGTTCCGGGGGGCAAGCATTGGCGCAAGCTGCGGCTCAGCCCATGCTATCCGCGCGATAAAGAACGACCATGCCCTCCGGCCTAGTAGCCTTGCTCGACGACATCTCCGGGATTGCGACCGTTTTGCACAAGGTGCTGAAAATCGGCGCTCACTGACGGCCCCGAGAGGATAGCGATTGCGGCTTCGCTGTGATCTTGGCAGGCTATCGCTTCCGGCAAAGGCGGGAGACGAATTCATGTACATGTCGCAGCACCGGTTCACACCCGTGCCGGAAAAGTTCGACCAGTGGGTGCCTTATAACTGGAATTACATGACGCTGACGGCGCGCGCGCCCGGCGCAGTTCTTTCAAGAATCTTGAGGATTTGCGAGGAGCCGGACAGCTTCTTCGCAGTAGGACTGTGGACCGGGCACGAGGCGGCCGCGCAATGGTCCGCCAGCCCGCAATCCGCGCTTGGCGCAAAGCCGAGCGCCGACCAGGGCCTTTACGAAGGCTATCCAATGGAATGGAGCCGCTGGAACCTGATCGATTTTGCTCAAGGACCGGCGGCCGGAATTGAGATGGAAGCGCCCGACGTTGTCATAAGACATATAGAATGGGAATTGGCGTCTGACCTGGCTTCCGATCAGGAAACGCTGGCCGCCGTCGCACTTTCGCTGCTGGCGCGCCACCCGGGTTTCGTCAGCGGCGAAACCTATCGCGGCCATCGCGCCGACAAGCTGCTTATGATCCACACTTATAAGACCGGAGAGGACTGGCCTTTCAGTGGCAGCGACCTGCCCGCTGAGTTCGCGCTGCTTGGCGATTCTCCCCGGGTGCAGGACATTATCGCCAAGACCGGGAAGCCGAGGGGTCAGGACTGCAGCGCCTTTCAGGTCGTATGGGGCCCTGAAGCCTCGACATTATCCGCTTCATATGCGGCGTGAGTGTCGAGATCGGTTCGCCTGGAGTCCTGATCAACAGTCCGGCCCCGTCCCGCCACAGCGTCAGTCCAGATCGACTTTCACTTCCTCGACCAGCCGGATGCGCGTTTTCGACAGGTCCATAAGGCGCGCGCTGCTTGCCTCGCGCTCGGGCGAGTTGAACTCAGGCGAATTCATGTCGCGGTTCATGGTCGCGGCGTCAGGCCAGCCCAGTTCGACGATCCCG
>CAZRVW010000114.1:0-8997 GCA_964603645.1 uncultured Novosphingobium sp. | reverse complement strand
CGCGGTCCACGGCAGGCCTCAGGATTGCCGGGTGAATTACCCGCACGGCCTGGAACTCGTGCACCCGATGGACCAGCAATTCCTTCCGGGGCAGCTCCTTGCCGCGAAGGGCGAGCACATTTTCTGCGTCGTCTGGGACGTGGACAGCATCGATGCCGCGCGCGATCACGTGCTCTCGAATGGTTTCACGATCCGTTACGAAGGCGACTATTCGGCCAAGCCCGAAGTCGAGGTGCACAAGCAACTGGTCGTAGAGCCGGACAAGACCCACGGTATGATGGTGATTTTTCAGGAACGCCGCCTTGCTCAGGGCCAGTCCAATCCCGTGGCGCCGCGTCCCGGCCTTCAGGTGCTGGGGCTGCAGCGCGCGGAACTGCTGGTGTCTGACGCTGATGCGGCTCAGGCGACTTTCGAGAAGCTGTTCGCAGGTCAGCTCAATTTCGAAACCGAAGTCGAAGCCGCCGACCGTCCGCTCGATTGCCGGATCGACTGGGCCATGGGCCTCGAACTGGTCTGCCCGAAAAGCAGCGAAGACAAAATCGGCAAACTCCTTGCCGACAAGGGCCAGCACGTCTTCACCGTAGTCTGGGACGTCGACGATTTCGAAAAGGCGCGCGAGCACGTTCTCGCCAACGGATTCGAAATCCAGTGGGAGCATGATTTCGGCGCCCACGGTCCGCTCGCGGTACACAAGCAGATGGTGGTGCGCCCGAGCAATACCCACGGGCTACAGGTGATCTTTCAGGAACGCGAAATGGCGTAAGCCACGTCACCCCAAGGCGTCGGCAATGCGTTTGACCTGATCGACGTTGGAGTCGGTCGGGATCAGCTGCACCTCGTCCGTTCCCAGGTCCTCTATGCGCTTGAGCATGTCCCTTAGCTCCTGCGGAGTTCCGGCAAAGCCCGCGCTCGCGGCAATGGCATCGCGCGATGCCTGATCGACCCAGGTGAAATAGCGTTTCAGGTGCGTTTCGAGCTGCGCGCGTCCGCCGTCTTCCAAGGCAAACCAGAACGATGTGCCAAGATAGGGGTTCGCCTTGCCTTGCTCGGTCCAGGCCTTGCGCACCATATCGAAATAACCAGCGATTTCCGTGGTATCCGGACCAAAGCTCATCCCGCACACGCCGTCGGCCCATTGCGAGGCCAGCGCTATCGCCTTCGGCCCCATCGCCGCGGCCAGCAGCCTGGGGCCGCTCTTTTCGGCACATGGCGGCCCCACCCTGCGGTCCACGCCATCGACAATGCTTTCGCCGGCCCAAACGCGGCGCATTTCTTCGACACGCCACGCAAGATCGGCGTTTTTCTTGGTCGCAAGATCGGCTCCGGCCGCCTGATAGTCTTCGTCACGCCCGCCAATGCCGAAGCCCGCTGTCAGCCTTCCGCCGCACAGCATGTCGGCCGTGGCGATCTGCTTGGCCAGCATCACCGGGTTGTGAAGCTGGGCGACGAAAATGGTCGTGACAATCTCGACGCGCTCGCTCCACGCGGCAGCGGCGCCCAGCATCACCGCCGCATCGGGATTGTCGAAAATGATGCGTTCGCCGAACGCGAGCGAAGCGTAGGGCCCCTTGTCGATGGTTTCGACCCAGTCGCGCAGCAGTTGCCGGTTCAGGTCCGGTTCCATGACCGGCAGGGTCATTCCAATCTTCATGCTCACATCTCTCCACGTGCGCGGCGGATCGCGAACCATTTCTCCACGGCGGCGTTGTGCTGTTCCAGCGTTGTCGAGAACTGGTGCCCGCCGGTGCCGTCGGCGACCATGTGGAGCGCGCCTGTTTTCGCCGGGTTCAGCACCGCCTCGATCGATGCCTTGCCCGGATTAGTGATCGGCCCCTGCGGCAGGCCCGTCATCGTATAGGTATTGTATCCGTTGACCGCCTGAATCTCCGATTGGCGGATGCGGCGGCCCAGCGGCTTGCCCTGTGTGATCGGGTAAATGATCGTCGGATCGGCTTGGAGCAGCATGCCCTTCTTCAAACGATTGGAATAAAGCCCGGCCACCAGCCGCCTTTCGCTCGGTTTGCCGGTCTCTTTTTCCACGATCGACGCCAGGACCAATGCTTCCTGCGCCGTCTTGACCGCGATTCCCGGCGCGCGCTTCGTCCATGCTTCGGCAAGCGTGCGGGTCATTGCCGTCTGCATCCGTCTGAGGACAGCCTCGCGCGCTTCGCCACGCTCGAAATCGTAGCTTTCGGGCAGGACCGAACCTTCTGCCGGAATCGGGATGTCGCCAGTCAGCAGCGGCTGCGCCATCAGCCGCTCGTGCACCATGATCGATGGCATGCCTTCCGGGATCGTCACGAAGCGGCGGATGACCTCGTCACCTTGCAGGATTGTCAGAATCTCGTTGCCGCTGGCATGCGCAGGAACGAGAAACTCACCCGCCTTGATGGGCCGAGATCCGCCGAACAGCTTGGCGCCGATCAGGAACCGGCTGGCGGAATCGATGAAGCCTTCCTTTTCGAGCTTTCCGGCTATGGTTGTGAGGCTTGCTCCATCGGGAACGACGAATGAGCGTTCCTCCTCCAGCGGAGCGGGCATGAACCAGTTTGCCGCAAAAACCACCGCTACCAGAGCAACGATTGCGACGGGAGCAAGCAGCAGCCACCGGGCGCGCCGGATGTTCACCGCGCAGACCCTAGGCGATCTTGCGCATCACGAGGCTGGCGTTGGTGCCGCCGAAGCCGAAGCTGTTGTTCAGGACGGCATTGACCGCGCGCTGCTTCGCCTGCTTGGGTACGAGATCGACGCCCGCGCAACTTTCGCTCGGATTGTCGAGATTGAGCGTGGGCGGAACCACCTGATCGCGCAACGCAAGGATGCAGAAGATCGATTCGACCGCGCCCGCGCCGCCCAGCAGGTGGCCGATGGCGGACTTGGTGCTGCTCATCGAAACGGTGGAAATCGCATCGCCGAACAGGCGGCGCACCGCGCCCAGTTCAAGCTCGTCGCCCATCGGCGTCGAGGTGCCATGCGCATTGATGTAATCGATGTCGCCGGGCTGCATTCCCGCCTTCTTGAGCGCCATCTCCATTGAGCGGAACGCGCCCGAACCTTCCGGATGCGGCGCGGTAACGTGATGGGCGTCACCCGAAAGGCCATAGCCGACCACTTCGGCATAGATCTTTGCGCCGCGCGCCTTTGCGCGCTCGTATTCTTCGAGCACGACGACGCCCGCGCCCTCGCCCATGACAAAGCCATCGCGATCCTGGTCATAAGGGCGGCTGGCGCGCTGCGGATCATCGTTGAAGCCGGTAGACAAGGCCCGCGCCTGGGCGAAGCCGGCAATGCCGATCGGGCAGATCGTGCCCTCGGCCCCGCCTGCCACCATGACGTCGGCATCGTCGTCGCGGATCATCCGGGCGGCATCGCCGATCGAGTGTGCGCCGGTGGAGCAGGCTGTGACGACCGCGTGGTTCGGACCCATCAGCCCATACTTGATCGAGACCTGGCCCGAAATCAGGTTGATGAGCCGCCCGTGGACGAAGTGCGGCGAGACGCGGCCCGGCCCCTTTTCGTGCAGGACCAGCGATTCGCTCTCGATACCGGGAAGTCCGCCGATGCCCGATCCGATCGAGCAACCGGCGCGGAATCGGTCTTCTTCGCTCATTTCGGTGAGGCCGGCGTCTTCCAGCGCCTGACCGGCGGCATCGATGCCGTAGATGATGAACGGATCGACTTGCCGCTGAACCTTGTGATCGACGCGGATATTGGGATCGAAGCCCCAATCGTGATCGGCGGGCTTCACCTCACAGGCGATACGGCACTTCTGGTCCGAAGTGTCGAAGCGCGTAATCGGCCCCGCGCCGGATTCACCGGCGATCAGGTTACGCCAGGTCGTCTCGACATCGCCGCCGAGCGGAGTGACCAGGCCAAGTCCGGTTACGACTACACGACGCATGTTGCGGTCCGGCGATCAGCCCTTGTTTTCGTCGATGTACTTGATCGCGTCGTTGACCGTGCTGATCTTCTCGGCAGCATCGTCGGGAATTTCCACGCCGAATTCTTCTTCGAAGGCCATGACCAGCTCAACAATGTCGAGGCTGTCTGCGCCCAGATCGTCGATGAAGCTCGCGTCTTCGGTCACCTTGTCGGCTTCTGCGCCCAGATGCTCGACGACGATCTTCTTCACCCGATCTGCGGTATCGCTCATGTTTCAGCCCCTTCTCAACAGCTATTGGAATTTGAGGTTGCCCTAGTCTGCCCGGCGCGCGCTTGCAAGCGGCTGCGCCGCGCCATTTCAATGTTTTTGCGGTTCGACGATCCTGAGGTGCAGTTCACGAAGTTGCTTGGCGGAAACCGTCGATGGCGCACCCATCATCAGGTCCTCGGCCTTCTGGTTCATCGGGAAAACAACGACTTCGCGCAGGTTCGGCTCCTCGGCAATCAGCATGACGATGCGGTCCACGCCGGGTGCTGAGCCTCCGTGCGGCGGCGCGCCGAACTTGAAGGCATTGATCATGCCCGAGAAATTGGCGTCCACATCTTCCTTCGAATAGCCTGCAATTTCGAAGGCCTTGTACATGATGTCGGGCCGGTGATTCCGGATCGCGCCGGAGGACAGCTCGACGCCGTTGCAGACGATATCATACTGCCACGCCTTGATTTCGAGCGGGTCCATCGTTTCGAGGGCTTCCATCTCGCCCTGCGGCATCGAAAACGGGTTGTGGCTGAAATCGATCTTATTCAGCTCTTCGTCGTATTCGAACATCGGGAAATCGACGACCCAGCAGAATTTGAAGCAGCCCTGCTCGATCAGCTCCAGTTCCTCGCCGACACGCGTGCGCGCCGCGCCCGACAGTCTGGCTGCATCGGCTTCCTTGCCCGCAGCGAAGAACAGGCCGTCGTCCGGGCCAAGGCCCAGTTCGGCGTAAATCTTTTCCATGTTCTCCGGGCCGTGGTTCTTGGCGATAGGCCCGCCGAACTCGCCGCCCTTGCGCGTGACGTAGCCCAGGCCGGCAAAGCCCTCGGAGCGCGCCCATTCGTTCATGTCGTCGAAGAACTTGCGGCTCTTTTCCGCCGTCGCCGGAGCCGGGATCGCCCGGACCCTGCCGCCGGAGCCGACGATCTTCTCGAACAGGCCGAAGCCTGACGCGGTGAAATGATCGGTGACATCGGAAATGATCAGCGGATTGCGCAGGTCGGGCTTGTCGGAGCCGTACTTCAGCATCGCCTCGGCATAAGGGATGCGAGGATAGTCGCCCGCCGGCGTTACCGCCTTGCCATTGGCGAACTCCTCGAACACGCCCGAAAGCACTGGCTCAATCGCCGCAAAAACATCGTCTTGCGTGACAAAGCTCATCTCGAAATCGAGCTGATAGAACTCGCCGGGCGAACGGTCCGCGCGCGCATCCTCGTCGCGGAAACATGGCGCGATCTGGAAATACTTGTCGAAACCGGCAACCATCAGCAGCTGCTTGAACATCTGCGGAGCCTGCGGCAGCGCGTAAAATTTTCCGGGGTGGACGCGGCTGGGAACGAGGTAGTCGCGCGCACCTTCTGGCGAGCTTGCCGTCAGGATCGGGGTCTGGATTTCCATGAAACCCTGATCGGTCATCCGCCGGCGCAACGAAGAAATCACTTGGCTCCTCAGCGCCATGTTCGCGTGAACGCTCTCGCGCCGCAGGTCGAGGTAACGATACTTGAGGCGGATGTCCTCGGGATATTCCTGTTCGCCCGCGACCGGCATCGGCAATTCGTCGGCCTTCGACTGGACCGTGGCCGAACGTGCGAAGACTTCGATCTCGCCTGTGGCGAGGTTGGAATTGACCGTTTCGGCACTGCGCGCCTTCACCTCGCCATCGATCGTGACGACGCTCTCAACCCTGAGCGAATCGAGCAGTTGGAGCGCCGGGCTGTCTTCGTCGGCGACGATCTGGGTAATGCCGTAATGATCGCGCAGATCGACGAACAGAACGCCGCCATGATCGCGCTTGCGGTGAATCCAGCCTGAAAGGCGAACACTCTGGCCCACCTCGCTGGCGGCAAGAGCGCCGCAGTGGTGGCTGCGATAGGGATGGGTCATGGGCGTATCACCGGGCTTTTCGGGCAGTTCTGTTTGGTTGGCGTGCCCCTAGGGGCTGCGCCCCCTTTTCACAAGCCTTTGCCACGTTTTCGGTCCGTAACGGCTGGTCAACCATTATCGGTTATCCCGTCCGGTGCAGCAAAGTACCGGAGTTAGGCTCTTGCCTGAGGAAATCATTATCGACGGGCTGGAGGAACACGCGTTCCGCCGTTGGATCGAAACAATGTTGAGAAACGGCCGCGCCGATGAAGCCGTGGAGCGGCTGAAGAAGCTGCTGCCTGAATGCGCAGGCGAGGGAAAGACGCTTCCCGGCCGCTTGCTCGATCTTGGCCCCGAACAGATCAATCTGGCCGCTTGGGACCAGATCGCGACGTCGATCAGCGAATATTCGCGGCCATCGAGCCCGATAACGGCGATCGGCATCGGCATAAGCGATCCCGCCGACGAGGGCCTCGCGCCCGATGCCGAGGGAAATCTCAAACCACCCCTCGCTACCAGCTACTATTCCGACGCGACCTTTCCGTTTTCCGAAACCGACCGTGCCGACCTGCTCGAAGGCTACTCCACGTTTGGCTGCGAATGGCAGGGCGATCACGACCAGATCGACAATACATTGTCGATCGAGGGGATCGACGACCTCTACGGCGCAATCGCCAGGCTTGAAAACGAGGTAGCGGCAAGCAACGAACCGGATGGCGAAATGATCCGTGCCGGCGCAATCGGCGCCTGCTATCTCGGTGTCATGGTTTGGCAGGCCGCGCGGCGTGCCGTGATCGAACAGGGTCTCCCCCGCCCCATGGCGCTGTTGCTCGTCAATTCCGACGCTTATCCGTTCTTCGATGCGCCGGTGATGACCTGCGACGAATATCTCGATGACGGTGCCTTGCAGGTGGTCGATCATGGAAGCGCGGCCGCTTCAGACGACAGCGAGGCCGAAGAGCAGCAAGCCGCATCGCTGGTCGGCATGGCGGGGCTTGGATCGCATCGAGAAAAGATCAAGAAAATGGCGCTCGCGCTCGAAGGCGATGAAGCGCACAATCCGCTTGGCATGGCCGACGATCTTGTCGCCCAGGCGGCCTTCAATCCCGAATCGATCGACATCACGCGCTTCATGCCCGATGCGGCAGAATTTGCGAACGAGGCCCCGGAAATGCCGCAGACGGCAGATGCAGCCCCTGCCGAATTCGCCGACGATCCGGAGTTCCCCGTCGACAGGCCGGACAATGACGCTCACGAATTGGCACAGCGGTCCGAACCCATAGAATCGTTCGAACCCGCCGAGCCCTCGAAGCGCCTACAGCCCTTCGAGCCCGCAAAGCCGATCGAGTTCTCACCTCAGTCCGAATTCGCTCAGCCATCCGAACCCGCACAGGACATTGAGCCCGGACAGGGCACCGGACCCGCACAGCCCCTGGAGACGGAGCAGGATCCAGCCGGGATCGACGGCGACGCGCTTCCCAAGCACGTTGGCAACGATGACCTGTTCGTGCCTGACCCAGCCGAGGAGCTCGGTTCCGACGGCTACGGGGGCGCTGACCGCTGGCAACCGCCCGACTGGGCGACAGATGAGCACGCAGGTGCTTTCTCCCCGGCGCCAGAGGAGCCTGTGCAAGCCGAACCGAATCAATTCGTTCCGGTCGAGGAAGAGCAGGCAACCGACGTGCCTTTCGCCGAGCCTGCGTCCGAACGATTTGCGCCATGCCAGCCAGCGAGCCATTCGATCCGCGCGAGCATCCGTACCTCACCGGAGGAGGTGAGGCCCGATTCCGGCGGCGCGAGCCTGATCGCCCGCTTCATCCAATGGGTCACCAATTTGCTTGCTCGCCGTTGATGTAAAGGCGGGTTAGGCGTAACGCCGCTCTCCTATGAAGATTCACCCGCTGATCACATCAAGCGACGAACTCGCGGCGCTGTGTGAACGACTGTCCCGCGCGCAATTCGTTGCGGTCGACACCGAATTCATGCGCGAGAACACCTACTGGCCGGAGCTTTGCCTGGTCCAGGTCGCCGACGAGAACGAGGCGGCCGCGATCGACCCGCTCGCCGATGGCCTCGACATGACGCCCCTGCTCGATCTGCTGACCGACAACGAAGATGTGCTCAAGGTCTTCCACGCCGGCGGTCAGGACGTGGAAATCGTGTTCAACGCCACCGGGCGAACGCCGCATCCGATCTTCGACACCCAGATCGCGATGATGGCGATCAGCCAGTCGGAGCAGATCGGTTATTCCAACCTCGTCGAAAGCTGGCTCGGCATTTCGGTCGACAAGGGCGCGCGCTTCACCGACTGGTCTCGCCGCCCGCTCACCGACCGCCAGATCGAATATGCGATCGGCGACGTCACCCATCTCTCCGCGATCTTCCCGAAAATCCTCAACCGCCTGGTCAAGACCGGGCGCGGCGAATGGCTCGACCAGGAAATGGAAAAGCTCGCCGATCCCGAGAATTACGTCAGCGACCCCGCGCAGGCTTGGCGGCGCGTGAAAGCGGCAGGCCGCAATCCGGCGGTGCTCGGGCGGCTGAAGGCGCTGGCCGAATGGCGCGAAAATGAGGCGCAGGGCAAGAACATCCCGCGCGGCCGGATCGTGCGCGACGAGACAATGGCCGACATCGCCTCGCATCCGCCTAAGAAGCAGGGCGACCTTGCCAAGGTGCGCGGCCTGTCGCAGGCGTGGAAGGACAACGACATCGGCCGGCGGCTGATGGCGGTGCTTGAAGCCTCGCAGCCGCTTCCGGCGGACGAGCTGCCTCCCAAGGGCGCGAAGGGTCCGCCGCTCGGCAAGGAGGGAGCGCTGGTCGCCGACCTCTTGAAGCTTCTTCTCAAGATCCGCAGCCGCGAGATCGACGTCGCCTCGCGCCTGCTCGCGCGGTCGGACGACCTTGAGGCGCTCGCGGCGGGGGTGCGCAAGGACCTGTCACTGCTGGAAGACTGGCGGTTCGAGGTATTCGGGCGCGATGCGCTCGATCTCGTC
>CAZRVW010000113.1:0-9023 GCA_964603645.1 uncultured Novosphingobium sp. | reverse complement strand
AAGACCGCCGACCTGGCCCGTCGATACGGAGTGTCGGAAGCGACGATCTACAACTATCTGAATAATATTAGTTTTGTTATCAAACTCACTATAGGTTTACGTAACGTAAGGTGTTGACGTTATGTAAGAACAGAGAGACGCAAAAGTGTTGCAACAATGTTACAATGCGGGGTTAATTTCATTCGGAGCTATGTTCATTCCCTTTCTTTTGCCTAATTAAAGGCGTAAAAATCTGGCAGAGACTGGCCCTTCCGAACGCGTGAGTAACACTCACACTTTGGCTGGTTAGCTTTATTATTAGCGTTTGCCCTTCATTCGAATGGATCCTTTGGCGGGGGCTTCAGAACCTATGGGGTATAACTAAGGGGTATAACTAAGGGGTATAACTAAGGGGTATAACTAAGGGGTATAACTAAAATGAAGAAACTCACGAAACTGAAGATAGGTGCCGCACCGATTGCCATGGGTATCGCAATGCTGGCATCACCAGCATTGGCCCAGGAAGAAGGCGTTTCTCTCGCTGAAGAGGCACCTGCCTCGACCATTATCGTGACCGGTTCGCGTATCCAGACCCAAGGGTTTGATACAGTCGCCCCGGTGCAGGTTCTTTCCGAAGAATCAATCGAAGCTACCGGCGCAGTCAACATTCAGGAAACGCTGCTGCGTAACCCTGTTTTCGGCACGCCCAGCTTCTCGCGTACCAATACGTCTTTCAGCACCAGCGCAACGGGTATTTCGACCGTCGACCTGCGCAATCTGGGCGTTGACCGCACGCTGGTCCTGGTTGATGGCCGCCGCTTCGTCGCCGGTATTCCGGGTTCAAGCGCGGTTGACCTTAACGCAATCCCCACTGCACTGATTGAGCGCGTTGACATCCTGACCTCTGGTTCAGGTTCGGCAATTTACGGATCGGACGCGGTTGCCGGTGTGGTCAACTTCATCCTGAAGGACGACTTTGAAGGCGTCCAGATGGAAGGTTCGACCGGTATCACCGAAGTTGGCGACAGCAAGGAATATACGCTGGGCCTGACCATGGGTTCAAACTTTGCTGATAGTCGCGGCAACGTGGTGCTTCACGCTGGTTACACGAAGGAAGGCACTGCCTATCTGAAGGATCACAAGACAGAAGCTGGTCCGTCTGAACAGGACAGCCTGAGCGCGCTTTTCTTCGGCGGTGCATATCAGGATGTAGTCGAACCCTTCTTCTCCAGCTATTCGCCTTTCGGCACATATTTTGCTGACAACTACAACTTCACCTACGCGCCAACTGGCACTTTACAGCCTTGTACGACCACAAATGGCACATCGTGCTCGACCGCTATTGGCGATGGCGTTGGCCCCACGGGCTTTGACCGTACCGCATTTCGTTATCTGGCTGCGCCGACCGAGCGTTACCTGCTGTCGATCAATGCAAATTATGAAATTTCGCCGGCTTTCGACATTTTCCTGCAGGGAAGCTATGCCTCAACCAGCGTGAACTCGAACATCGAGCCGTTCCCGCTGGCTTCGGAAAACATCTGGAGCACCACGGGCCAGATGCCGATAGAGACCTTTCTGGCTGACGGCTCGGTCTTCCGTAACCCCTATGTGCCCGATGCAATCTACAATGATGCTAGCGACACCGACGGTGACGGCCTGCGCGATATCTTCATGACCAAGCGCCTGACCGATTTTGGTCCGCGTCATTCAAGCGCAGATCGCGATACTTTCCGTATCGTTCTGGGTTCGCGTGGTGAGTTCACCGAAGGCTGGACCTATGAAGCCTTCTTCAACTACGGCAAGACCCAGACGACCCAGCTCGGCAGCGGTCAGATCAACACGCCCAATGCGATCAAGGCCAACCAGATCATCCCCGATGGTGCTGGTGGCTATATGTGTGCTGATCCAATTGCAGCTGACCAGGGGTGTGCCCCGGCTAACTGGTTCGGTCAGAATTCACTGTCTGATGAAGCACTGGCCTATCTGGCTGCCCCCACTGCCTTCAACGCTGAAACTAGCCAGATTCAGGTTGGCGCGTTTATCGGCGGCGAGCTGTTCGCTCTGCATTCTGGTGCTGACCCGATCATGTTCACTGGCGGTGTTGAATACCGTAAGGAAAAATCGTCTGACGTGTGGGACGTTCTGACCCAAGGTGGCCTGAACGCTGGCAACGCACTGCCGCCAACCAGCGGTTCGTTCAACGTGAAGGAAGTTTATGGCGAACTTCGCGTCCCCTTGATCCAGGATTCGTTCGTCCATGAAGCTTCGATCAGCGGTGCGGCTCGCTACTCCGACTACAACACTGTTGGCGGAACCTTCAGCTGGAACGTTGGTGCAGAAATCGCACCGATTCCGGATGTTCGCCTTCGTGCGACCTATGCCGAAACCGTTCGGGCACCCAACATCAGCGAACTGTATGCTGGCCTGAGCCAGACCTTCCCGACCCTGACTGACCCTTGTAGCAGTGTCACTCAGGACGGTTCGGTCTTGGCGCAGAGCTGCTTCGCCGATCCGGGTGTTGCAAACAACGCAGCCATCAATGGCGGCGTGTTCACCCTGAACGGCACGTCTGATGTGCAGGGCGTCACCGGATTTGACGGCGGCAACCCTGATCTAGGTGAAGAAACCGGCAAAGTCTTCACCGCTGGTATCGTGATCACCCCCCGTTCGATTGACGCTCTGCGTAACCTGACGGTTTCGGTGGATTACTACAATGTGAAGATCAAAGATGCGATCGTGCTGACCCCGCGCCAGTTCATTCTGAACCAGTGCTATCAGGAAGGCATTGACAGCTTCTGTCAGTTCATCACACGTCGTGAGAATGCCGTTGGTCCGTACAGCGCAGGTTCGCTGGATGAAGTGAACACCGGCCCGACCAACTCAGGTGGTTTCAAGGTTAAAGGTATTGACGTTAAGGTCAACTACACCACTGGCCTCGACTTCCTGAAGGACGGTGCTGGCCTGTCGGTCTCGCTGATTTACTCGCACCTGCGCGAAGGTTATCTGCTGCCGCTGGTTGCAGAACCTGACAGTCGGGACGTGTTCAAGGGTGAAGTTGGTGCCTCGAAGGATCGCTTCACACTCCAGACCTTCCTGGATGTGGATGCATTCCGTTTCTCGGCAACTGGCACCTATTACGGCCCGGCTTACCTTGATGACCAGCTGACCGGTGTCGGTCCGGGTGATGATGGTTATGGCGATTATCGCTGGCACGACGAATTCTATCTGGACCTGCAGGCCCGTTTCACGGCTGCAGAAGGGTATGAATTCTATGTCGGTGTGGACAATGTGTTCGATAACTCGCCGGTCTATGCAGGTGGCCTGATCACCGCCGGTATGGAAAGTGACACTGGTACGTATGATCCGCTGGGTCGTCGTTACTACGCCGGCGTTTCCGTCAACTTCTAATCCCTTCTGGATCGGATAAAGAATTAGGGCGGTTCCTTGCGGGGCCGCCCTTTTTCGTTGGCGTTAGGCCACTCGGCCCAGGCTATTACGCCAGCAACCGATGACGACAGAACTTGGTTAGTCAGCCAGGCGTTTCACCCTAATAGATGGAAAATTGCCGATCTTGCCCATATAGCTGCCCAGGGCGGCCTTGCGAATGGTGATGGTAGCCCCCGGCTTGGCCCTGATATGACGACCGTCAATCTGCAACCAGCGCGCCCCATCCTCTAAAATGAACAAGGATCTGGAACCGCCATCACTGGCAATAGCAGCAATGACCCCCTCAATCTCACTGATCTCATTTTCGTCATTACCGAAAAAAATGCGCAGTTTGGGCAAGGAGAAACCAAACAGGCCGCGCTTTGCCTCTGAAATTTGTTCTTTGTCAGCCAACACAATCTCGTCGCGTTCGCGCGCTGCGACTAGCTCAGCAGTCTGCGTGTCGTAACAGGCCAGCCTTTCTGCCGGGTCTGTCAATTGCCGACAATCGACCAATTTTTGCACCACGGGCGGCAATGCATCGTCCAACCCCGTTTCCTGCGCATGCGTAACGGGTGCGATAATAATGGCAGAGCACAATGCGACTGCGGCGATTTTCTTCATGGCCACTTCTCTTGGCAAATAACATCTCAAGAATTGGTGGGTGTGGCATTCCTGCCGGGAATGCAAGACTTCCGGATGGTGCCGTTACGTCACCCGTACGGCATTTCTCGATCCCATATTGTGGAAGGCCGAACGGTTAGATTGTCGTCCTCATCCACGTCGCCGTCCGCCATCAGCGCCCCGCGATGGAGACAGCGACCATAGAAAACCGCAACCTTCTCGTCTTAACGAACGAGCACCAGATCGACATTGGCCACAAGCGCATACGCAGGCTTACGGTCTTCCAGTTCGTCCAGTTTGGCGACCGCGACATCGGTCATAATTTACCCCGCGAGGAATGAATTGGAGCGCGCGAACACGCATCAGGATCAACTATGCAAGTCCAAACGCTGCGAGCGTTACTAATGTTCCGTGCGCGATGACGGCGAGAAGAGCGGCGGATTGCACCCGCCTGGATTGAAATCCGATCGACATGGACGTTCTCCTTTTGGCCTTTTTTCTGGCGATGCGCTCCGGAGCTCAATACGGTCTAACAGGCAACCTGGTTATGCCAAGCTCTGCTGCATTGTTTGCGATTCCGCAGTGTGCACGATCCGCTGGCCCAACTCATGACCCGACAGCCATGCTGATTCGACACGCGGACCGACCAGCCAGTCGCCACAGGCTGCAAGTCGCAGGTCAGGATTCCATAGCACCTGATCGCCGGAGCCGTTGGACATCGCAAAGCGCCAGCGATGAGCGGTGGCAATAATCGGTGGTGGCAGAGCTGCGCCCAGTTCCTTGCCAAGCGCATCGTGCAGTTGGTCGGTTACATGCGCCGGATCGTCCTCGCAATGGGCCTGTGTCCAACTCGGCTGTGCCTGCACCACCCAGCTTTCCGGCCCCTCGCGGCCCGGTTTTGCGCTATTACGGGCGGCCCAAGCAATGATGCCCCTGTTCCTCAAAATTTCGCGTGTTGTCGACAGTGGTTCATCGAAGGCAAACAGGCCTGTCCAGCATGGACTTGATCGCGCACGCAAGGCGACACACCCCATCTCGAAATCGTGCAGAGATATGAGCGCCGCTGCTTGCTCTGCGGGAATCGCGACAATGGCAACATCGAAAGGCCCCGCAGTTAAGCCGTCCAACATCAGATGCCAACCGTCATCCCGCCGCTCAAGGGCTTTGACCATCTGCCCGAGAGCGATCTCGTGGTGCCGCGCCATGTCCTTGATGACCGCGTTCATCGCCGGCACGCCGACCCAGGCTTCGGGATCGGCCTCTGGCCAGGGCGCGACGAGGCCCCTGCGATGCCATGCCCGAACGATTTCGACAAAGCGTTCGTCGCGGGCGCTGAAGTATTGGGCGCCATGATCGAAGGAGACTTCGCCAGCGGGCGTGGACACGCGCCGGGTCGCCATTCGGCCGCCCGGACCGCGACCTTTGTCAAAGAGCCGAACCTCGTATCCCTGACTGCCCAGCACTTGAGCACACGCGAGACCAGCCATGCCTGCTCCAACAATGCCGATCCGCATCGGGCTAACTCCAAGGATGTGAGATCACGGAAAGATAACTATCCGAAGCAGCGCGACCCCTTGGAGAACAACACGTACCAAAGGGCATTCTTCCCTTGGTCGTTTGCTTTCACTACACCTGTTCTATGAACCCGTCAGATCTGATTGCTTCCAGCGCAGTCGCCGCAGTTGTGAGCAACCCGCGGCAGCCTGACAACCCGATCGTTGCCTGCAACGATGCGTTCATCGCTCTCACCGGATACGCTCGCGAAGAGATCATAGGAAACAACTGCCGTTTCCTGGTAGGTCCAGAAACAGAACCCTGGCTAACTGAAACCTTGCGGACCGGCATCGCAATGCAGCGACCAACCATGGTCGAAATCCTCAATTACAAGAAGGATGGAACACCCTTCCGCAATGCGGTGATGGTGGCGCCGATTTTCGATGCCGCGGGCAAGCTGGAATACTATCTGGGTTCGCAAGTCGAGATCGCCGAGGACAAGGCCCGCGCCAATGACGAGCGGAGGCGCAGTGCCTATGACCGGATTGCGAAGCTCAGTCCGCGCCAGCGTGAAATTCTGATCGAGATGGCCCGTGGCAAGCTCAACAAACAGATCGCGTATGATCTCGGCCTCAGCGAGCGCACGATAAAGATGCACCGTTCGGCCATGTTTCGAGCGCTGGGCGTGCGCACCTCAGCCGATGCCATTCGCGCCGCGATCGAGGCAGGCTACTGACGATTGCCCCAAAGGACAGGTGTTCCCTTCGTTTGCGAGCAGTCATCACAATTAAGCAAGGCTGATCTGTCGGCCCCTCTCCCGTTCCCCGTCAGCCTTGCACTCCATTCAATCAGGCAACCAGAGATTTCTCTTCTGCGACATCTCGCGGCTATTTCGACGAGCGAGAACGAAAACCTTTGAGATGCGATTCCCAGTCGCGGTGCGCGTTACTTGCAATGCCCGTTGAGACAGGTTGTTGGGGAAGTAAGCGTCGACCATTTTCCACAAGTCGACAATTATGATGAAAGGAAACGTGGTCATGTCCTCCCCCAACAATCAAATTACGACAACTACCGATGCTGCGCGAGCTGGTCGCGAAGAAGGAGTTTTTCACTACGTTCTTGCCGCCAGTCTATCTCTTGCAATTACGACGATGTCATTCGTCTGGATTTCAGCGGCGGTCGCTATGCCCTAATGCCGGTATCGGTGGGTATTTTGCCACTGTCGCCATCGGTCGCATTCATTCTGAGCCCGATGATCGCGAGGTTTTCCATCCAGCGCGTGGTCATCGGGCCTCCTCTTTTGATTGCTGATTGCACGGAGTGAGCTCTAGGATGGGATGCGCGACCCGTCCCAAGCTAAGTGATGTCCGTGGTCCTTGGGCGTGAGGTTGCCGATCACACGCAACAAGTGTGCCGCGCTCGTTTCGGGCGAAACAAGCTGACCATCAGGCAAGCCGCGCTGGAATGGTCGGGAAAGGCGAGTATCGACCGTACCGGGATGCAGCGCCACCGCAATGGCCTCTTCATTCTTGCGTTGCAACTCGATTGCGAAATTGCGCACCAATTGGTTAAGCGCTGCTTTAGAAGCCCGATAACTGTGCCACCCGCCCAGATGGTTGTCGCCGATCGAGCCCACTCTTGCCGAAAGAGCGGCAAAGACCGCACGGCCATCGCTGCGCAGCAACGGTAAGCTATGCTTGGCAATCAGAGCCGGTCCGATCGCATTGATCGCGAATGCGGTCGCCATCTGATCGGCATTAATTGCACGCCAAGTCTTCTCCGGCCAAAGCTTCTCGCTTTGCAGCACGCCTGTTGCCACAATCACCAGGTCGAGAGGTCCGTCCTTGCTGATCGCACGCGCGGAGGAGGCGATCGATTCTTCGTCAAGCAAATCAAACGTGAAACTGGTGAGCTTCTCGTGCCTCAAACTGACTTCGTTTCGCGCCCCGGCGTAGACTCGGGCCACCCGATCCGACTCCAAAAGTTTGTCGCACAGCGCCCGTCCGATGCCGCCAGAAACGCCAAACACGCAGGCCCGGATGGTATTTGCAAGACGTATCATCGGCACTGCTTCGTGACAGGAATAAACAGCGACGTACTCGCTGAATGTCGCATTATCGCAGCTTGAGGAATGGCACATGCCGCCCGGCGAAGTGACCTGCCCCTTGGGCCATGTTGAGCGGCTCCTGAATTTGGCTCAATTTCATGTCCGACATTGAGAACAATTAATGCCTCAAAAAATTTTCACAGTTTGCTTGAAGGAATTCGCGATGAAGATGTTCTCCACCATTGCAGCTACACTTTTGCTCGGCACAGCGCATTCCGCAGCCGCCGGTCACCATGAGACTGCTACGATTGTTGATACGGCAGTCGCTTCTCCCCAGCACGAGACGCTCGTTGCCGCTGTCAAAGCTGCCGAACTTGTCGACGCCCTCTCCGGCGCGGGCCCGTTCACCGTTTTCGCGCCGACCGACCAAGCGTTCGCCAACTTGCCTGAGGGCACGGTACTTGCCCTACTCAAGGCTGAAAACCGGGCTCAGTTGCAAGCCGTCCTCACCTATCATGTCGTCGCGGGCAGAGTGACGGCTGCCGATCTTGTCTCTCAAATCGGCGATAACGGCGGTTCGGCCAAGCTGACCACATTGGAAGGCAGCGTCCTGACCGCTCGGCTAGATGACGGTACGGTAACGATCACGGACGAGAATGGCGGTATCGCGAGGGTCGTTAATGCCGATCTAGCGGCCTCAAACGGTGTGATTCACGTAACCGATGCGGTGTCGCTGCCAGGTTGAATTGATTGCGGCCAGCCGTAGATGTCTAGCCCCCTGAGGCTGGGCCAGTGATGTTCGATTTCTCTAATAAGGTTTCAGGCACTGGCGGACGCATGGCGAGCGCATGATGCGGGCGGATGTGATTGTACTGTCGAAGCCACTGGTTGATGACGATCTGCGCCTGGCGGGTGGATGCGAACCACTCGGCATTGAGCACTTCGCGGCGCAGGGTGCCGTTGAAGCGCTCGTTGTAGCCGTTCTCCCATGGTGAGCCCGGATAGATCCGGATCGGCTCGATGCCGACCCGCCTGAGCCATTCCTGGAAGGGTGCGGATACGAACTCCGGCCCGTTGTCGGATCGAATGTGGGTTGGCGACCCGCGCTCCAGGAGCAAGGGATACAGCGCTTCCAGCACGTCTGATGATCCCATGCTGGTGGCGACCTTCACGCACAGGGCCTCACGCGTGTACTCATCGAGAACCGTCAACATCTTGTAGGGTTGGCCATTGCTCAGCTTGTCGTGCACGAAGTCCACTGACCAGACGTGGTTGGCATATCTCGGCCGCAGGCGGATGATCGAGGCATCGTGATGATAGAGCCGCCTGCGCTTCTTGTGCCGCTGCGGCAGTTGCAGACCCTCTTCGCGCCAGATCCGCTCGACCTTCTTGTGGTTCACTCGCCAGCCTTCAGCGCGTAGCAGCTGGCCGACCTTGCGATAGCCATAGCGCC
>CAZRVW010000112.1:0-9101 GCA_964603645.1 uncultured Novosphingobium sp. | reverse complement strand
GCAACGCCCGCCCAGCCGCCGTCGAACAACTTTTTCTGCCAGTCGCGGTCGAAGCGTTCGGCTTCCGGTCCGTCGGGAGGTCGCGGCGTCTTGGGAGCATTGGCCGCAAGCCACTCGCGGGCACGGGCGCGGAATGCACGATCTTCGTCGGAGTACCTGAGATCCATGGTCAGTCCTCCAGCTCGGCATGGAGGAGGTCGGCGAGCAGCGCGTTGCGCTCGCCGAACAGCCGCGAAAGCAGCGCGGCGTGCTTCATCAGCAAATGCGCATCGTGCTCGTCGGTAACGCCGATCCCGCCATGCAGCTGGATGGTGCTGTCGGTCGCGAACTGCGCGGCCTCGTTGGCAAGGTGCTTGGCGGCATCGAGGTGCGCGGTGGCATCGCCGCGTCCTTCCTTCAGGGCGGTTGCCGCATACCATAGCTGCGCCCGTGCGCCCTCGTTGGCGACGGCCATGTCGGCGCAGACGTGGCGCACCGCCTGCCATGATCCGATCGGCTTGCCGAAGGTCTCGCGGACCTTGGCATATTCGACGATGAGATCGAGTGCTGCTTCGGCGAGGCCGAGCAGCATTGCCGCCGCGCCGACCTGACCCAGTTGCCAGACACGCGCGCCTTCGCTGGTCGCTACGGCAGACCCAATGTCGCTCACAACGGCAAGCGAATTGGCGGGATCTAGCGCGGGCCGAAAGTCGATTGTCGCGCCCGCCAAATCATGTAGAGCTGCCCCTTGCGGCGACACGGCAAGGCCATAGCGCGCATCGAGAGCGCCGATCAGCCGGTGCCGCTCGCCATCCGCAACCAGCAAGCCGACCCCTTGCTCGCCCGCAATCAGTGCCGCGCTCAGGTCATCATCCTGCACGCAATTGGCTGCGAGCGCCTGTACCAGCACGTCGAGAGGTCCGCACTGCCTGCCGATTTCGCGGAAGAACAGCGCATGTTCGATGGCGGAGAGCCCGCTGCCGCCCGCATCCTCGGGCAGGGCAAGCGCGAACCAGCCCATTTCGCCGAGCGACGTGCGCAGTTCGGGCGACATGTCCGGCCTGGAGCCTTCATGGAGCCGCGCAATCGGCAGGGCATCTGCAATGAAATCCGCGGCTGCGGTGGCAATCTCCAGCTCTTCCCCTTCGGGCGCGAGATACATACTCAGGCCAATCCCATCTCTGTGGCGCCATGCTGCGCCGGAAACCTGTCATTCCTCTAGGCGAGCGCGGCGCAATTGCAACGTTCGCCGCCGGGACTGGTCGACCGTCAGTCCTTCAGTGGCGTTTCGGCAACACCGCCAAAGCCGGTCTCGACCGCGAACACAGCGCCGTTGTCGATGGTCGGCTGGTTGTAGACCGGTAGGTCCAGCTGGCACGAAGTGACATAGAGTGTGGCGAGATCGGGCCCGCCGAAGGCCGGCTTGGTGGGATTCGAGAACGGCAGCTCGACAATCCGCTCCAGCGTGCCGTCGGGCAAGTAACGGCGCAGGCGGCCTGCCGCGACATTGGCCAGCCAGTATCCGCCTTCGCTGTCCACCGTCGCGCCGTCGGGAAAGCCTTCGCCGTCTTCCAGCTTGAAGAACAGCTGCGGATTGCTCGGTGTGCCGGTGGCGGGGCCGTAATCATAGACATTGACGCTGCGGCTTGGTGCATCGGCCATGTAGACGCGGGTGCCGTCCGGGCTGAAAGCCAGGCCGTTGGCGACGGCGACGCCGTCTATCACCGGGGTGAGCTTGTCGCCGTCGAGCCGGAACCAGCTTGCCTTGCGCGCGCCCCGGTCCTGCCCGAAATCGTGGTCGTAGGCGCCGATCCAGAACCGCCCCTGCCGGTCGCAATGGCATTCGTGGAGCTTGATCTGCGGCGGCAGGCCGGACTTGGCGCGAACCTGCATTTTTCCGGTTTCCGGATCGAAATCGTAGAGCCCGTCGGCCAGTGCGACCAGCAGGCCGCCGTCCGCCTTGTGCACGAAACCGCCGACCCGGTCGGGAAAGTCCCACTTCGAATGCTCGCCGGTCGTTGGCGACCAACGATGAATTTCGGGCGGCTCCTCGCAATTGACCCACCACAGCGCCTGATCCTCCTGCGACCAGATCGGGGTTTCGCCAAGGTGGTTGTTGGCGTCGAAGGCGACAGTGACTTCGTTCATGGCGATCCTCTCTTCTACGGGCGACACTGTCGATGGCCGGGGCTCGCTTGACAAGCGTCAATTGCCAGCGAGGCCGCGGCGTGCCATTCTTGTTGTGCGCCGCGATCCCCCGATGGTGCGTTAGGGAGAGTTTCGATGGCAAGTGTCGCCAGTCGCTACGAAATTGCGCCTCTTCGCGAAGGCTTGCCGTTCGGCGCGACCGTCTCCGGGCTTACGCTCGCGATGCTAGAAGACGAAGCAACGCGCAAGGCGATCTACGACTTGTGGATCGACAAGGGCGTTTTGCTGTTCCGCGACGGCGACAGCTCGGACGAGATGCAGATGGAGCTGAGCTCCTGTTTCGGCCCGCTGGAAGAGCACCTGTTTCCATCGGTGCGCTCGGAAACCAATCCCGCGCTTACCAAGATCAAGTTCTACCCTGAGGACGGCTCGCTTTACGACGTACGCGGCGAGCCGCGTGGTGCCTGGCTGCCGTGGCATTCCGATTTGGTTTACAGCGCCTCGATCAATCGCGGCGGCATTCTCAAGCCCGACCAGATCCCGCCGCGCTTCGGCAGAACCGGCTTTCTGTGTCAGATCGCCGCGTACGAGCGCTTGCCGCAGCACCTGCGCGACCAGATAGAAGGCAAGCACGTCGTCTACGAGATTACCATCGACCACGGCAGCCATATGTTCGCCGATACCGACGGCGTCACCTGCAAGCGCATGGCGGCATCGGGCGAGGCAATCCAGAAGAACAAGTTCACCTATCCGCGCGTCATCCATCCGATGGTCTACGAGCAGGAAAAAACCGGGCGCAAGGTGCTCAACGTCTCGCCCGGTTTCGCGCTCGGCATTTACGAGGACGGTTCCTGGGCGGGAGACGCCCTGCTTCACGAGGTCTGCAAATACTGCATGGATCCCGAGCTTGCCTATATCCACGACTGGCGGATGGGCGACATGGTGCTGTGGGATAACTGGCGGGTGCTGCACAGCGCCGAAGGCGCGCATCCCGATGACACGCGGGTGATGTATCGCACGACGATCTCCGGGGACTATGCCATGGGTCGCCCGATCGGGATCGATGGGCCGACAGCGGACTACGATATCTGACCGACACCGCCGCGACAGACCAGCAGACTGCGACGTCCGGTGCCGCGCAGGAATGGCGGCGCAACTGGACAGTCGTGCTCGCGGGAGCGCTGGGCTTCGCCCTGTCCTCGGTCACGACCTATTCGCTGGGACCGTTCATCGCTCCGCTGGAGGCTGAATTCGGCTGGTCGCGGGCCCAGATCGCCTCGGGCATGACGCTCTATGCCGTTCTCGGCATCTTCCTTTCGCCGCTCGCGGGGGCGGTCATCGACCGGCTGGGCGCGCGCCGGGTTGGCCTGTTCGCGATCCTGACCTATGGAACCGTTTTCAGCCTGCTCTCGCTGGCGACAGCATCTCTGACGCTGTGGCTGGCGATCTGGTTCGTGCTGTCCGTGGCCAGCGCGCCAATGAAGCCGACGACCTGGACCGCCGGGGTTTCCAGCGTGTTCGACAAGGGCAGGGGGCTGGCTATCTCGGTCATGCTGTGCGGCGCGGCGCTCGGCTCGACCCTGACTCCGATCTATGCGACCTGGCTGATTGACACTTACGGCTGGCGTTTTGCCTATGTGGCGATGATGTGGACCTTCGTGGCCGTGGTGTTTCCGGTCGCCTTTCTGTTCTTCACCAGCGCGGCGGACCGCGCAAGGATTGCCGGGCGCAATGGCGAGGTGAAAGCGAAACAGGCACCGATTATGCCGCTCACCGGGATCGCCTGGCGCGAGGGCCTGCTGTCCTGGAAATTCGCGCGGCTGGGCGGCGCGGCTTTCTTCACGACACTGGTCATCATCTCGTTCGTCTCCAACTTCATTCCGATATTCTCCGCGTCGGGCATTCCGCGGGCGCAAGCTGCGGGAATCGCCGGACTGATCGGCATATCGACTGTCGCGGGCAGGCTGATCGGCGGCTACCTGCTCGATCGCATCAACGGCGGAATCGTCGGCGGCGTGAGCCTTTTGGCGCCTGCCCTTGCCGCGATGCTGGTGTTGGCCAACCCCGGTTCGGTAACTGCTGCCTCGGCGGCAGTGCTGATCCTGGGCCTGTCGCTGGGTGCGGAACTCGACTGCGTTGCCTATCTCACCACCCGCCATTTCGGACTGAAGAATTTCGGCACGATCTTCGGTGTGATTTCCGGGATCCTGGCCTTCGCGACTGGGCTCGGGCCGTTTCTCGTCAATCTCGGTTACGACCTGACCGGCGGCTACGAGATTGCGCTCGAAGCATATATCCCGCTGGCGCTGGTCGCCTCGGCGCTGTTCTTCAGCTTGGGGCGTTATCCGGTGTTTGCGGACGAGCCGTCTCAGGCAGCAGCCTGAGATCTACCATCGCGGACAACTGCCGCCGCAGTGAAACCAGCGAATTGATGCAGCCGCCGAACCCGGCCTGACGCAGCTTGATCGTGCTCACGGTCAGCGGCAGCGACTTTTGCGCTACGCGTCCGGCATTGAGGATATCGAGATAGGTATGCGACTGCCCGAGCACTGCGTCGAGATCGTCGAGAAGCAAGCCTTCGCGAGCTGCGATCTCGCGCCATGCCTTGCTGTTTTGCGGGTCGGCCAGGAAGGCTGTGAAACTGTCCGGCGCTTCGCCATCCGGATCGAGACTCAATGAGGCGGCAAGGTCGGGCCATGCGTGGCGCAGCGCGAACATGTCGCCATTGGTGAAATTGAAGGTTTCGTCCGCCGCCGCCTCGGCTGTCGCGGCCCAGACCATGGCCTCGGCGAACAGATCGGCATCGACCATTTCCCACAGCGACAGGGCCTCACCGGGCAAGGTGAAGGGCAGGCCCCGCTCGTGGCACAGGGCGGCGTAGGCGCCGATTCCGGCGACCGGATTCATCGCCGCGCCCGGCGCGCTGCCCAACAGGACCTGCGGACGCCAGATTGTGAAGGCAAAGCCGTGAAGCGCCGCCTGCTCGCGGGTGGTGTCCTCATGCAGCCAGTAGAAATTGGCATGGTCGTCGCGCGGCTGGCTCTCGCGCAAGGGTAGGGTCACCGGGTGGAGATGCGCGCCATAGGCCTTGGTGCCCTGCAGGATCGAGACATGCTGCAATTGCCCCGTTTCAGCCAGCGGGCCGAGCACGTGCCGCAGCATCGCTCCGTTCTTTTCGATCTGCGCCGGATCGATCCACCCCGGGGCGAGGCCCGGCACTTCGGATACGGCAGCATAGACAAGGTGGGTAACCGGCGGCAGTTCGCCGACCAGCGCAGCGCAGGCATCCGCATCGGTGAGATCTGCGGACACATGCTCGAATGCGCAGTCCTGTGTCACGATCGGCTTGCGCCGCGACAGGGCGCTCACGTGCCATCCGGCCCTTGCAAAAGCCACGACGGCCGCCGCGCCGATCACGCCGCTCGCCCCGGCGATCAGGACATGGCCGGTAGACCGAGTGGCTGGCGGGGCAGTGTTTTCATGGCTATGCGTCACCCGCGAACAGATGCGCAAAGGGAGCGGACATGACAAGGTTTTCCGGCAAAGTAGTGATCGTCACCGGCGGTGCGAGCGGGATCGGCGCAGCGACAGCGGCACGCTTTGCATCGGAGGGCGCGCTGGTAACGGTTGCCGACATGAACGAGCCCGCCAGCCTGGCCGAAGGCGCGATCTTCTTTCAGGTGGACGTTTCCGATGAGGCGCAGGTCACGGCCATGGTCGAGGAGACCGTAGCCAAGCGCGGCAAGCTCGATTGCATCGTCAACAACGCCGGGATCGGCGCGGCCATGCCGACCTCGATGTTGCCTCTCGAGCAATGGGAAAAGGTCTTCGCGGTGAATTCGCGCGGTGTGTTCCTTGGCTGCAAGGCGGCGATCCCGCACCTTGAGGCGACGCGCGGAAACATCGTCAACACGGCTTCGATCTCGGGCATCGGGGGCGACTACCTGATGACTCCTTACAATGCGTCCAAGGGCGCAGTGGTCAATTTCACCCGGTCGCTGGCGATGGAATGCGCCGAAATGGGCATCCGCGTGAACGCGGTCTGTCCCGGCGTCGTCGAAACGCCGCTGGCGTCGATGGCGATCGAGCGGGTCGAGGATCGCGAGGAGTGGATGGAGCGCGTGCCGCTGCACCGGCCCGGCCAACCCAAGGACATCGCCGCGGCCATCACCTTTCTCGCTTCAGACGATGCGAGCTACATCACAGGGCATAATCTCGTGGTCGATGGCGGCATTACCGCCCATACCGGGCAGCCCAATTTCATTCGCCGTCAGGCCCAGCGCGCGCAGGGCCACGGACAGTAATTCTATTCGGTAGAGGAAATCGTGGAATCAGCAGTAATTCGCCGCAAGGCGCTCATCACCGGTGCGGCGGGCGGCATGGGCCGCGCCTGCGCCTATCTGTTCGGTGCGACCTGCGATCTGGTGCTCAGCGACGTCTCGAAGGAAAAGCTCGACGCCTTCGCCGATGAACTGCGCGCTGCCGGTAACATCGTCACTGCCCATGCCGGCGACATGCTGGACCCGGCCCATATCGCCGCACTTGCGGGTGAACTGGACAAGGATCGGCCCTGTTCGGTGGTCCACACCGCAGGCCTATCACCCTCGCTGGCCGACTGGCAGGCGATCATGAAGGTCAATCTCGTCGCATCCGAAATGCTGATGGCGGCGCTCGAACCGGTGCTCGCGCCGGGCAGCACCGTGGTGCCGATCGCTTCGATGGCAGGGCACATGATGCCAGTAATTGCCGATCTGGACGCACTGCTGGTCGACCCGCTCAACGACGGCTTTATCCAGGGTATTGGCGCAGCGGTCGAAGCCATGGGCGGCGAGGGCGGCGAAGTGGGCAAGCGCGGCGTGAGCTATTCGCTGTCCAAGCGTGGTGTCCACCTGCTCACCGAGCGCTGGGGCATGAAGCTCGGCCCGAAAGGCGTGCGCGTGGTCAGCATTTCTCCAGGTGTCATCCACACGCCGATGGGTCTGGCCGAGAACGAGCAGACGCCGGGAGCCGCCGATACGATGCACGCCGCGGCAATCGGGCGCATCGGCTCACCAATGGACATCGCCATGGCGGCGCGCTTCCTGTGCAGCGAAGAGGCGGGTTTCATCACTGCATGCGACCTTAAGGTCGACGGCGGATCGACCGCGACCGTGTTGAGTTCGAGAGGCTGACGCCGTTTCGATCGTCGTCGAAGCGAACCGCTCGGGAGAGAGAATTTCCCTGATAAACAGGGAAAATACAGGGAATTTCACGTTTTTCGGGCTCATTTCCGGTGAGGGTTTCGCGGTAGCCCGCAGAAATCCGCCATTCTCGCGGCAGATTTCCTAAATTCTCGAACAGGGAAATTTCCCCGCACGAACAGGGAAGGCATCCGGCATATCAGGGTTTGCAGATCATGGACCGACAAGTGCTAGACAGCCCGGCAACCGCTATGCACATTTATTTCCATAGGCCGCGTTCTCACACCGGCCGTTGAGAGGGCCTCGTGATGAAAGCAGCCGTGCTTCGCCAGTTGGGACGCTTGGACATCGAGGAAGTGGAACTCGACGGTCCGCGCGAGGAAGAATTGCGTATCCGCGTTCTTGCCAGCGGATTGTGCCACTCCGACTACCACATGATCCTCGGCGATCTGCCAACAACGCTGCCTGCTGTCCTTGGGCATGAGGCAGCGGGGGTAATCGAAGCCGTGGGCATCGGCGTCAGCGGATTTGTCCCCGGCGATATGGTTATCACCTGTTTCTCCGCATTTTGCGGCCACTGTCACGAATGTCAGGATGGCAATAGCCATCGCTGCGAGGACAAGCCGGGCAAGCCTGTGAATCGCGAAGCGGGCTCGCGCATTACGCGCAATGGCGAAGCGATATACCAGCTCGGAAATCTCGGCGGCTTCGCCGAGGAAATGGTTGTTCATCAGCGCTCGGCGGTAAAAATGCCCGAGGGCATGCCGCCCGCCAGCGCGGCTTTGATGGGATGCGGCGTTCTGACCGGAACCGGCGCGGTGCTCAACGCTGCGAAGGTTGAGCCCGGCAGCACGGTCGCCGTGGTCGGCTGCGGCGGGGTCGGCCTCAACGCGGTGCAGGGAGCGCGTATCGCTGGAGCGGCGAGGATAATCGCAATCGATACGAGCGCAGAAAAGCTTGAAATGGCGCGCAGGTTCGGCGCGACCGATGGCGTTCTTGCTGGTCCGGACGCAGTCGGCAATGTGGTGGAGATGACGCATGGGGGCGTTGACTACGCCTTCGAGGTCGTAGGCAGCGCCTCCACGGCGCAGGATGCCTTGGCGATGATCAGGACCGGCGGGACGCTGGTGCTTGTCGGCGTGACGAGCCACGATGCAAGGTTGGAAATCCCGATTACCGCGTTCGCCATGGCAGAGAAGAAAGTGATCGGTACGTTGATGGGGTCGGCGCCATTCCAGACCTACCTGCCCAAATTGGCCGCGCACTACCTCAACGGCAGCCTGCTGCTCGACGAACTCGTCTCGCAACAGATTCCGCTCGAAGCGATCAACGAAGGCTATGCGCAAATGGCCGAGGGCAAGGTGGCACGCAGCGTCATTACGTTCTGAGTTTTCCTTGGGGGAGGGCTGGCAGGGCTCACGAAGGGCGCCTACAATTGCCTCCGAGAGCCTGATCTCATTCGGCTGAATTGTAATTTAATTTCGAGGCCGCGTGGACAAATTCCAGCCCTGACCAAACGACCGGTGTCAGTCGACGCGATTGAGAGTCGGAATATAGCAAGGGGAGGTGGTTGGCGGACGTCGGTCAATCGGGGTGGTGCGAGTGTCTAGCCCCCTGAGGCTGGGCCAGTAATTTTGGGTTTCTCTAATAAGGTTTCGGGGACTGGCGGACGCATGGCGAGCGCATGATGCGGGCGGATGTGATTGTACTGTCGAAGCCACTGGTTGATGACGATCTGCGCCTGGCGGGTCGATGCGAACCACTCGGCATTGAGCACTTCGCGTCGCAATGTGC
>CAZRVW010000111.1:0-9137 GCA_964603645.1 uncultured Novosphingobium sp. | reverse complement strand
CGCCGCCGAAATCGGCGTGGCCGGGCGTGTCGACGATGTTGATGCGGACCGCGCCATCCGGTGCGGCCCATTCGATCGAGGTCGGCTTGGCTAGGATGGTGATGCCACGCTCGCGCTCGAGATCGTTGGAATCCATCGCGCGTTCTTCCACCCGCTGGTTGTCGCGGAAGGTGCCGGATTGGCGGAACAACTGGTCGACGAGCGTGGTCTTGCCATGGTCGACGTGCGCGATGATCGCGATGTTGCGCAGGGGAAGCGGGGCGGTCATGCGAGGGCCTCGTGAATGAATGGGCGTGTCTGGAACGGGTTGCGGCCAAAATGTTGCACCGCACAATTGGCGCGCCCTTAGCCTTTTCTGTCGACAGGAGCAAGCGTGGAAGCGGCGATTTTGCTTCCTTCACTGCAAGCGACTTGATACTAGCGCGCATTGGCTTTGTGCCGATCCGCCGAATAAAAACATAGGGCGGGAATAACTGATCAGTATTGGTCGAGAGGGACGCTATGAAATCAATTATTCACACCAATAGCCTTGGTGCTCGTCTGTTGGCGGGCGCCGCCCTGTGCAGCCTGGCCGTTCCGGTTGCCCCTGCCTGGGCGCAGGAAGAAGGCAGCGCGCCTCCTGCCGAGGCAGAGGTATACGAGGACGCGATCATCGTTACTGCCACCAAGCGCGAGGCAACGCTGCAGGAAATTCCCGTCGCCGTCTCGGTGACCAGCGGCGCGACGATCGAGCAGGCGCAGATCCGTGACCTGAAAGACCTGTCCTCGCTGGTCCCGTCGCTGCGCGTCAACACGCTGCAAAGTTCGGCCAACACCAATTTCATCATTCGCGGGTTCGGCAACGGTGCAAACAATGCCGGTATCGAGCCATCGGTCGGCCTGTTCATCGATGGCGTCTATCGTTCGCGCTCGGCGGCGATGATCGCCGACCTGCCCGATGTGGAGCGGGTCGAAGTCCTGCGCGGCCCGCAGTCGACCCTGTTCGGCAAGAACGCTTCGGCAGGCATCATCTCGATGACCACCAAGAAGCCGGAGTTCGAGCTGGGCGGCATGATCGAAGCGAGCTACGGCAATTTCGATGCGATGGTCCTGAAAGGCTACGTCACCGGGCCCTTGTCCGACACCATTGCAGCCAGCCTTGGCGGCGCGATCAATAAGCGAGACGGCTATGTGCGCGATCTTGCGCTCGGCACCCGGTCCGACGAACGCGATCGCTGGTCGTTACGCGGCCAGGTGCTGTTCGATTCGGGCGACGCGCTCCAGGTGCGGCTGATCGGCGACTATGGCAAGATCGACGAGATTTGCTGCTCGGTCGTCAACCTGCGCCAGTCGGATTCAACACTTGCCATTATCGCGCCGTCGCCGATCGGCCTTGGCGGACAGATTTCCGATTTCCGCACGCCCTTCGCTGACGAGATCTACAGCAATTTCGCTTCGATCAACGAGATCGAGAACTGGGGCATTTCCGGCCAGATCGATTATGATTTCGGCAATGTGAAGCTGACCTCGATCACGTCCTATCGCGGGGTCGATGCGATCACCGATCAGGATTCCGACTTCACCAGTTCGGACCTGATCGGTCGCAATTTCCAGGATGTGAACATCAAGACCTTCACCCAGGAACTGCGTGCCGACATACAGTTCGGCGATCGGGTGAACGCGCTGCTTGGTGCATATTACTTCAACGAAAAGATCAATCAGTCGAACCAGTTGCTGTTCGGCGCCGATTTCCGCGGCTATGCCGACCGCCTGATCCGGGGCCAGTCGAACAATGCCTTCAATGTCGCGGCGGTCGAGGGGCTGCTTGGCGCGCTCCAGGGCAATCCGGCGCTTTATGCCGGGCAATTCTTCGGCAATCGTCGGGGGCTTACCGAGGCCTATCGCCTGAAAGACGAAGCCTTTTCGATTTTCGGCCAGATCGACTTTGAAGTGACCGACCGGCTGACGCTCACCGGCGGTCTCAACTATACCAAGGATAAGAAGCGTTTCTCTACGGACACCACGTCCGACGAAGTGTTCTCGGCGCTTCCGCTTGCCGATTTCGTCCCCGGAGCGACGCAGCTGTTCGTTGCCCAGGGAGTCGCAGCAGCGCTCGGCAATCCCGGCGGAATCGCAACACCGGCGCAAATCCAGGCGATTGCCTCCGGCGCCCTCGGCGCGGATGCGCAGGCCGCTTATAACACGATCATTGTTCCAACCGCGGTTGGAACTGCCAGCCAGCTTCTCGCCCTGAGACCGCTGCAATTCCTGCCGCCGTTCCAGAATTTGCCAAACGTGGCGGAAAGGGGCCGGGTTAGCGATAGCAATGTCGCCTTCGCCCTTTCGGCGAATTACGAGATTACCGATTCGACCAGCGTCTATGTGCGGTATGCGACCGGCTACAAGGCCGCTTCGGTGAACCTCTCGCGTGACAGCCGCCCGACCGCTCCCGCGCTTGCGCAACTGGTTGCGGCGAACCTAGCGGTGCCCAATCTCAGATCAGGCAGCCGTTTTGTCGGGCCGGAGGAGTCGACCGTTTACGAGATTGGCCTGAAAGGAAACTGGGGCATCGCCTCGGCCAACATCGCCGTGTCCAAGCAGGAGATCAAAGGCTTCCAGTCCAACCTGTTCACCGGCACCGGTTTCTTCCTGGCCAATGCCGGCAAGCAGTCGGTCGACGGTTTCGAGTTCGAGGGACGCCTGAAACCGATCGATCCGCTGACGATTACGTTCGCGGCCACCTACCTCGATTCGAAGTATGACAGCTTCCTGCTCTCCGGGGTCGGCGACCTCACCGGCACGAAGGTTGCCGGTGTTACGCCGTTTTCCATGACCCTTGGCGCACAATACGATCACGAGTTCGACAGCGGCGACAGCCTTATCCTGCGCGCCGACTATCATTACGAATCGTCGTTCAAGCTGGTCGAGGGGCTGCCAAACCTGGTGGTCAAGAACCCGATCACCGGCGAAGTGATCAGCACCGCACCCGCGATTGCTGCCGCAACCGAATTCAAGCAGAACGTCCACGACCTCAACGCCTCGATCACCTATGCCATGGAGATGGGGCTTGAGTTCACGATCTGGGGCCGCAACCTGCTCGATGACCGGATGATCCGCCAGATCTTCGACTCGCCGGCCCAGATCGGATCGATCTCCGGCTATCCCAACCAGCCGCGCACCTACGGGGTGGCGGTGCGCTATCGGTTCTGAATTTCGGCCGGGAGCCGCAATGTGGCGGTTCCCGGCTTGATTCCAGCAGGATAGGATTGGAATAGGACTGTGAAATTCTCCCTGATTTAGGGGGTTCGCGGTGCGCATTTCGCTGATAGTCTGCCACATTCCTTACTTTGGGGAATGAGGAGGGCAAAATGCTGGATTGGGCTATACTGCCGTTCAAGCGCTATTTCGATTTTTCAGGCCGCTCGCGACGCATGGAGTACTGGTCGTTCGTGGTGCTGGTTTTGTTGGTCTATATCGTTCTGGTCGGCATCATGATGGCTGGTGGCTTGTCGCTTGCGGCGTTGAGCGGTGACCCGGCGGCGGCTGCAGAGTTGGAGATGGGTCCAGTATTCTACCTGGGAGCCGGGTTGCTGGCACTGTTCGGGCTGGCGGTCATCATCCCAAGCATTGCTGTCGTTGTGAGGCGGTTTCACGATCGCGATATGAGCGGGTGGTGGTATCTGGGCTTTATCGTTGCGTCGATGATCCCCTTCGTGGGCTTTATCGCCAGCATCGCCTTGCTGGTCCTGATGTTCCTGCCGGGAACGCCGGGGCCCAACCGTTTCGGCCCTGATCCCAAGGATCCGGGCAGCGCCGAGGTATTCGCCTGACCGCAGAGGCAGAAGGGCGTGGCGGGGATGGCGGGGCGAGCGAGCCCCGCTGTCCGGTCGTATTGACAGGGAGCACATTTGCGATGGACGAATTGCGGCGACTGCTGGGCAAAGGGAACAACTTCCTCTGGCTGTACCTCGCGCTCATGGTCCCGACCTACATCCTGCCCTACATGGGCTCGAACTCGCTGCTCGCCGGCGTTGCCACCCTTGGTGCGACGGCTCCGCAGTTTGTTCTCCATCTTCTCTGCCTGATCGCGCTGTGCGTTTTCGCGCAGATACGCGGCAAGATCATCGGCAAGACCTGGCTCGTGGCCCTGCCGGTCGTCGCAGCCATCTTCGACCTGACACCGATCCTGAACTGGATCCCGCTGGTGCCGACCGCGCTGCATGTGGCCGCTCTGGTGGTCGTAATGAGGGACGATGCGGATATCCCGCCGCCGGAAGATACGTTCTCCTAGAAGCCTCTAAAGTTCCCGCAGCGCCTGCGCCGGTTTGGCGCGCAACAGCGGCAGCGAACCGGCAAGCGCGAAGGCAATGACTAGCGACGCGCCGGAAAGCAGTACGGCCAGGACTCGCGGCCAGTCGGGCAGCCAGTCGAATTCGTACATCTGCGTCATGACCGCCCAGCCGATCGCGCTGCCCAGCACCAGCGCCACACCTGACAGTACCAGCGCGAGCAAGCCGTATTCGGCCAGTTGCAGCATCAACAGCTGCCTGCGGCTTGCGCCGAGCACCCGCAGGACGACATTGTCGTAAAGCCTGCTGGCTCGCGCCGCCGCGATGGCGCCCAATAGCACTGCCAGTCCCGCGAGCACCGCGACCGAGGCCGCGGAGAGAATCGCGGCCGACATTTGCGACAGCAGCCCGCGCGCCTCGCGCAGCAGGTTACCGGTCTCGATCACCGAGGACGTGGGGAAGGTGCGCACCAGTTCCCCGAGCAGGCCCTTGCTGGTCGCGCCGGGCGGCAGATTTATGGTTGCGGCAAGGTTGTGCGGCGCGTCGGCGAGCGTATTGGGCGAGAACACCAGCACATTGTTGAAGCCCATGTCCTCCCAGTCGATCCGCCGGATCGAGGCGACGCGGGCGCTGCGCTCGACCCCGAGCACACCCACGGTCAGCATGTCGCCGACTTCCAGGCCGATGGCGTCAGTCAGCTCGTCCTCGACCGAGACCTGCGGCTCGCCCTGCCAGTCTTTCGGCCACCACTTTCCGCGCACGACCTCGTTGCCTTCGGGCAGCTCGTCGGCGTAGGTCACGCCGCGCTCACCGCGCAGGGCCCAGGCATCGTCGGGCAGGTTTTCGGGATCGAGGGTATCGGTCCGGGTCATTGCCCCTTCCGGCCCGAAGGCAAGGATCCGCGCGCGCAGGGCGGGGACGGTGCGCACTTCGGATTGTGGCGCCGTACGGGTAACGGCCTCGCGGAATTCGGCCTCTTGGTCCCTTGGCACGTCGATTACGAAATAGTCGGGGGCCTCGCGCGGCACGCGCGCCGCGATGTTGCCCTGCAGGCTGGTCTGCAGCGCGGCGAGCAGCACGAAAGTGGAGAGGCCGAAACCGAGCGCGGTGACCAGGGCGCCGGTCTGCGCACCGGGCCGGTGCAGGTTCGCGAGCCCCGCCCGAAGCACCGGATCGCGCGGACGCGGCATGCGGGCTGCGACCTGGCGGATCGCAAGGCCCAGCAGCGCCAGCAGGCCGAGCACGCCCGCCGCGCCGAGCAGGAACAGCACGCTCAGCCTGGGGTTGCTTGCCGTGGCCAGCACCAGCGCCGCAAGAATGGCAAGTCCGCCGCCCACCGGCAGCGCCAGAGCCTTTGCCGATACCGCCAGCGGGCTGATCCGCGCGCGCATCAGCGCCATGGCGGGCCAGGTCCGCGCGCGCAGCAGTGGCGGCGCGGAAAAGATCAGCGCAACGATAAGGCCGTAAGTGCTGGCCATCGCCAGCGCGCGCCCGTCGATCACGAAGCCAGCCGTGATCGGCAGCAGGCCCTCAAGCAGGCTCCCCAGCATTGGCGTGACAAGCAGTCCGGCGACAAGGCCTGCTGCGCTCCCGACCAGTGCCGCGGTGCCGATTTGCAGCAGGTAGATCCGGGCAATGTCGTCGCCGGTCGCGCCAAGGACCTTCAGTGTGGCGACGCTGGACCGACGTGCTTCCAGATAGGAGGAAACCCCGCCGCCGATGCCGATCCCGGCGATTACCAGCGCGGCAAGGCCGACCATGATCAGGAATTCGCCCATACGCGAAACGAAGCGGTCGGTCCCCGGCGCGGCGTTGTCGCGGGTGCGAAACTCGAATCCTGCAGAGGGGAACCTTTTCTCGATCTCCTCCGTCGCTGCTTTCGGATCTGCGCTGCCCGGCAACAACACGCGGGTCTTGCTCTGGAACATCGCGCCCGGCGAGGTCAGACCGGCCTGCTCGGGAACCTCCTTGCGCACAATCGCGACGTTGCCGAGGTTGAACCCTTCGCCGAGCTGTTCGGGCTCATTGGCAATGATGCCGCCGACCGTGAGCGTTGTTCCTCCGATGGTAACGCTGTCGCCCTTACCGACGCCCAGGCGCTGGGCCGTTCCTGGGGCAAGGTAGAGCTCTTGCGGCGCCGGTGCAGCCACGTTGCGACCGTCCTGCAACGCCAGCTTGCCGACCATCGGCCAGGCCTCGTCCACCGCCTTGAGCGCAACCGGCGCAGACAATTCACCGGCCAAGGCAATCGCCTGCATCCGGTATCCGGTCGAGGAGGGCCCGAACTGGCGCACGAAAGCCATTTCCTCCTGCGAAAGGCCGCGCTGCCAGACGCGCACCTCAATATCGCCGCCGAGTACCTCGCGCCCACGGCGTTCCAGTTCGCCGGTGATGGAGCCGGTCAGGGTGCCGATCGCCGCGAGCGCGCCGACGCCGAGGAAGAGGCAGACCAGCAGCAGCCGCAGGCCCCGGAAGCGGGCGTTGAGGTCGCGCCGCGCGATCCGCCACGCGGTGGGCCAGGGAAGCGCGTTAGCCATCCGCCGCGGTATCGCTCGCGATTTGACCATCGGCGAGCGTCACCACCCGCTCGCAGCGTTCTGCCAGCGCAGGGTCATGGGTGATCGTCACCAGGGTCGCGCCGGTCTCGGCGCGGCGCGCAAGCAGCAGGTCCATGATCGCCTCGCCGGTTGCCTTGTCGAGATTGCCGGTCGGCTCGTCGGCGAAGATGAGGGCAGGGTGCGGCGCGGTGGCGCGGGCGATGGCGACGCGCTGCTGCTCGCCGCCCGAAAGCTGCGTGGGATAGTGGGTGAGGCGGTGGGCGAGGCCGACTGATTCCAGTTCCGCTGCCGCGCGTTCGCTCGCATCGGCCATGCCCGCCAGCTCCATCGGCGTCGCGACATTTTCCAGCGCCGTCATCGTCGGCAGCAGGTGGAACGCCTGAAGGACAATCCCGATCCGGCCGCGCCGGGCCATGGCCAGGCCGTCCTCGTCCATCGTCGCGAAATCCTGTGCCGCGACGGTCAGCGCGCCCGAGGTCGCGCGCTCAAGCCCGGACAGTACTGCCATCAGCGAGCTCTTACCCGAACCCGAGGGGCCGAGCAGCGCCAGCGTCTGGCCCCTTGGCACCTTCAGATCGATGCCGCGCAGGATCTCGACCGCACCGCTGCCTTCGCCCAGAGTGAGCATGAGACCACGCGCGTCGATCACAAGTTCGCAAGGGGGGCTTGTCACGCGCGCGCAATGGCATAGTCAGGGTACGCCCCACAAGGAGCCAGTTGTATGAAAATGTACTGTGTCCCCATCCTGATGCTGGCCTTGCTGTCAGCATGCGGCGAGACGCAGCAGTCAACCCCTGCGCCCACGGATGTTGCGGCAGAGCCGGAATCCGACGCGCTGCCGGTCATGGGCCCGGAAATGCGGATTTTCGCGTTCGGCGACAGCTTGCTTGCAGGGTACGGCCTGGAAACCGGCGAAGGCTATCCGGCACGGCTGGAAGCGGCGCTGAGGGCGCGTGGGATAAATGCGCGGATGATCGACGCGGCGGTATCAGGCGACACCTCGCAGGCCGGGGCGCAGCGGCTGGCCTTCGCGCTCGATGCGCAGGATACAAAGCCCGATCTCGCGGTGGTATCGCTTGGCGGTAACGACATGCTGCGCGGCCTGCCGCCCGAGGAGACGCGCAAGTCGATGGATGCGATCCTGGGTGAGTTCGATAAACGCGGGATCGAGGTCGTTGTCCTCGGTATGCTGGCGGCGCCCAATCTGGGCAAGGACTATGCGGACAGGTTCAATCCGATCTACCCTGCGCTGGCCAAAGCCCATGGCGACACGCTGGTGCCGTTTTTCATGCAGCCGCTGCTGGAAAATCCTGATCTGATTCAGCCGGACAAGGTGCATCCCACCGCGCAGGGCGTGGAAGCGATGGTCGCAACGACGGTGGATGCCGTGGCAGGGGCCTTGTCGGAAAGTCGCGGCAAAGAACCGTCAGTCCCGGAGTAGAGACGCCCATGTCCAAATATGACCATCTTTTCGGCAAGGAGCTGGGAGAGGGAACCTGGTCCTGGGACTCCGACTATGCGCTTCTCTACGCTGTCGGTGTCGGGGCAGGATTGGACAATCCGCTGCTCGAGCGGCAGTTCACCACGGAAAACGCGCCCGGCATGCCGCAGCAGGTCATTCCCAGTTTCATCACGGTGATGCGGCCTCCGTCGGACTGGACGCAGGCGGTGGACTGGTTCGAAGGCAAGCAATATCCGGTCGGCCTTGTTCACGGTGAGCATTCCATCGAGCTGATGCGGCCGATACCAGCCAGCGGCGAGGTGCGACTGTCCCAGCGCCTGGTCGGCATTTTCGACAAGGGCAGTGGCGCGTTGGCAATTTCCGAGACCCGGATCGCGCTGGCCGATACGGGCGAGCTGCTTGGCCGGACCCGCATGGGCGGCTTTGCGATTGGGCGCGGCGGTTTCGGCGGGCCGCGCAATCCGCCGGACGCAGTCGATTGGGTCCGTCCCGACAGGGAGCCGGATCTGATCGTCTCGCTACCGACCGGCCTCAACCAGACCCTGATCTACCGCCTGCTCGGTGACCGCAACCCGCATGGCACCGATCCTGAAAAGGCGCGCGCCGACGGGTTCGAGAAGCCCGTGTTCCTTGGGCTTGGCACCTATGGCGTGGTGTGCCGGGCGCTGCTTCGCGGATTGTGCGATGGTGACGTTGCGCGCTTTGGCGCGATGAGCGGCCGATTTTCGGAAGCCGCATATCCCGGCGACCGGTTCGACACGCTGATCTGGCGAAACGGAGAAGGCGCGCAGTTTCAGGTGCTGGCGAACGGCGAACGAGTTGTGTTCGATCGCGGCCAGTTCCGTTTTT
>CAZRVW010000110.1:0-9151 GCA_964603645.1 uncultured Novosphingobium sp. | reverse complement strand
CGGAATTCCCTTCGCTTTCCCGGACGAGGTGATCGAGGAAGCGCAACAGGCTGCAAAGCCCCCCCTCAGCGAAGAGAAGCGGGAGGACCTGCGCGGTCTGCCGATTGTGGCCATTGACCCCGCGGATGCGCGGGACCACGACGATGCGATCTGGGCCGCGCCTGACAAGGAAGGCGGCTACGACGCGGTTGTCGCGATTGCCGACGTTTCGTTTTACGTGCGCCCGGCCAGCCAGATCGACCGCGAGGCGCGCATGCGCGGCAATTCAGTCTATTTCCCCGACCGGGTCGTGCCGATGCTTCCCGAAGTATTGTCCGCCGATGTCTGCTCCCTGCGCGAGGGAGAGGACCGGGCGGCGATGGTGTGCCACTTCCATATTTCGCCCGAAGGCGAGGTGGGCTCGGTGCGGTTCAGCCGCGCCATCTTGCGGATAGCGCACAACATAGCTTACGAGGACGCGCAGGCGATAGCAGATGCCAATTTCGCTCATGCGCGCGTCGGGATCGGCGAGGCGTTCGGCGCCCCGAAACAGACCTTAGGCGCCGAGCGGGACCGCGACATGGCGTTGCTGCACCTGTGGGATGCCTGGAAGCTGCTTGCGAAGGCGCGGCACAAGCGCGATCCGCTCGAACTCGACATGCCTGAGCGGCGCGTGGTGCTCGACGAGAAGGGGCGGATCGCCGAAATCGCCGTGCGCGAGCGGCTCGATGCCCACCGCGTGGTCGAGGATTTCATGATTGCGGCCAATGTCGCGGCAGCGAAGGCTCTGGAAAGCAAGGCCGCGCCGGTGGTGTACCGGCTGCACGAGCCGCCGAGCCGCGAAAAGCTCATCGCCTTGAAGGACTATTTGACAACCTTCGACCGCAAGCTGGCGCTTGGGCAGGTGATCACACCGGGGCTGTTCAACCGCATGCTGGAGGACGTCTCCGACAAGGACGAGCGCCTGCTCATCATGGAAGCGGTGCTCAGGAGCCAGACCCAGGCCTATTACGGACCGCGCAACATGGGGCATTTCGGGTTGGCGCTCGGCTCCTATGCGCATTTCACATCGCCGATCCGCCGCTATTCGGATTTGCTCGTGCACCGAGCGCTTGTCGATGCCTTTGGCCTGGAGCAGCCAGCGCCGAAAGGTGGCATGCCCGCCACGTCTGGTCTTTCCGAGCGCGACCGCGACGATCTCAGCAAGATCAGCGAGGCGATCAGCGATACCGAGCGACGCGCCATGGCGGCCGAGCGCGAGACGATTGACCGCTATGTCGCGGCCTGGCTTTCGGCTCGCGTGGGCGAGGTGTTCGAGACGCGGATTACCGGGGTGCAGAAGTTCGGCTTCTTCGCGACCATCGTCGGGCTGGGCGGGGATGGGCTGGTGCCTGTTTCGACCTTGGGAAGCGAGCGCTTCCAATATGAGGAAAAGGCGCAGGTGCTCGAAGGAGAGCAGACCGGGACACGCTATGCGATTGGCGACCGGCTGCGCCTGCGCCTTGCCGAGGCAAACCCGCTGACCGGCGCACTCAAATTCGAGCTGGAAGAGGGCGCCAGCGCTCCGGTTGAACCGAGAGGCAGGCCCAGGCCGCTCAAAAAGCGCGGTAAGCATCTGGTCGGCAAGCGTGGGCGACCGGCAAATATCCGCCATCAGGGGCGGAAAAAGCGTTAGCGAAGCTCTACCTCGCCCTGAGCCTGTCCCGGCGCGATAACCCGGTCTAGGAGAGTGCCATGAACCGTCCGATGCCCTTGCAACCCGTCCCCGAAATCGATCTGCCGCTTGCAGGTGGGGGCGTTTCAATCTCGCCAGCGCGGCCCCGGAAAACTTCACGTTGTTGTTGTTCTATCGCGGCTACCATTGCCCGATCTGCAAAGGCCAGCTCGAGGATCTGCAGAATCGGCTCGATGAAATGGCCGAGCTGGGAATCACGGCGGTCGCGATAAGCATGGATGGCGAGGATCGCGCCAACCGCACCAAGACGGAGTGGGACTTGCCGAGACTCGATCTGGCTTACGGCCTGTCCGAGCAAACCGCGCGCGATTTCGGCTTGTTCATAACGAGCGCAATCACCGACAAGGAACCGGCGATTTTTTCGGAGCCGGGGCTGTTCGTGGTGCGACCAGACGGGACGCTCTACTGCGCGAACGTGCAGTCGATGCCGTTCACGCGCCCACCGCTGGCCGAACTTCTGCCGGGTCTGGGATACGCTATCTCGCATGGCTATCCGGCACGCGGAACGGTCGCCGAAAGCGAGACGGTCTAGCAGGCCTCAGCTCAGCCGTTCGATATCGTCCTGAGTTAGCGATCCGGGCACCACAAAAACGGGGCAGGGCAGGGAGCCAGCGATTGCACCGGTAAAGTGGCTTACCAGCGGGCCGGGGCCACCTTCCTTCGCAGCGCCAAGTACCAGTGCGGAAACTTCCGGGTGCTCCAAGAGGTATTCGCGCACCACCTTTTCGCCCTCCCCGACCTTGACGGAAATGACCGGCATTTTGCCGCTTTCGGAGAGCAGGCTGCCGGCAGCCGCCGTCACCAGCGTTTCGGCGCGGGTGCGGGCTTCGTCCTCGATGGTGGCCTGCACGCCGGCAAACGCGCTGAATTCCTGTGGTGGAACGAGCGCGAGCAGGTGTAGCCCGCCCCCTGTCGTGCAGGCGCGCCGGGAGGCAAAACGCAGGGCAAGCAACGCTTCGTCGGTTTCGTCGATGATGACCAGATAGACGCGCATATCAAAACCCCCGGCAAGCCGTATCCGCTACAAAGCCCCAATGCGCAAGCCAAGCGATACCTGATCGGCGGCTTGCCTTTGTTCCTGGAATTGTCGAATGAGAGAAGCGAGACATTTGCCCAAAGGAAGCTCGTCACTCCATGCCCACAGAAATCAAGATGCCGGCGCTCTCTCCCACGATGGAAGAGGGCAAGCTTGCGAAGTGGCTGGTCAAGGAAGGCGATGAAGTCGTTTCCGGCGATATTCTCGCCGAGATCGAGACCGACAAGGCCACCATGGAATTCGAAGCAGTTGACGAGGGCGTGATTACGTCCATCACTGTTTCCGAAGGCACCGAGGGTGTGAAGGTTGGCACCGTCATTGCCACTCTTGCAGGTGATGATGAGGAGGCCAGGGAAACCAAGGCGACCGCCCCCGCAAAGGCCGAACCGGCCAAGACAGAGGCCCCCAAGGAGGAGTCGAAGCCTGTCGTGGAGGAGAAAAAGGCCCCGGCGAGTTCCGCACCGTCCGCGCGTTCCGCCAAGGAAGGGCGCGTGGTCGCTTCGCCTCTGGCCAAGCGCCTCGCAGCTGAAAAAGGCGTCGATCTCGAGTCCGTGACCGGGAGCGGGCCGCGTGGCCGTATCATCAAGGCCGATGTCGATAGCGCCGAGCCGGGCACCGCCAAGCCCAAGGCCGCAGAGACTGCGCCAGCTCCTTCCACAGCGCCCGTCGCTGAAAAGGCTGCACCTGTTGAAATGGCGGCAGAAACCCGCGCGCTGCTCGATGACCGGGTGCCGCATGCGGTCGAGAAGCTGTCAGGCATGCGCAAGACCATTGCCCGCCGTCTCAGCCAATCGATGCAGGAAGCGCCTCACATCTATCTCACAGTCGATGTGCGGCTCGACAAGCTGTTGGCGATGCGCGCAGAGGTCAATGCGGCGTTGGAGCCGCGCGGTATCAAGCTTTCGGTCAACGACCTGCTTATCAAGGCGCTGGGCAGGGCCTTGATCGACGTGCCCGAGTGCAACGTGACTTTCGCGGGCAACGAGCTGATTCGTTACCAGCGCGCCGACATTTCCATGGCGGTGAGCATTCCGGGCGGCCTGATCACCCCGATCGTCAGCGATGCCAGCGGCAAGTCCCTGTCCGAGATCGCAACCACGACCAAGGACCTGATCGAGCGCGCGCAGGGCGGCAAACTGCCGCCCGCCGAATATCAGGGCGGGACCGCCTCGATCTCCAACATGGGAATGCTCGGGATCAAGCAGTTCACCGCCGTCATCAACCCGCCGCAATCAACGATCCTTGCCATCGGCGCGGGAGAGAAGCGTCCCTGGGTGATGGACGACGGCGCGCTTGGCGTCGCCACCGTTATGTCCGCCACCGGCAGCTTCGACCACCGTGCGATCGACGGTGCGGACGGAGCGCGGCTGATGACGGCCTTCAAGGGCTATGTCGAAAATCCGCTTGGAATGGTGGCTTGAACAGCGGTCCGGATACCGAACCCGTCATTCGCATCATCACCATGCCAGCCGACGCCAATGCCGATGGCGACATCTTCGGTGGCTGGTTGATGAGCCTGATGGACATGGGTGCGGGCCTCGTAGCCGCGCGCAAGGCAGGCGGGCGGGTTGCAACGGTCGCCATGGATGGCATGCAGTTTCTTTCCCCGGTCAAGGTTGGCGACGAAGTTTCAGTGTTCGGAACCCTGGAGCGGGTAGGGCGGACATCGATCACGGTTGCGATCGAAGCCTGGCGGCGCTCGCGTTACGTGGAAGAACGGTTCAAGGTTACAGAAGCGCGATTCACTTTCGTCGCGCTGGACGAAAACGGCAGGCCGAGGCCCGTCGAGCAGGAGTAGACTTGTGGCAGACCCTTACGATCTCATCGTTCTTGGCTCCGGTCCCGGCGGCTATGTCGCGGCGATCCGCGCGGCGCAGCTTGGCCTGAAGACCGCCATCGTTGAGCGTGAGCGGCTGGGCGGCATCTGCCTCAACTGGGGCTGTATCCCGACCAAGGCGCTGCTGCGTTCGGCCGAAGTGCTGCACCACATGAAACACGCCAAGGATTTCGGGCTGTCGGCCGACAACATCAGCGCCGATCTCGATTCCGTGGTCAAGCGCTCGCGCGGAGTGGCAGATCAGCTCAACAAGGGCGTCACCGGGCTGATGAAGAAGAACAAGATCGATGTGCATATGGGCACCGGCAAACTCGTGGCTCCCGGAAAGCTGTCGGTCACGGGTGAGGATGGCAAAGAGCAGGAGCTTGAAGCCAAGCACATCATTGTTGCGGTCGGTGCGCGGGCGCGGGACCTGCCCAAGGCAAAGGCAGATGGCGAACGTATCTGGACCTATCGCAATGCGATGACGCCCAAGGAGTTGCCCACTAAGCTGCTGGTCATAGGGTCGGGCGCGATCGGAATCGAGTTCGCCAGCTTCTACAACGATATGGGTTCGGACGTGACCGTTGTGGAAATGCTCGACCGGATCGTACCGGTCGAGGACGAAGAGGTGTCGAAATTCCTCGAAAAGGCCCTCACCAAGCAGGGAATCACGATCATGACCGGCGCCAATGTCGGCGCGATCGAGAAAGACAAGAAGGGCGTCAAGGTTTCGATCAAGGACAAGGGTGGCAAGGAAGAGACGACCGAGTTCAGCCACGTGATCGTCGCCGTGGGTATCACTCCGAACCTTGAGAACCTCGGGCTTGAGGACCTGAACATCGAGCCCGACGAGAAATTCTTCATCAAGGTGGACGATCACTGTCGCACCAATGTGCCCGGCGTCTGGGCAATTGGCGATTGCACCGCCGGGCCGTGGCTGGCGCACAAGGCGAGCCACGAAGCGGTGCTGGCTGCCGAGTCCATCGCACAGGAGCTTGGCAATACGGACATGCATCCCCATCCGATCGACCGGCGCAACATCCCCGGATGCACCTATTGCCACCCGCAGATCGCCTCGGTCGGATTGACCGAGGCCAAGGCACGTGAAGCCGGTTACGACGTGAAGGTTGGACAGTTCCCCTTCATCGGCAACGGCAAGGCCATTGCCATGGGCCATCAGGAAGGCTTCGTGAAGACCGTGTTCGACGGCAATACGGGTGAGCTATTGGGGGCGCACATGGTCGGCCTTGAAGTCACTGAGATGATCCATGGCTTCGTGGTCGGCAAGACGCTGGAAACGACCGAGGCTGAACTGATCCAGTCGACCTTTCCGCATCCGACAATCAGCGAGGCGATGCACGAAGCGGTGCTGGGCGCTTACGGGCGCGCGATCCATATATGACGCAGTCTGACCCTGGCGTGCTTAGCGCCCGCCCACTTGTCTGACGATATGCTCGAACACGGCAACGTGAAGCGGCGATGCGAACGCGCATCCGATCGCGTTGCCTTTATGCCAGCGAACCTCGGCGGTGAGTAATTGCAGTCCGGGTATGCGGACGCGCAAAGGCAATTGCGCGCTGAATTCGGGGAACCTCTTCATACGGAAACCGCTTGGCGAAATTTCCTCTAGCCGCGCGCGCTTCCAGGGACGCGACCCCTGTCTCACCTCGCAATCCAGTGCGATCAATGCACGTGGTTCGCGGGGCTGATCTTCTGAATTGTCGCTTGGATCGGATGTCCGGGGCAACACGATTCTCCTGTCATCCGGACGATTTCACAGGCGAATCTTACCAAGTGGTTAGTGTTGCAGATTAGGCACTCCCCTTAGCTTTTCGTTCTGCTCGCGCCGACTGCGGATCGCCGCGGGCTGCAATCATTTCCAAAATCCTAATCGTGTCAGGAGAATATTTTTCGCGCAATTCCCGTATGTTCAATTGTGCACTTTGTCATCGGGCCCGGCTTGGGAACCTGAGTTGCCGCTTTTTGAGGCGTGCTTGCATTGCCCCGGCATAAGTATACAATAGAGCAAAAGGAATAAGATTCTACAGGAGGGGCATATGACATCCATTTCACTTCGTGCGACTCTGCTTGGCGGCGTTGCAGCAATGTCGGCAACTATCGCGGCTCCTGCTCTCGCGCAGGGCTCGGACGAAATCCAGCAGCAGCGTAGCGGTATCAGCGAAATCGTCGTTACTGCACGTAAGCGCGAGGAGAGCCTTCAGGACACGCCAATCGCGGTTACCGCAGTCACGAGCGAGACCCTGGAAGCTCGTGGCATCGAGAATTTCACCGATATATCTCGCATTGCGCCAAACCTGAAGGTCCATGACACACCTGGCGGAATTGGCGCGCTCTACATGGCGCTGCGCGGCATTTCCTTTGGCGACAACGTCATCGGTCAGGACGCCACGATTGGTTTTTATATGGACGGCGTTCCCTATGGTCGCATCGCGTCCATCGGCATGGACATCGTCGAGCCTGATTCGGTCCAAGTTTTGCGTGGTCCGCAGGGCACGCTGTTTGGACGCAACACGACCGCCGGTGCGATTGTGGTTCAGACGCACACGCCAACCGATGAATTCAGCGGTGTGGTCAAGGCCAGCTACGGCAGCTTCGACGCGATGGGCATTCGTGCGCGCATCGACACCGGCTACATCGGCGAATCGACGGTCAAAGCATCGTTCGCCTACGCGCATCGCGAGCGCGACGGCATCCAGGACAACGGCGGCGTCCCCGATCATCTCGATTATGGGGCTGAGAGCGTCGATGCCTACTGGGGCAAGATTGTCGCCGAACTTGGTAATCTGACAGCGACGCTTTCAGGTGACTACACCAAGACGACGGGCGTTCCCATTCAACTCCAGGCCGTGGACGGCACGCAGGTATTCAAGGATTTAATCGCCAACTCTGCTCTTCTCTATGGCGGCGGTACGCTCCCGATCAACAACAAGCCGCAATTCGACATCCCTGAAGCCGCTCTTCCGATCCCGCAGCGTATCACCCAGAAGGGTGTCCAGCTTACGCTCGAATATGCGATCAATGATAATCTGACCATCAAGGGCATCGGTGCTTTCCGTGGATACCGGCGCGACGATACGAACCAGTATGGTCCCCGAAATTTGCGTGCACCTGCGGTCGTTGTTGGCACCGGCTTCACCGGAATCAAGAGCTTCGACGGCTGGTACGGGTTCGAGGAACGCTTCCAGAAGCAGAGCCAGAAATCCTTCGAAGTACAAATCCTCGGCGACTATGACACCGTGAATTTCGTTCTCGGCGGTTTCTATTTCGACGAACACGCCCGCGATTTCGGCACCACCGTTCTGCCGTCCGCGGCCGGGGCGGGCACTTGCGCTTTCTTCGGTGCTCCAGCCGGTTGCGCCTTCGACGTTCGCTTGCTGCGCGACTACTCGGTCGATAGCAAATCGAAGGCCGCTTTCGCACAGGTCGACTATCGTCCGGCTTTCCTAGGTGAACGGCTCGAGCTCTCGGCTGGCGTGCGTTACACCGACGATTCGCGGTTCTTCGATCAGGCGACAGCGCTTGATCGCGAGCTCGACTTGAACCTCGATAACTGGTCCTATCTGCTCGGTGCGAGCTACAAGTTCACCGACGACATCATGGCCTATGTCAAGTATTCAACTGGCTATCGTACGGGCGGCTTCAATGTTCGCACGGTCCCGCCTCTCGATCCGGTATTCGATCCGGAGAAGATCAAGGCTTGGGAAGCCGGCATCAAGCTCGATGCGCTGGACAATCGTTTGCGCCTCAACGTTGCGGCGTTCATCAACAAGTACAACAACCTTCAGATCAGCGCATTTACCGCACCAAGCGCGACCACCGGCGGCGGAACGATCTCGACCAACGCCAATGCCGAATACAAGGGCTTTGAAGTCGAAGCGACTGTGATTCCAGTCGATGGTCTTACCATCAATGGCACGTTCGGCTACGTCGATCCAGAATACAAAGACTATCCGCAACCGCTGGGTACAGGCGGCGTCGTTTATGCTGGCTGTCTGCCAATTCAGGACGGCGGCACGACTGTTTTGCAGAATTGCGGCCCAGTTACTCAGTTCATCAACTTGCCGAAAACCCAGTGGGATATCAGCGCGATTTACGAATTCCCGCCTGCGAAGTTCGGCGACGTGTCGATCGGGGTGACCTATTCCTGGCAAGGAAAGAACGAAGGCGTCCTGCTGCCGGCTACGAGCCAATTCACCGACATCCTTAGGAACCCATCCTACGGTTTGCTTGGCGCACGCCTTGCGGTTTCCAACATTCCGATCAATGGCGATGTCATGGGCACGGTTGCTCTGTTTGGTCGCAACCTGACCGACAAGCGCTATGGACAGGCATCGATCGACTTCGGAACATGGGCGACCCGCAACTTCCCGGATCGCCGGACCATGGGCATCGAGGCCAAGGTCGAATTCTGAGGCAAGCTGAAACCTGAGGAGGGCCGATCGGGAGCATCCGGTCGCCCTTCCTTTTTTGGACGGCAGGACGATCCGCAGCCAAGGCGGGACGAATTGTAGCCATGCCGTGGCTCGCGAGACACCTTTATGATGGCCCTGATTGGGCAGGA
>CAZRVW010000109.1:0-9173 GCA_964603645.1 uncultured Novosphingobium sp. | reverse complement strand
TGATCCGGTTGTTCTTCATCATTGCCTGCGCTTTGCCAAGCGGGGCCTCGGGCGCGATGGTGATGGGATTGACCACCATGCCGCTTTCGAAACGCTTCACGGCGCGCACCGCAGCACATTGCTCCTCTATCGAGAGGTTACGGTGCAACACGCCGATGCCGCCCATCTGCGCCATGACGATCGCCATGTCGGCCTCTGTCACCGTATCCATCGCCGATGACACAACCGGAATGTTCAGCTGAATCGTGCGGGTCAGACGCGTGCGGGTGTCCGCCTCGGTCGGGATGATGTCGGATTCTGCCGGGCGCAGCAGGACATCATCGAAAGTTAGTCCGAGCGGAATGTCCATCTGCGCCACCTCGAGTTTGCGAGTCGAACGGGCTGCCGCCCGATTCGTGGCGGCCCATGTAAACACTTGCCTCCCTGACCGCTAGGGGGTCGTTTGACTGTCCGGTAAATAGACCTTCGCGTCGGCGAACCAGCGTACCAGGGCGACGTGTAGCGCCACATCCTCGGCGGCACCGCCCAGCTCGAGGTCAGGGCCGGGATCGTCGTCGGGTCGATGATAATGCGTTTCGAAAAAGCGCTGGATCCGCTCAATCTCGCCATAGGCGCTGGAAACCATCACGGCAGGAACATCGTGCTGGAGAAAGGCCCAGCCATCCTGCCGCCGAACGTATTCGTTGGCCTCCCTGCCGGATACAAGCTTGCGCCGCGCACGCTTCACGACATTCGCGATATCGGCGTCGAGCCCCGTCATGCCCTCACCAACGATCGCCACGGGCGTCCCGCGCGGGGCAATGGCGATGGTATCGATATTGAATGCGGCAACGATGTCGGTCAGCGGCACCGGTGGAGAATCGGCGAAGGCGTGTGCGCCCAGCAGGCCCAGTTCCTCCGCCGTGGTCGCGAGGAAATAGACGTCGCGGTCCATCTTCGGGCCTTTGCTAAGCCGCCTTGCCACCTCCGTCAGGACAGCGACGCCGCTGGCGTTATCGACAGCCCCGTTACAGACGATGTCCTCGGCGGGTGCTTCGGCGCACTCACCGAAGTGGTCCCAGTGCGCAACCAGCAACACCTCGCCCGTTGCAGGATTGCGCCCCGGCAACCTGCCGATCAGGTTGTAGGTGCGGATGGTCGTCTCGCTCGTCGTCGCCTCGAGCGATGCGGATATGCGAAGCGCAATCGGCGAGAAATTCGCGCGGCGGGACTCCGCGTCGAGCGATGCCAGCGTATGACCCGTGCCTTCGAGCAGCCGCGCCATCGCCGTGGCCGTGAGGAAGCCCTCGAGATCTCCGCCGAGGACATCGTTCGCCAGAGCATAGCCGGTACGCTGGCGCCTTGCGGCTACCTGAGACAGCGAGCGCGCTCCGTCGAGCACTGTAATCACCGCCGAAGCCACTTGCCGGAGCAGGGCATCCTGACGCTCCGATCCCCCCTCGTCGGCATCGAGCACCACCGCGACCCTGCCGGCAAGCTCGCTGCGGGCGTATTCGAGCCTGTCAGCCCTCCCGACGAACAGCATCGGGGCATTGCGCAACAGGCTGCGCTTGCCGCTCGTCAGCAAGAGCACTTCGCTTGGGGAAATCGGGACTTGCCTGCCGTTGACGACGAACTGGGCCCTTGAATCGGCAGGCTCGCGGGCGACCAATGTGACCGGCGCAAACCACGGATTGCCGGGATCGTTGGTACCCGATTGCAGCCCCAGATCGAACCACAGTCTGCCGAGATAGCGCAGGGTCATGGCCTCGCCCTCGGTGCCTGGCTGACGCCCGCCAAATTCGTCGCTGGCGAGGATTCTGATGTGTTCGCGCAGCCGCTCTTCGAGCGCCTTGTCGCGCGCCGCTTCGACTGTCCCGGGAATTAGCAGAACCGCGACGGCAAGTATTGACCCAAGGACTGCTTGTAGCAGCCGGGACCTCTTTGCAGGAATCGCGATCAACCCTCTCATATCCCCGTCTTATACGATAGGGGGATAACCGGGAAGTAACCTGGGAGATTTTTGCGAGGCGTCCGCTATTGCGCCGTCCAGCCGCCATCCACCGTGATGTTGGACCCGGTCACATTCGCCGCCTCGTCCCGGCACAGGAATACAGCCATCGCACCGATGTCTTCGGGCTGCACGAATTTCTTGGTCGGCTGGCGTTCGAGCATGACATCGTTGATGACCTGCTCGCGGGTCATGCCGCGCGCCGCCATCGTGTCGGGAATCTGGTTTTCGACCAGCGGCGTCCAGACATATGCGGGGCTGATGCAATTGGCGGTGATGTTGAATGTCGCCAGTTCCAGCGCGAGCGTCTTGGTCAGTCCATCCAGTCCATGCTTGGCGGATACATAGGCGGACTTGAATGGCGAAGCGGTGAGCGAATGGGCACTGGCGACATTGATGATCCGGCCCCAACCCGACTGCTTCATGTAGGGCACGGCCAGACGCGACGTGTGGAATGCGGCCGTCAGGTTGAGCGCAATGATTGCGTCCCACTTTTCGACCGGGAATTCCTCAACCGGCGCTACATGCTGCATGCCGGCATTGTTGACCACAATGTCACAGTCGCCCGCCTCGGCCATAAGCGCCTCGACTCCTTCGACCCGCGACAGGTCACCGCCGACGTGGCTGGCATCCAGTTCATCACACAGCGCGGAGATCGTGTCCGCTTCGCCGAAACCCGACAGGACCACCTGCGCGCCCTCTGCATGGAGCGCGCGCGCCACTGCGAGTCCAATGCCCGATGTAGAGCCGGTGATCACTGCCCGCTTGCCTGTAAGGAACATTCTCGACTCCTGTCCGCCACACCCCCTAAACTGCATCATCCTGCGCCAAGTGGCAGCCGCTCTTTTCGCACTTGCACAATCGAGGTATTAGCCATGCGTCTTCCCCGCTTCAACCCCCGCAATGTCGATGTGAGAGCAGGCGGTGGTGGGGGTGGAATGCGGGTGGTAAGCTCGGTTGCGGCACCATCCTGATCGTGATCATCGGAGCACTGGTGTTCGGGATCGACCCGGGCCAGATGCTCGGAACGGTCGAATCGATGCAAGGCTCTTCGCCATCGCAGCAACAGGCGCCACAGGGCTCCAGCGCAGAGGAGCTGTGCAATGCCAATGCCTATGCTCTCGAATCGTGCAATGCGCTGAGCTCGCTCAACGACACATGGGGGCCGCTGTTCGCCAGGGCCAACATCCCGTTCAGGCAGCCTACCCTCAATTTCTATCAGGGTGGCACCCGTTCCGGATGCGGTGCAGCGTCGAGTGCGATGGGGCCGTTCTACTGCCCTGCCGATCACGGAATCTATATCGATACCAGCTTCTACGACACCATGGACAGGCAGATGGGCGCAGGGGGCGATTTCGCCCGCTATTATGTGATGGCGCACGAATATGGCCATCACGTCCAGAAGCTTACCGGCCTGGCCGAACAGGTGCGCAGCGCGCAGCAGCAGAACCCGCGGCAGGCTAATGACCTGCAGGTCCGCATGGAACTCCAGGCGGATTGCTACGCCGGTGTCTGGGCCGCCAAGCACCGCAACCTGATCGAGCCGGGCGATCTCGAAGAGGGCATGCGGGCAGCCGACGCCATCGGCGACGACACCCTGCAAAGGCAGGCAGGCCGCAGGGTCAATCCCGAGAGCTTCACCCACGGTTCAAGTGCGCAGCGTATGGAATGGCTGCGGCGCGGATTGCAGACCGGCGATGACGAGGCCTGTGACACCTTTGCCGATCTGAGGCGTTGATGGATTGGAAGCGCCGCCCAACCTAGTCAGGAGTAGCCCATGAAGAGCCAAGTCGTTCTCGCCGCCGGAATAGCCGCGCTGCTTGCATCGCCGGCCCTGGCCGCCCAGAGCAAGCCGATCACCAACAACGATCCCGACGCGGTCGATGTCGCCAAGACCCCGGTCACCGATCTGAATATCGACAAGAAGGAAATTCCGGCAATCCTGATGCAAGCGCAGGCGCGTCCCTATAGCCTGACCGGGCTCACCCGGTGCCGGCCGCTTATCAACGAAGTCGAAGCGCTCGATGACATTCTCGGCCCGGACATCGACCTGCCCGAAGAGGAGCGCAAACGAATCACCGCGGGCAAGGCCGGCAAGATGGTGGTGGGATCGCTTATTCCCTTCCGCGGCCTGATCCGCGAAGTGTCGGGCGCAAACGAACACGAACGCAAGGTGCGCATCGCAATACAGGCCGGACTCGCGCGCAGAGGCTTCCTCAAGGGCGTCGGGCAATCGTGGGGCTGCGCATATCCGGCGAGACCCGCGACCCGCAAGAACGTCGCCGAGTACATGGCAGAGCGCGCGGCGGCGGAAGCCGACAAGAAGAATTAGGACTTTGACCGGTCAAGCCGCAATCAGCGCATGATTGCCTTTGTCGAAACGCTGCTGTGATTCTGTAGTGTCGCATCGCTGCCTGCAAAAAACCGGTTCCCACTTTTTTGCGCGATGCTCTATGCCTCGCCCATGAAGCTTTCCGACTGCCACAACATCATGGATTTCCGCCTGCTGGCCAAACAGCGGCTGCCTTGGCCGGTGTTCGACTATATCGACGGCGCCGGTGACGACGAGATCACCAAGGCCCGCAATACGCAGGCCTATGCCGATTGCGACCTGGTGCCAGACGTGCTCGCGGGTGTGGAGCATATCGACACCTCTTTGACGATCCTGGGCCGCAAGAGCGCGCTTCCCCTCATCCTCTCGCCCACTGCCCTGCAACGCCTGTTCCACTGGCAGGGCGAACGCGCGGTTGCCCGTGCTGCCGAAAGATACGGTCTGTGGTGCGGCATCTCCAGCCTCGCCACCGTGAGTATCGAAGAGATCGCCGCGCTCACCTCCAGCCCGAAGATGTTCCAGCTCTACGTCCACAAGGACCAAGGTCTCAACACCTCGATGGTCCAGCGCTGCAAGGACGCCAAGTTCGATGCCATTGCGCTGACCGTCGACACGATCGTCGGCGGCAAGCGCGAACGGTGCCTGAGGAGCGGCTTTTCCTCGCCGCCCACGTTCACCGTGTCCTCGTTCCTGTCCTACGCGATCAAGCCGCGCTGGGCGCTCGACTACCTGTTTCGCGAGAAGTATCGCCTGCCCCAGCTCGACGGACACACCTCGGAGGGCAGCAGCACGCCAGCCACCGTGCAGGGCTATTTCACCGACATGCTCGACCGCTCGCTCGACTGGAAGAAGGCCGAGAAAATCCGCGACGACTGGGGCGGCAAATTCTGCCTCAAGGGCGTGATGAGCGTCGGCGATGCCAAGCGTGCCGCCGACATGGGGTTCGATGCGATCATGGTCTCCAACCACGGCGGCAGGCAATTGGACGGCAGCCGCGCACCCTTCGACCAGTTGCCCGAGATCGTCGATGCGGTCGGCGGGCGGATCGAGATCATTTGCGACGGCGGCGTTAGGCGCGGCACCCACATTCTCAAGGCACTGGCAGCAGGAGCGAACTGCGCGAGCGGCGGACGGCTGTATCTCTATGCGCTGGCGGCGGCAGGCGAAGCCGGAGTCGACCGCGCCATCGCCATCCTGAAAGACGAGATCGAGCGCGACATGCGGCTGATGGGGGTTACGTCCATCGACCAGCTCAATCGCGAGCGGCTGCGCTGGCGGTAGGAACAGGGACAGGACGATGCCGAACAACAAGCTGATCTATCTCGCCCGGCGCAATCCCGGCGTCAGCCGCGAAGACTGGCCCAGAACCTGGAAGAGCCACGCGATATTCGCCAGCCAGTTCGCGGTCGCAGGATCGCGGATCGAATGGATGCGATACTGCAACCGCATCGATGACATCGACCTGCCGCTGCTCTCGACCGCGCACGATGGCGTCGCGCTCATCAACAACGGCGCGAACGAACCCTCGCTCAGCCCCCTGCCCGACGATGTCCGCTCAGCACTCGATACCGACGAGCTGCGCGTGTTCGACCAGCTGGTGACTAACTTCGCCTTCCCCTGCGTCGAGACGCTGTTGCTCGACGGGCTCCCAGGCAAAGCGGCGGTTTATGGGTTCCTGCCCAATGCCGAAGGCCTGAAGGCCCAGTTAGACGGCCCGCATGCCGATGTGGTGCGCACCGCGCTTCCCACGCTGAAGGGCGTGACCCGCTATGCTCAAAACCATGCGATCCAGGTTCCCGCTGCGCCGTTCGATTTCGGCGCGATTGTCGAGATGTGGTTCGCTACGCCCGAGGACGCAGTGCGCACGCTATCGCAAGGCGCGCTCGATCCTGTGCTGGCCGATCTTGGCACCTTTGCGGACATGGACAAGGCGGTCGTCATGCTCACCGCGCCGTGCCACGCATATCCCAAGGACGAGGTACTGCGGGAGCGGCAAGCTCGAGCCTAGACCGGATGGGATACAGTCGGGGTCGCGCTGAAAACCGCAATGTCGTCACATTCCGAACGGCAGCTTTCAGCGCGGACTCCACTCAACGTGAAGCTCTTGCAGGCCGTGCAGCAGGTAGGTTGGCTCGTAAGAGTATTTGCGGGAGCCCAGCGGCCCGTGATGCTGCTCAGAAATCCGGATGTCGGATGTCTTGTCGAGAAAGCGTTCCAGCGCCACCCGCACCTCCATCCTGGCAAGCGGCGCGCCAATGCAAGCGTGCGAGCCCCGGCTGAAGGAAACATGATCGCGCGCATTCGTCCTGTTTAATTCGAAGCTGTCGGGATCGTCGAAATGGCGCGGGTCGCGATTGACGCCGCCGGTGCAAACGGTGACGATCGCCCCCTTGGGCACTTCGGTCGCGCCGATCTCGACATCGCGCAGCGCAAGTCGTGAGAGCGTCTTGACCGGAGGTTCGAAGCGCAGGACTTCCTCGACAAATTGCGGGATGCAAGCCGGATCGGATCGCAACTTTGCCTGCACCTGCGGCAAATCTCCCAGCACGCGGAAGGCGAAGGCGACCAGGCGCGCGGACGTATCCTGCCCTGCTCCAAACAGAAAACTGGCCAGCTGCGCCTTGACCGTGAGGCCGGGATCGGTTCCATCCTTGAAGGTCGCATTGGCAAGACCGGTCAGCATGTCGTCCCTTGGATGTGCGAGGCGATCCTCCAGATAGCCGCGAAAGCGGTCATGCAGATGCACCAAAGGATCGGGACCAAGCTTGAAATCCTGATCTCCATCCATCTGCGTCGGGTCAGGATCCATTGCGTCAAGCAACGACTGGCGATCATCCTCGGGAACACCCAGCAGGTCGGCTATCACCAAAGTGGATAGCGCGTGGGCAAAATCTCTGGTGATCTCGCAGCCGCCCCGGTCGATGAGGCCATCGACAAGCCGTTCGACGAGGCTGTAAACATAGTCCTCGTTTGCCTTGAGCCGGGAATGGGTTAACAGGTGGGCGAGCATCGCCCGCCGCGCGGCGTGTTCCTCGCCATCAAGCGCGGCAAGGTGTTCGGCCCAGGGCATTTCGTGACGGTGTTCCCGGATCTGCCGGCGCACATCGTCTCCCGGGGTGAAAGGCAGGGGCGGTATCGGGCCGGTAACGGCAACGCAGGATGAAAAAGCGTCCGCCTGATGCTGGAACACCTGCATCGCTTCTTCCATGCCCGTGACCATGAAGACATCATGGAACGGCTCCTGATACACCGGGCATTTGCTGCGCATGGCACTCAGATAACCGGGCAAGTCCCGCGCCACCTCAATGTCGGCGAAGAAGTCCAGGTCCTTCAACCCTTCCTTGGTGTCATCAATGGCATCGTTCATCGTGCGTGCCTCCGCTATGTCATCAGGCACCCGGCATGGATGCAGCGATTATCTCGAGCTTGTTCGCGACCCATTCGGGCTCGATTAGCATCAGGTCGTGACCGGTATCGATGTGCCAGACCCGGCCCTCGGCGCTCCGGTTGAGCTGGTCCATGTCGCGCCTCGGGATCATGCTGTCGCACATCACATGCGATTCCGGAATGGCGCGCACCGCAGCCTGGTTTTTCAGCACAAGCGGTTGTGAGAAGCATTTCCACGGCTGCGGACTGAACCGTTCGTTCGCCCAAGCGGCAAGCTCCGGGTCGGTCACACCGAAGAACTCCGCATCGATTTCCGCTGGATTGAGCACCAGCTCAACCCCGTCCTCGACATAGAGGCTTTGGCGGACGGCATCGATCAGTTCGAAGGCATGCTCGTGAAGCGATACGCCGTTTTCCGGATAAGCGGCGTCGAGATAGACACGATGGTCCACCCGGTCCGCCACCCTGTCGGCAGCCCCGGTGATGACCATGCCGCCATAGCTGTGACCGACGAGAATCGCATCGGTGAGGTCCTCATACAACAGCAGGGCTACTAAATCGTCGATATGGCAATCGAGATCGATGCCAGGGTGCAACTGGTGCCGGTGCTCGCCCATTCCGGGAAGCGACGGCGCATAAACTGTGTGGCCGCCTTGCTGGAGTAGCCGGGAAACCGGCTGGTAGCACCATCCCCCGTGGCCGCCGCCATGCACCAAAACGAAGGTCGCCATCTGCATTCCCTCCTCCGCCGTGACAGCATCGACTGACCAGCCGAGCGATTGCTGCGGCGGGCCGGATGGGGAGTCAATGGCGCAGAGGGCGCTCCGGGCCGCCATCCACCCAATCCTTGCGTTCCTTTCGTCCAAAGCCGACACTCTCCCAAACAAGCCTTCGGGAGAGGCATGAATGGCCGATTCGCTGACCGACCAGATCACGGCGCTGAACCAGCTCGCCTATCGTTACGCCCATGCGATCGACACCACCGACGAAGTGCTGCTGGCCGAGGTGTTCACGCCCGACGGGCGCATGCGGGTCTATCATCCCGATGAGGACGAGCCCTTTGTGACGCTGGTAGGGTCAGACGAACTTGCCAGCGTACCGCGCACGATGAAGCCGGCTCACCTGCGCACCATGCACCAGATGACCAATCACCTCGTCGAAGTGGACGGCGACAGCGCCAAGGGCCAGGTCTATTGCTGCGCGCGCCACCTTGCGCTCGACGGCAAGTCGGCGCTCAATGTCATTATCCGTTATGAAGACGAATATCGCCGCATGGACGGCAAGTGGCGCATCGCCGACCGCAAGATCAGGTTCCTGTGGGACGAAGTCCATCCCGCCGGGAGCGATGCCTTCGAAGGAGAGGAGCCAGTGCTCTAATGGCTACCAGAACCAAAATCTCGGTGCGCGCGATCACCCCGTCTGTCGGCGCAGTGGTCGAGGGCGCGGATCTCCGCGAGGAGCTCA
>CAZRVW010000108.1:0-9280 GCA_964603645.1 uncultured Novosphingobium sp. | reverse complement strand
TTCTTGGTCGCCTCGGCGGAATCGATCGTCACCTGATCGTCGGTTTCGTCACGGTATTCGATCGAAAGGTCGTAATACTTAAGGTCGATGTCGAGATAGGGGAGGATCAGCCGCTCGCGGATCCATTGCCAGATGATCCGCGTCATCTCGTCGCCGTCCATCTCGACGACAGGGTTCTTTACCTTAATCTTTGCCATGTCAGTGATTGCTCCCCAGGGTCTGTTCGCGCAGCGTCTTAGCAGAGCATCGAAGTGGCGCAAGTGCGCGGTTTCGGGTGCCCAACCGGGTCGTGCTGGACAGGACGGTCGCAGACTGGCAGGCGATTTGCCGATCAGACCAAGCAGAGGACCCCAAGCCCATGAGCGATGCCATCCTGACCAGCGAGAACGACGGTGTTCTGGAAATTACCATCAACCGCCCGGACCAACGCAACTGCGTAAACTCGGCGGTAGCGCAGGGAATTGCCGCCGCCATCGACCGTCTGGACAGCGAAACCGACCTGCGTTGCGCGATCCTGACCGGCGCAGGCGGCACCTTCTGTGCTGGAATGGATCTCAAGGCATGGCTGAAGGGCGAGCCTGCCCATGTCGAAGGGCGCGGCTTTGCGGGCATCTGCGGCAGACCACCGAACAAGCCGATCATCGCGGCAGTCGATGGCTATGCCCTCGCTGGAGGCACAGAGATATCGCTCGCATGCGACATGATCGTCGCGCGCCGGGATGCGCAGTTCGGCATTCCCGAAGTCAAGCGGGGGCTGGTCGCGGCGGCGCGCGGGGTGATTTACCTGCCGCGCCTGCTGCCAAAGCAGCTTGCGATGGAACTGGCGCTGACTGGCGATCCGATCGGCGCGGAACGGCTTGCGGAGTTGGGCGTCGTCAATCGCCTGACCGATGGTCCGGCCATCGAAGCCGCGCGCGAACTGGCTGCCTCGGTCGCCGCCAATGGTCCGCTGGCGCTGATGGCGACCAAGGCGCTGATGCGCGATTCGTGGAATTGGGAATATACCGAGCTCGAAAAGCACCAGAATCCCTACATCAAGGACGTCTTTTCTTCTGAAGACGCGCGCGAGGGCGCCAGCGCCTTCGCCGAAAAGCGCAAGCCGGTCTGGAAGGGAAAATAGGGCCTGGATCGCCCGGTACCGGTCATCGTCCGCTAAGAGCATCTTAACCGCTCGCCGCTAGTCATTAACCGTCTCCCGACGCACCAATCGGGTATGGTTGACGAGGTAAGGCGTGAATCCGGATAAGAGCATTCTTGCGGACATCCCCTGGCGCTGGATGGCCTGTTGGCTGCTGCTACCCAACATCGCGGTGGTTTTGTTGTGGCCTCTGGTCGGTGTGCCGATGCAGGCCGCGATCCTTGTCTCGGGCGGCCTCGCACTGATCTTCTCGCAGCTTCCCTGGCAGCCCCTGCGCCGGATTTGCGCGGTGTTTCTGTTCATCTTCGTGACGACGATCTACGTGTGCAAACTGTTTGCGATCCCGCCGCTGAGATTCAGCATGGTCGCCCAGTTCCTGAGCGATGTGCGGCCGTTTCGTTCGCCCGAATATATGGCCGCCATCGCGGTGGGGCTGGTCGTGATCGGCGCGATAGCATGGATCGTACCCAAGGCACCGCGCCTGAAAGGCCACATGCAGGTGGTGCTCGCCGCGGCTGCGGTACTGATGTTCATCAACCTCGACGCGGCGCTTGCGACTCCCAAGCGAACAACCGCCCAGAAACTGCCGCCGGCAGGAACGCCGATCGACTCCGCCGTCATCCAGACCGGATTGCAGCCGGTGAAGGGCAGCGGCCGCCATGTGCTGGTGATATTGGTCGAGGCGCTGGGAGTTCCCGCACCGGCTGAGGAGCGCAGCTTATTCTCGGCAGATTGGGACCGACCCGAATGGCGTTCGCGAAACGAGGTCACAACCGGCACAAGCCGCTATTTCGGATCGACCACCAACGGTGAAATGCGCGAGCTGTGCGGCAAATGGGCCGATTACAGCACCTACGATTTCGACAACGCCGACTGTCTGCCCCAGCATTTCCGCAACGCGGGGTACGAGACGACCGCAATCCACGCATTTTCAAGCAAATTCTTCGACCGCGAGACCTGGTATCCGAAGATCGGCTTCGAAAACATGGTGTTCAGCAGCGACCTGAAGAGCAATGGCGCGCGTGCGTGTCCCGGTGTTTTCCCGGGTGCCTGCGATGTCGATGTCGTGCCTGTCATCGCCGATCGTCTGAAGCAGGCGAAAAGCCCGCAATTTGTCTACTGGCTGACTCTGAATACGCATGTGCCGGTCGGAGCCGATACCGCGCTAGGCACGCAGAAATGCACTCTGGGCAGCGCCAATTGGCGCTACGACTATCCACCGCTGTGCCGACTCTACCAGCTTCACCACAATCTGGCCGAAGGCATTTCAGGCATGATCATGGCCGAGGATTTTCCCGAAACCGATATCCTGATCGTGGGCGACCACAGGCCGCCGATTTTCGACCGGTATGAACTTGCCCGGTTCAAGGACGGGCTGGTGCCGTGGGTTTACCTGAAAGCGCGTGGCAGATCCGAAGCGTCTGACGCCGCGCTCGATCGCGTCGCATTTGTCTCACCAGTCGGAAAACCCTGAACCGACTGGATAAATCAAATCCAGATTGCGGGGAATGGTGGGCGTAGCAAGGATTGAACTTGCGACCCCTACGATGTCAACATAGTGCTCTACCACTGAGCTATACGCCCGCACCATTCCGGTCCGCTCGGCTCTAGGCCGGCGCGGAGAGGCCCTTTAACTTTCCTGCCCTGCGGTTGCAACCCGCTTTGGCGTTCTTCAAGCCCGTCAGAGGCTTGCCCGGTCGTCGTGGCCGAACACACGCTGAACCTCGAGCACGAGATCGCGCAAGTGGAACGGCTTCGAGAGCACCTTGGCGCTCGGAGCTTCGCGGCTGGCCCGCAAGGTTACCGCGGCAAAACCGGTGATGAACATGACCTTCGTCGCCGGGCTGATCTCGGCGCATTTCTGCGCCAGTTCGATGCCGTCCATCTCTGGCATGACGATGTCGGAGAGCAAAAGATCGAAATGCTCCGATTCGAGATGGGGCAGGGCTGCCATGCCGCAATCAGCCGCGATCACCTCGTAGCCGGCGTTCTCGAGAGCGCGGGCAAGGTAGGTGCGCATGGCTTCGTCGTCTTCGGCGAGCAGAATGCGTATCATCGGTGCAGTTCCATGGTTTTCGATTGCGGGGCGGACACGAATTGGAGGGTTTATAGCCCAAGGGTGTAAATTTCCTGTTTCCCTTTTGCCTGGCTACTTTGACAGGGCGCGGCGAACAGGACAGCTAGGCTGTATGAAGAGCCATCCCGAAGATTCCGATTCGTTCAGGAAACTAGGCGGAATCATTCCTGGCACCCCCGGAACCCACGCCTGGTCTCTGAGTGGTCCAAAACCTTCGGCGATCCCCGTCCTGATTGCCGTGCCTCACGCCGGCAGGGCCTATCCCGGACCGTTGCTCAAGGCATTGCGCGATCCCAAGGCAGCCTCATTGCGGCTCGAGGATCGCTTGGCGGATTCTATCGGCGGGGCAGTTGCCAGGGAGACCGGCGCCATGTTGCTGGTCGCCAATGCTCCCAGGGCGATGATCGATCTCAATCGTGCTCCCGACGATGTCGACTGGGACATGTTCGGCACCGGCGATCGTCCAGCCGCGGGCAAGACAGAACCCAGCCGCAGGGCGCGCAGCGGCCTGGGACTGATCCCGCGAAGGGTTCCGGGAACCGGCGAACTCTGGACGCGGCAGCATAAGAACGCGGAGCTGTCCTCCCGGATCGCCGGAGTTCACGTGCCTTACCATGATGCGCTGGCCGGTGTCCTCGCCGACTTGCGCGCCCGATGGGGCGTCGCCGTGCTGCTCGATCTCCATTCGATGCCGCCGATTCCCCAGAGGGGCACTTCATTGACTGCGAAATTCGTCATCGGCGACTGTTTCGGCGCGAGTTGCCACGCCGATCTGGCCTCGGCGATGACCTCCTTCCTGACGGATAACGATTGCGAATGCGCCTACAACCGGCCCTACGCAGGCGGCTACACGCTTGAGCGGCACGGCAATCCCGCGCGCAGTATGCACGCGGTCCAGTTGGAGATCGATCGCAGCGTCTATCTTGATGCCGGCCTTTCGCGGCTGGGCGACGGCTACCCGCGGTTGGTGCGGATGCTGTGCGGCATGGTGCGCGCGATGGCAGCCGAAGCGATGACGCTCGGCGCATCGGGCGACTCGGCACACTGACGCGACGCTGCCGAATAAGCCGGGGCAAACAGGCTGAAGCTAAGAAAAAGCCATCCCGCGCATGTCGCGCGAGGTGGCCAAGGTTCAGGGAGGAAGTGCACTAAGTGCACATGTCCGACAGGGCCATGAGGGTAGCTCCGCCAGACTTTTCAACAATAAAGCAGCGCACCGAGTCGTGCAAGCCCCATGCGGCGGGCAGCGCTCAGTGCCCTGAGTCAGGTGGTGCTGTCACCTTCGCCGGTATTCTCAGCCTCGCCGGCGGCCGGAGCGTCGCTCTGCGTGGGAAGCTTGCTCTGGTTGGCCTGCTTGGCGAAGACATCGCGGACGAGTTCGAGCGACAACATGTGCGCGAATACGAGCGGCAACATGCCATTCTTGTTCCAGGTGCGCAGGACGTCGCCGCGAAGATCGCGCAGCTTTTCCTCGTTTATGATCTTGAAACCGCGGTAGACGACCGGCTTTTCAAGGTCATCGCGGTTGAAGGTGAGTTCGCCGTCCATCAGCAACTCATGCTTTTCCAGTTCCTTGACGAAGTTCGCGGTCTTGTTGCCGGCGAGCTCGAACTGTTCGCAGAAGGAGAGCGTGCCTTTGATCTGCTCGCTGGGCTGTCCATCCTCGAAGAGGGGTGTACCATCCTCGAACTCTCCGACGAGATTGCTCGTTGGATCGAAGCAAAGCGAAAGTTCTTCGGCATCCGGCGACAGCTTCGCCAGCATGAACGGATAGCGCCGGGCATAGGCGGGGATATAGATTTCTTCCTCGATCTGGCCATCCTCGGAGATGAACACGTTGATCCCCTCGCTCATGCCCATGAGAGCGAGCGGAACCGGATTGTCGCCGATGGAGAACACGATCGGATAGTGGCGTTGCGCCGCAGGAAATTCCTCGACCGTGAGCGGGATCGCATGCTGATTGGCGAGCCATGTCGGCTTGTCGGTCTTGCGGGTGCGCAGGTTGGCGTGATCTTCTAGGCTGATAGCTACCAGCTCTTTGTAGAACAGGGGCATCGAGTTTTGCGGCGCGCTGGCCATCTGAAATCTCCCGGGTGGGTGGAATTGGTTGGCGGTGCCTCTAGAAGCAGTCTCCGCACGGTGCAAGCGCTGGCGGGATAGTTCCCCACCCGCTTTGGCGAAGGCCCTATATCAGCTTGCCCGGATTGAGCAGTCCTGCGGGATCCAGCGCCTGTTTGACCTGGGCCATCATCGCCAGAGAAACCGGATCGTTGAGACGACGCAACTCCTCGTGCTTCAATTGTCCGATGCCGTGTTCGGCTGAGATCGAACCGCCCCAGTCCACGACCTTGTCATAGACCTGGCTGCTGATTTTCTTGCCGTCCCCTTCGTGCCAGGCCGCTTCGTTCACTCCGTCGGGCGCAAGTACGTGGAAATGCACGTTTCCATCGCCAAGATGGCCGAACGCCACAGCCTTGACACCTGGCCACGCCGCTTCGATCTCGGGGACAATAGCATCGACAAATTCAGGCATCTTCTCGACCGCGACCGAGATGTCGTGCTGCACCGCGGTGCCGCGCGCCCGCTCGGCAGGTGCAATCGATTCGCGCAGTAACCACATCGCTTCCGCCTGCGCCTCGCTGGCGGCCAAGGCCGCGTCATCGACCAGCCCTTTCTCGAAAGCGGCGGTCATCATGGTTTCACACAGCTCGCCCAGCTGCGGTGCCTGCGCTGCATCGGCCACGATTTCGATCAGGGCGTGCCATGCGTGCTCACCTGTGAGCGGCGGACGGGCATCGGGCAGATAGTCGAGAACAGAGGCAAGGCAATCACTTGGGATGACTTCGAAACCTTCGAGTTGCGGCCCTGCCTGTTCCTCGCAATGGAGGAGCAGCCTGCGTGCCGCCTGCAACGAGGGCAGGCCCGCCCAGACGACCCTGCGTTCGGCAATTGCAGGCTCGAGCTTGAGCGTCGCGGCCGTCACGATGCCCAGCGTCCCTTCCGATCCGATCAGCAACTGTTTGAGATCGAAGCCGCGATTATCCTTCTTGAGCGGGGTCAGCATCGAGAACACGCTGCCATCGGCCAGCACCGCCTCCAGACCAAGCACGAGCGAGCGCATCGAACCGTGGCGCAGGACCTGGCTGCCGCCGGCATTGGTCGAGATCAACCCGCCAACGGTCGCCGATCCCTTGCCGCCGAGCGTGAGGGGAAATCGCAGACCCGCTGCAGCGGTGGTCTCGTGAAGGGTCTGGAGCACCACGCCCGCCTCGCACGTGATCTTGCGATTCTCGGTATCGAGCTCTCTTACTGCGCTCATCCGCCGCAGCGACAGCAGCAGGGCTGTCCCGCTCGTGTCCGGTGTAGCACCGCCGACCATGCTGCTGTTGCCGCCCTGCGGGACAATCGCGATGCCGTGATCCGCGCAAAGCCTGACAAGATCGCAGACCTGCTCGGTATTAGCCGGTGAGGCGAGGGCGAGCGCGCGGCCGGTATAGCGCCCGCGCCAGTCCGTTAGCCACGGCTCCATCGTCGCTAAATCGGTCGAAATGCCGGCAGGACCGAGCAATTCGGCGGCTTTGAGAAGAAAAGTTTCGGTGTTGGTCATTTTGGCGATATATGGCACAATGCGAATACGGTTGCATACGTGCAATCGGGGGTTAAGCGTTTGTTCAAGCTGGTTCGCCTAGCACTGGGCCAAACGCAAACAGGGATTGCGAGCGAAACATGAGCCTTTCGACCCCTTTGCTGGTGCCGTTTGCACTGCTTTTGCCCACCGCAGAAGTGGTCCAGACGTCCGTGCCGGTCGACGAACCGGCGACTGCGGTTGCCGAGGCAACTGCGGGTGCGGGCGAAGACCAGGATCAGTTCGCGAACTTCACCTACCTTCCCGTCGTTTTCGTGGTTTATCAGTTCCCGAACCGCACGGCTGGCCAGGTGCGCATCGAGCAAACGCTGCGTATCCGCATTTCCCCGCAGCGTACGGCACAGACCTCGCAGGCCCGGCCGGACATGCTGGTTGGCGTGCCGCAGCGCGCCATCGGCTCGTCGTTCGACGAACGGCGCATTGGTCGCTGCCTGTCGATCAAGTCCATTTCGGGCGTGCAGCCCAATGGCGGCAATGACCTGATCCTTTACCTGCGTGACCGCCGGATGGTGCGCGCCCAGCTGGAGCGCTCCTGCCGGTCACGCGAATTTTATTCCGGTTTCTATGTCGCGGGTGGCGACGGACGACTTTGCGTCGAGCGGGATACGCTGCAGTCGCGCAGCGGCAGCAACTGCAAGCTCGCCGAAATCCGGCAGTTGGTCGAAACCGGCGGTTGATCTTTCGATTGCGCGGTTTCCTGCGCTTTCCTTGACATTGCGGCGTGAATGCGCATAGGGCGCGCCAGCCGCGCACGAGACATGTACGTTCAGTGCGATTGATTGCCTCCTTGGTGGTCGCAGCCTCAAATCCGGAACTATCCACGGCCATGAAATTCGCCGATCTCGGCCTGTCAGACGAACTCCTGCAATCGGTGCTTGCCGCCGGTTACGACGAGCCGACCCCGATCCAGGCGCAGGCCATTCCTTCGGTGCTGATGATGCGCGACCTGATCGGCATCGCACAGACGGGCACGGGCAAGACCGCCAGCTTCGTGCTGCCGATGATCGATATCCTCGCGCATGGGCGCAGACGCGCGCTGATGCCGCGCTCGCTCATTCTAGAACCGACGAGGGAACTGGCCGCGCAGGTTGCCGAGAATTTCGAGAAGTACGGCAAGCACCATGACCTGAAAATGGCGCTGCTGATCGGCGGCGTGCAGATGGGCGATCAGGTAAAGGCGCTGCAGGAAGGCGTCGACGTGCTGATCGCAACGCCCGGCAGGCTGATGGACCTGTTCGAACGCGGAAAGATCCTGCTTACCGGTTGCGAGCTGCTGGTGATCGACGAAGCCGACCGCATGCTCGACATGGGCTTTATCCCCGATATCGAGAATATCTGCACCAAACTGCCGACCACGCGGCAGACCTTGCTGTTTTCTGCCACCATGCCGCCGCCGATCGAAAAGCTCGCGGCAAAATTCCTGTCCAACCCCAAGAAGATTGAGGTCGCCCGCGCGGCCAGCACGAACGAGAACATCGTCCAGCACAAGGTTCACGTTTCCACGCGCGACAAGCGCGATGCACTGCGCGATCTTCTGCGTGCCGAGGACGTGACCACAGCGATCATCTTCGCCAACCGGAAGACGACGGTGCGCGAACTCAACAAGAGCCTGTCGCGGCACGGTTTCGCCAGCGGCGAAATTCACGGCGATATGGATCAGCCGGCGCGCATTGCCGAGCTTGAGCGCTTCAAATCAGGCGAGATCAACATTCTGTGCGCATCGGACGTTGCCGCCCGCGGTCTCGACATCAAGGGCGTCAGCCACGTTTTCAATTTCGACACGCCCTGGCACCCGGACGATTATGTCCACCGCATCGGCCGCACGGGCAGGGCGGGCGCCACGGGCAGCGCCTTTACGCTGGTCAGCCCGGAAGACGCCGAAGCCATCGAAAATGTCGAGAAGCTTACGGGCACGGCCATACCGGTCTACAAACTGGGCAAGGGCGCCGCGCCGGAACGCAAAGAGAAGCCGGCTCGCGAGAGGGCTGACAAGTCGCAGCGCAAGCGCGAAGCCGAACCCCGCAAGAAGCGGGAGGCCGAGCCGCGCAAGAAGCGCGATGAGGGGCGCGCACGTGAGCCACGCCCGGCCAAAACCGACGCGGACGAGGAGGAGGGCTGGAACGGTCCGGTGCCCGGCTTCCTCGGCGAGTCCGCCAGCGGCTGAGCCTCTGGACAGGCGCGCCGCGTTCGCGCATCTCTCCCGGTGAGGGAGAAAATCATGGCATTGAAGGAATCTGTTGGGCGGGTGCAGGTGCCCATGCCGCGCGCGCAGGCATGGGAAAAGCTGCGCGACATGACGCTGGCGGACAACTACGTCCCCGGCGTCAAGGCGATCCGCATGGATACCGCGCAGCGCGAAGGCGTCGGCGCGAGCCGCACCGTGTTCATGGAAAATGGCACCGAGATGCAGGAGACCGTC
>CAZRVW010000107.1:0-9285 GCA_964603645.1 uncultured Novosphingobium sp. | reverse complement strand
AGGGCGGCCGCAAGCATCCGCAGCAGGAATTCCTCCAGGTTGATACGACCAACATCCTGTTCATCTGCGGCGGCGCTTTCGCCGGTCTCGAGAAGCTGATTGCCGACCGGCTGCAGAAGCGCTCGATCGGATTCGGCGCGCATGTTGCCGATCCGGACAAGCGCCAGATCGGCGAACTGCTCCAGAAGGCCGAGCCGGAAGATCTGCTCAAGTTCGGCCTGATTCCCGAATTCGTCGGCCGCCTGCCGGTGATCGCGACGCTCGAAGACCTCGATATCGAGGCGCTCGTCAAGATCCTGCAGGAACCCAAGAACGCGCTGGTCAAGCAATATGCCAAGCTGTTCGAGCTGGAAGACGTCGAGCTGAAATTCACCGACGATGCGCTCGAGGAAATCGCCAAGAAGGCGATCGAGCGCAAGACCGGCGCGCGCGGCCTGCGCTCGATTGTCGAGGCGATCCTGCTCGACACCATGTACGACCTGCCGACCGAGACGAATATCGCCGAGGTCGTGGTCGATGGCGATGTTGTCGCCGGACGCAAGGAACCGGTTCGTGTCATGAAGGGCAAGGACAAGGAAGAAGCGGCGGCCTAGGACCGCTTGCCCCCCCGCCCTTATTATTTTGTTCGTGCAGAAAGCGTCTTGAGGCGCTCCAATCGCTCCGGCGGTAGCACCTCACTGAACCGGTAGGTCGTCTCGAAGCGGGGAATGTCGTCGGGGAAGGCAACCCATGGCATAGCTTCAGACGCAAAGATCACGGCATCGGGGCGGAAAGCGCCCGAATCGTCGAGCGTGCCAACGCGCAGACCAAGGCCGTGCCTTCCCATCCCGGGATAATGGCTGAACACGGCCGCCCCGCATTTTGCACACCGGACCATAATGTGCGGACCGCCGCTGCCGGAGACGAGTTCGTGCTCAGTGACGTCGCCGGAGGTGATCGAGACACGCTCGGTCTCGAAGAAGGCATTCACCACCGAGGTCGATCCGGTCTGGTGCTGACACTGCTTGCAGTGGCAGTTGTTCACGAAGATCGGCTCGCCTTTCACCTCGTAGCGAAGTGATCCACACCCGCATCCACCCTGCTGCACCTGTTCGGTCATTTTCGCATACTCCTCAGACCACCGTCTCACTTTCGAGCGCGCATTCCGCGCCGCCAGCCATCTCGATCTGGATAGTAGGATGACCGATCCCGAAGCGCTCATGCAACGCGTGACCCACCTCATGCAGGAAATCGTCTCCCGGTAGCCCGCCTGGCATCACCAGATGCGCGGTCAGCGCCGTCTCGGTCGTGCTCATCGGCCAGACGTGCAGGTCGTGGACCGCGCTGACGCCCGGCTGCGAGGAGAGAAACGTCCGAACTTCGCCAACATCTATGCCTTCAGGCGCCGCAAGCAGGCCCATGCGCAGCGAATCCTTCAGCAGGCCCCAGCTCGACCAGCCGATCACGGCGCAGATGACCAGCGAGGTTACCGGGTCGATCAGCGCAATCCCGGTCAGCAACACGCCAAGCCCCGCGATCACGACACCCGCCGAGACCGCCGCATCCGCCACCAGATGGAGAAAGGCTGCGCGGACATTGAGATCGCTCTTGCGTCCGCGCGCGAACAGCCAGGCCGAAAACCCGTTGATGACGATGCCGATGGCGGCAACGATCATCATCGTTGCGCCCTCGACCGGGGCGGGATCGGCCAGTCGCCGCAGGGTCTCGACAAGGATCGCGCCCAGCGCCAGCCACAGCAGCGCCGCGTTGGCGATGGCGGCAAGGATCGAGGAGCTCTTGAGGCCATAAGTGAAGCGCTCGCTCGGCGGGCGAGCGGCGAGCGAATTTGCGCCCCAGGCAAGCAGCAGTGCGAGCACGTCAGACAGGTTGTGCCCGGCATCGGCGATCAGCGCCATCGAGCCGCTGATAATGCCCGCTGCAACTTCGGCCACGGTGAAGCCCAGATTGAGCACTACCGCCAGTGCGAAGGCGCGGCCCTTGGCGTCATGGTGGCCGTGATGATGATGGTCGTGATGATGATGGTCGTGATGGTGTCCCGCGCTCATGCGCGGCGCTTCGCACGGCCGGGCAGGGGCATCAAGCTATGTGGTAACGTAACGTCGCGGTGCGAAGATTACTGGTAGATGCAGGCGTCCAGACCGTCGCGGCGCACCGAGCCGATTCGTGCGGCAATGGTGTTGCCATAGCGGCGGGTGAAGCCGCGTGGATTGGTGACGCCCCGCGTCTTGGGGCTGGGCAGGGCAGCGGCCATGCGTGCGGCTTCGGCGCGGGTCAGGCTTGCCGCAGACTTGTCGAAGTAGCGCTGGGCGCCGGCTTCGGCGCCATATGTGCCGATCCCGGTTTCGGCGACGTTGAGGTAGACCTCCATGATTCGCCGCTTGCTCCACAGGGTCTCGATCAGGAAGGTGAACCACACTTCCAACCCCTTGCGTGCCCAGCGGTCCCAGCCGGAGCCCTGCCACAGGAATACGTTCTTGGCGGTCTGCTGGCTGATCGTCGAGCCGCCGCGCAGGCGCTTGCCCTGTGCGTTGCGCTCCAACGCGTTTTCGATAGCTTCCTGATCGAAGCCGTTGTGCGAACAGAACTTGCCGTCTTCGGCGGCAATCGCGGCACTGACCATGTTGCGATCGATCCGGCTGAGCGGCGTCCAGTCCTTGGTGAAGCCGTTCTCGTCGGCGATCATCGTGATGGTGATCGGCACCGGTACGAAGCGATAGACCAGCGTCAAGCCAATGCTGATCGCCAGGAACCATACCACAATCTTGGTCAACAGCCTTAGCACGCGCGTCGCAATTCCCGTTTGTGTCCGCCTCGGTTTGTAGTCGAAGGCCATGGTTGCTTAGAGCATCGCCGCGAAAAAGTGAGAACCGGTTTTTGACCTTCGGTCAACTTCGTTTCCGCATCAGACGATGCGACCGCAGAGGAATCTAGCGGGGAAGGGTAGGCGATGACAATCGGTTGTCGGCAATGGCCCTGCCGCTTGATATGCATTCGCCAAGAGTGAGGCGGAGAAGGGCAATGACAGTTTCTGAAGAGATCTGGCGGGGCGGCTATCCCGAAGAGGCGGACCTGATGATGGCGCAGGCGCCCGCCCCGCCCTTCGACTGGGTCAGGGAAAGCACCTCGATCTGGTATTTCGCGGACAATGGCGCATTCGGCATTCCGCGTGTGGGGATCGAGGCCGAGCCGTGGAGCTGGGAAGACCGCCGGGTAGGCGGCAGCTTGGCGTTTGCAGACGGACGGGCCTTGCGGCATGGCGGGCTTGGCAAGATGAAACCGGTCTTCGACGAAGCGGGCAACCGTACCGTCCTGGGCGGCGGTCCGCTGACCTTCCGCTGCATACAACCGTTCCGCAGGTGGCACGTGCTGTTCGACGACGAGATGGCCGATACGACCGTGCAGGACCAGATCGCCAATACGGTTGACTACAGCAAGACCGTACCGGTCCGATACGAGCTCGAACTGGAGATGGCGGCCCCTGCCGATGCGCAGAACATCTCTCCCGAAATGTTCACCAAGCTGGGCAAGGGGCAGCAACGCGATGCCGTCTCGATCGGTCTGGGCTGGCGGTTCTGCCAGAACTTGCGCGGCACCGGGGAACTGAAGATCGACGGAGAGACGCACGATTTTGCCGGTTCGGGGCTGCGCGTGAAGCGCCGGAGCATCCGCACCGATGCCCTGATGCTGCGCGGCCATGTCTGGCAGAGCGCTGTGTTCCCGGACGGTCGCGCGTTCAACTTGGAAGTGCGCCCGGTCCACGACGAAGGCTTCGAGCCGTGGAACAGGGCGTTCGTCTGGCTCGATGGCAAGGTGAGCCACGGCCGCATCGTCGATCCTGTCTGGCTGGATGAGCCGGTCGCCTCAGGCGAGGATGTTTCCTTCACGCTCGAAATGGAGGATGGCACGATACATGCCATCAAGGCACGAACGGTCATAAACACCTATATGATCGCCTCGTCCGGTATGTGGGGCCTCACCCTCAATCAGGGCGGGGTGCACTACGATTGGGACGGGCAGGAAGCCTACGGCATGATCGAACGCTCGGTGAACACCGGTCTGATTGCCGAATTCAACGAACGGATCTAGGCGGAGCCTCTTCCCGGCCCTCTACCGGGTGTTCCGCCGCGCGCGACGCATCGCTTGAAGGCGGGCAGGTGATTGTCGCGCGAAGCCGCCTGTAGCCTCGACAAGACTTGCCGGACTGAGGGATCGCTGATCTTTGGCAGGAGACGGTCGTAGAGTGCGATGTTCTCGACTTCGGCTTCGACGCCCTGCGCACATGCTTCCATCAGACTGGCAGGAGCATCGACCTTGCCCAGATAGGGATTCTCGGGGGCGCTCATGCCGAGCCTGGAATACTGCCTTCGCACCATGGACGAGTGACGCTTTTCAGCTTCAATTATGTTTACGAAGGGGCGGACCGGACCGAACTTGTCAATCACAGCCTGGTAGGTCGCCTCGGCGCGATATTCGTCGTCAAGGGCGTCGGCCAAAGCATTGCGGTCGATCTCGGTAGCCAGAACAGGTGAGCCAATGCTGGCCGCAGCAAAGGCAGGGCCCAATGCGGCCATACGTCTTCCACGCCTGCGTCGGCGACCGCCGCCGGAATTGTGGTTACTGCACATAAGAAATCCTTTCCCCACCGAGATGGGGAAAGGATCGATGTGTCTCAATGATCTGCGACAAACGGCGACACAAATAGGCGCCGATGGCTTAGGCCGGCATCAGGCGCCGGTCGGTCGCAATGCTCTTCATTTCCTTCTGCAGCTTTTCGAAAGCGCGCACCTCGATCTGGCGCACGCGTTCGCGGCTGACCTTGTAGACCTGACTGAGTTCTTCCAGTGTCTTCGGGTCTTCGGTCAGGCGGCGTTCGGTCAGGATTTCGCGCTCGCGATCGTTGAGCGTATCCATGGCCTCGACTAGGAGATCGTGGCGCACGGCCTTTTCCTCGGCCTCGGCGACGATCTCGTCCTGCAGGGGATTGTCATCCTCAAGGATGTCCTGCCACTGGCCTTCGCCTTCCTCGCGCAGCGAGACGTTGAGCGAGGCATCGCCGCCCATCATCATGCGCCGGTTCATGTTGACGACTTCGGTCTCCGAAACGCCCAGCGTCGTCGCGATCTTGGTCACGTCATCCGGGTGCAAATCGGTATCCTCGTAAGCGTCGAGGTTCTTCTTCATCCGGCGCAGGTTGAAGAACAGCTTCTTCTGCGCCGCGGTGGTGCCCATCTTGACGAGGCTCCAGCTGCGCAGGATGAATTCTTGCATCGAGGCCTTGATCCACCACATCGCGTAGGTCGCGAGACGGAAACCCCGATCGGGCTCGAACTTCTTGACGCCCTGCATCAGGCCGATGTTGCCTTCGGAAATCAGCTCGGAAACAGGCAGGCCGTAACCGCGATAGCCCATCGCGATCTTGGCGACGAGGCGCAGGTGACTGGTCACCAGCTGCGCGGCGGCATCGGAATCCTGGTGTTCCTGGTAACGCTTGGCGAGCATATATTCCTGCTCAGCCGAAAGCACCGGAAACTTCTTGATTTCAGTGAGATACCTGTTGAGGCTCTGCTCGCCACCCAGGGACGGCACGGCCGGCAGGTTGCGCTGTGTCATTGTCTTAAGGTCCTTTCCATGTCGACCGGCGGTTGCGGACCCGTAAGCGGCGTCCGGATTTGCTGGTCACACGACCCGAATACCATAAATGTGCAAAAATTGCCACTAAAATCGCTCATATCAGTGATCGAGTGCATCGATTAGTTTTCTCATGTCTGCGGGCAATTCGCTGACAAATCGTATCTTCTCCTGTGTAACGGGGTGAATAAAGCCAAGTTCCGCCGCATGGAGCGCCTGGCGCGCAAAATTCGCGGCGGCAAGGGCTGGGCGGAGGCGGGCAGAGGAGCGTCCATAGACCGGATCGCCCAGTAACGGATGGCCGATTGACGACATGTGAACGCGCGCCTGGTGAGTTCGTCCGGTCTCGAGCCGGCACTCGACCGAGGCCGCCTCGCCCAGCAATTTCAGCGTGCGATAATGCGTGACGGCGTGCTTTCCGCGCCCCTCATCGACCATGGCCATCTTCTTGCGGTCGCGGCTGGATCGCCCGATTGCGCCAGTCACGGTCCCGGCGGGCGGCGCGGGGTGGCCGGCGACCACTGCGAGATAGGCGCGCACGATCGAATGGTCGGCGAACTGCGCAGCCAGCCCCTCGTGCGCCTTGTCCGTCTTGGCGACGACCAGCAGACCCGAAGTATCCTTATCGATGCGATGGACAATACCGGGCCGGGCGACGCCGCCGATCCCCGAGAGCTGGCCCTTGCAATGGTGAAGCAGCGCATTGACGAGCGTGCCGTCAGGATTGCCCGCGGCAGGATGGACGACCAGCCCGGCGGGCTTGTCGACGACGATCAGATGTTCGTCCTCGAAAACCACATTGAGCGGGATATCCTGTGCCAACGCCGCAGCGGGAGCGGCCTCGGGCACGGAAATGACGTAGGTTTCACCGCCTGACAGCTTGAGCGACGCGTGTTTGGCCGGCACGCCATCCAGTACCACGCGGCCTTCGGCCATCAGGGCCTGCACTCGCTGGCGGGACAGTCCGCTCGCCTCGGCAATCGCCTTGTCGAGACGCTGTCCGGCGCATTGTGCGCCGAATTCGCCTGAGATGATGCTTTCCCCCCCGGACATGTCTAGGATGTGGGTATGGCGGTCGAAGTGACAAGTGACGTGATTGCAACACTGCTCGAAGAAGCAGCGCGGGCCGCTCCCGAGGAATGCTGCGGGCTGCTGCTAGGCGAGGGCGGAAAAATCGCTGTGGTGAGCCCCGCTTCCAATGTTGCCGAGGATCGGACCCGCCGCTTCGAGATCGATCCCTATGCCCTGCTTGCCGCGCACAAGGCCGCTCGCGATGGCGGGCCGGAAATCCTGGGATATTACCACTCGCACCCCGAGGGCCATCCGGTGCCATCGGCCACCGATTGCGAGCATGCCTCTGGCGACGGGCGGGTCTGGGCGATTGTTGCGGGCCGCGAGGTGACGTTTTGGCGGGATGCAGACAGTGGATTCGAGAAGATCCCCTCGACGACAGTTTGAAAGCAGACTGCTTTCGAACACGGCCACCCGAAGCGCGCGATTGACCACCGATTTCTCAGCGATAGACTTCGTTGAGAAAGCGCTCCGACGGCGCCCTTAGCGAGAGCGACATGCCGCGTATCGAACCTATTCCCTGGGATCACGTCACGCCCGAGCAGAGGCAGCGTTACGAGTACACCATCAAGTTCGGTGGATCGCCGCCCGACAAGACCGCATCGCGTATACTGGCCTATGCCGAGCATGATCACGTGCCGGACGACGGAGACCGCCATATCAATTACCCGCGTCACCTGTTGGGCGGTCGCCTGCTGGAATTGCTGCGCATTCGCAGCGCGCAGCTCGGCGGGTGCGAACCCTGCATGGATGCGCGCAAGGTCGATTCGATAACGGACGATGTGGCTGCCTGCCTGGTCGATCCGGCGCAACAGGCAGGTCTGACCGAGCGGGAAAGGCGCGCGATTAAGTTCCTGGACCTGCTGGCGAACGATCACCACAGCATCGACGATGCAGTTTACCGCGATCTCGCGGAGGTCTTCACCACGGCAGAGATCGTGGAACTTGGCCAGACCTGCGGCAGCATGATCGGCGTGCACCGATTCATCCATTCGCTCGATCCCGAAGGAGATTCCCGGCCGGCCATTAGCTATGATCCCAGACAGGTTGGCGTCAGCTGGGCCGATCTCCACGGAGAGGAAGCCCAGACCGCAGGAGGCTGAGCCGCGCAAGCCGGGTGCGAGCAATCGCCATCAATGCAATTTTGCCGATGGTACAGGGGGCTGTTAGCCGGCGGTCTAACGTGTAGAAGGGTGCGAACCGGGGTCAGGGAAACCGCATTCAGATGTCCAGCACCAGCTCGCTCGATCTCGCCAGCCTGTTGTGTTCGCGCTTGTGCCATGACCTGCTCAGTCCGGTCGGCGCTTTGACCAATGGCCTTGAACTGCTGGCGGAGGAGCGCGATCCCGAAATGCGTCAGCGTTGTCTCGACCTGCTCGAACAAAGCGCGCGCATATCGACCGACAAACTGAAGTTCTTCCGGCTCGCCTTCGGCGCGGCTGGCGGTTTCGGTGACCTGGTGCCGCTCGATGATGCCCGCGGTGTGGTTGATGCGCTTGCCGCCAACAACGGGCGGATCGAACTCAACTGGCAGCTTTCGGGCGATAGCCTGCCCAAGCCGGCGGTAAAGATCCTGCTCAACTTTGCCCTTATGGCGATCGAATCGCTGGTGCGGGGCGGCACGATCGACATCGCGGCGGATATGCGCGAGACCGCGAGCGAGGTGGTGGTGCGCGCAAGCGGCACGAAGGTCGCTTTCGATCCAGATGTAGCGCGCGCGCTTGGCGGCGAGCTCGCTGCAGACGAACTTTCAAGCCGGACTGCCCCTGCCGAAATGGTGCGCGCGCTGGCGGTCTCGATGGGCGGAAGCGTCAAGCATGTCATTGCCGACGACGCGCTGGTGCTGGGCGCGGAACTGCCGCTAGGCTAGGCGATGAGCGATGGCGTGACGCCCTGGTTGATACAGCAGACGGTCGAATCGCCTAATCATGACGAGCGCGCGCTGCCGGTATCGATGGTGGTGCTGCACTACACCGGGATGAAGACGGCCCAAGAGGCGCTGGATCGCATGTGCGACCCTGAAGCGAAGGTATCGGCGCACTACATGATCGACACCGATGGCACGGTCACCAGCCTCGTGCCGGAGGAGAAACGCGCCTGGCATGCGGGCAAGAGCTACTGGCGGGGCGTCACCGACGTCAATTCGGCGAGCGTGGGTATCGAGCTTGTCAATCCGGGGCACGAGTGGGGCTATGTGCCGTTTTCCGATGACCAGATGATCGCGCTGATGCCGCTGCTTGCAGACATTATCGAGCGCTATGACATTCCGCGCGCCAATGTGGTCGGCCACTCCGACATTGCGCCGGCCCGCAAGGAGGATCCGGGCGAACTGTTCGAGTGGGAACGGCTCGCCCAGCTCAATCTCGCCATGGCGATCCCCGAGCCGCGCATGGCGCTGTTCTACGACAACCCTGCGGCTTTCCACCTCGCGCTCGAACGCTTCGGTTATGACATCACCGACGGTCGCGCCGCGGTCCGCGCGTTTCAGCGGCGCTGGCGGCCGAACCGCATAGACGGCGAGGTTGATGGCCAGTGCGGCGCGCTGCTGTTCGAACTTTTGCTGGAACGCGATCTCGGGCGTGCTAG
>CAZRVW010000106.1:0-9352 GCA_964603645.1 uncultured Novosphingobium sp. | reverse complement strand
CTGTAAATCTGCCCGCGCAAGCGTACGTTGGTTCGAATCCAGCCCTGTCCACCACCGAGTCTCCCAGTTCCAGTACTGCTCGCTCTCCATGCTTTGAGGGACACCTCTTTCAGGCACGTCGGGTTTGATTTGGTGTCGGCAAATCAGGGCGATCAATCGGCGCCACCAACATCCAATCCCCATGTACTCGCTATCACGTCCATGACCCGTGCGGCCGCTTCCAAGTCGCCTTTTTGCAGGGGATTCTCTTTCTCCTGATAGCGAGATCGCATGCGTTCGCGCGCCAGTTCGTATTGCCGCTTGCCGGCAGGTTCGACGTGGAGGAGCTTCGAGCTCTTGTGCTCGGGATTTTCGCGCAGCCCCAGCAGTCCACCTTCGATAAGCTTGTTCACGACCGTCTGGACCGACTGCCGTTTGACGCCGCGCCATAGCGCAATCTCGGGCACGGTCTTCAGACCGTGTCGTAAGATCGTGTCGAGCACCGCGTATTGCGTGCCGGGATGGACGCTACCTATGTCGGCATAGTCAACGGATCCCTTCATGCGTCCGATGACCATCATCAGGTCTGCTGTCAGGTCCGCGAGCTTGCTCGCTTCAGCATCGTTCATGCAAAACTCCTATTCGCCCGGAGCCTTAACTGTTGACCTGTGAGAATGTCCATGCGGGCCTGGCTCGACAGGCTGGCTATCGGTGTAATGATCACCGATTCCGAATTACCGCTTGCCGACCCATTCTAAATACGACAGCTTCCCTGTCAAAATTAGGAGTTATGGTATGGACACCAATATGCGCCCCCTGATCTCGGCGGACAGCCATGTCGAGGAGCCGCCCGGCCTGTGGTTCGACGACCTGCCGGAGACCATGCGCGGCGAACTTCCGCCGGAAATGCGGCCTACCGATTCAGAAACGCAGTATGCGCTGCGTGTCGGGGCTAAGAAGGATGGCGAGCTGACTGCCGCCGAACTCGAAGGCGAGCGCCACCGTCAGGAGGTCGCCTCGCTCGGCACCACCAGTGTCGAGGCGCGCTACAAGGTGATGCGCGAAGAAGGCGTGGTTGCCGAATGCATCTATCCGACCAAGGGGCTCTATCTCTGGAACATCGAAGATCCGGAGACGGAGAAATTCTGCGCGCGCCATTACAACGACTGGATGTACGACCTGCTCGAAAGCCGTTCGGAGCGGTTTCGCTGTGCGGCGATGATCCCGACGCGCGATCTCGACAATGCCATTGCCGAAGTGCAACGCAGCGCCGCGATGGGCCTAGGCGCGCTGCTGCTTCCCATCGTGGGCACCCCACCGTTCAACCACAAGCAGTGGGACCCGCTCTGGGCAGCGATCAACGAGACCGGGCTGCCGGTGGTCATGCATCAGGGCAGCGGCCACGACATGCTGTTCTACCGGGGCAGGGGCGCGACGGTCTCCAACCTGCTCGCAACGCAATCGATGGCGCCGCGTACGGCGGGACTGCTGGCGATGTCGGGGGTGCTCGAGGACAACCCGAACCTGCACTTCGTCTTCGTTGAGACCAATGCGGCGTGGATTTCCTGGGCGATGACTACGCTCGACCATTACGACACCTCGTTCCGGCAATATGTCGGCTGGGTGCGGCCCGAGCTGAAAGAGCCGCCCAGTTACTATCTCAAGCGCCAGATTCACGGCACGTTCCAGATCGATGAGGTCGCGGTGCGCATGGTGCCCTTTACCGGCGCGGCGGTGGCGCTGTGGGGATCGGACTATCCCCATGCGGAGGGCACCTATCCGCATTCGCAGGATGTGGTCGCGGGATTTGCCCAAATGCTTTCGGACGAAGAGGCCAGCGCGATCACCTTCGATACGGCTGCCAACCTGTTCCATTTCGACCGCGAAAAGCTGCTCGAGCCGTTCTGACGGGCCAAACTTCTCGCGCGAGCTGTCATAGGTCGCATCCTTGATCCCGGACGCAGACTGCGTGTTCGAACGCGATCAGGCCTCGGTTCGAAGCAGGGCTGCGCCGCCGAAATTGCCGCCGCCGTTGCCCACGGCCGAATCGGTCGGCTGCAGGTTCGAACCGGCACCCTTGCCGGTGAGGAATGGCTGCAGCTTGCGCTGTCCAATATGAATGTTACAGTAGCGTAACATAAGTTGGCTCGGGGCGAGAAATTGGCACCGCAGGAGCCAATAAGTCACTCACTCTAATGCTGCGTTGGATAGCGGGAGATGACAACCGAAATGGCAGTCAAATTGTTGGCCTTTCTGACCCGGAAAAATGGGCTCTCACCAGAGGAATTCCGCGATCTCTACGAGAACCGGCACTCCCGGATCGGGATGGGGATATTCGGCCATCTTTGGAAGGAATACCGCAGAAATTATCTCGGTACGGCAAATACCTTCGCCAAGGCCTACGACGACGGCAACAAGGCACACGACGCGAATATGGACGCGCCCTTCGACGTCATCACCGAGTTCATATTCGAGAGCTGGGATGAACTGGAAGAGCAGAACCGGCTCGCGCAGCTGCCGCAAAACAGCGCACTGCTTGCTGAAGACGAGGAGACGCTGTTCGAACGCGACAAGTGCTACACGTCCGTATGCGAGGTGCTCGAGGAGGACCTTGCGGCAGCACGTGCGCAGGGCAAGTTCCAGAACGCCTGACCTCGCGTCATCGCAAAGGCCGGCCGTCGATCGAGGTGCCAAATGAGATTCACCCTGTTTCCGCCCAACATCCCGGTTGATGAGGTTTTGACGGTCGGCAAGGCGGCCGACCAGTCGGGTTGGCATGCGATGGCTCTGCCGGACTGCGTGTTTCATCCCGAGGAAGTGACAGGAGATTATCCCTACAGCGAGGACGGTATTCGCCACTGGGAACCCGACGTACCATTCGTCGATCCCTACACGGCGATCCCTGCACTGGCTGCGGTCACGCAGAACCTGCATTTCTACACCGCGGTGCTCAAGGCGGTGCTGCGGCAGCCGTTGCTCCTCGCCAAGGCGCTGGGTACGGCCGAGGCGATGTTTCCCGGCCGGATCGGCCTCGGCGTCGGAACGTCCTGGATGCTCGAGGAATTCAAGTGGCTCAACGAGGACATGCCCGCCCGCGGGGCAAGGCTGGACGAAATCATGCAGATCATCCGCATCTGTCTCTCGCCGGGTTGGGCGGAGTTTCACGGCAAGCATTACGATTTCGACAAACTGATCATGAGCCCGGTGCCCGAGCGCGTGATCCCGATCTATGTCGGCGGGCATGCCAAGCCGGCGCTGCGCCGCGCCGCTACGCTCGGCGACGGGTGGATCGCAGCCTTCGCCGAGCCGGAAGAACTCAAGACTGTCATTCCGCACCTGAAGGCTATGCGGGCTGACAGCGAAATGGCCGGCAAGCCGTTCGAGGTCATTACCTGCACCATGGGCTGGCCAGACATCGAACGGGTGAAGATGCTGGAGGACATGGGCGTCACGGGGCTTGCGCTACAACCGTTCGATCCGGGCTTGCCGACCGTTCAGGAAAAGTGCGACGTCATAGTGCGCTATGCCGAAGAAGTGATTCACAAGTGCTAGGACTGACAGTCACGATGCTGGATGGCCTGTGAAATTCTATTATTACTTTCCGGGGCGATGGACGCCGATCAACCCGGCTCTGATGTCGGGCAGGGCGCACAGGGACCTCGCCATTGAAGCGGAACGGCTGGGCTTCGAAGGCGTCTGCCTTGACGAGCATCCCGCGCCGGTCGAACCGTGGATAAGCGGCCCCAGCGGCCACCATTGCCTCGATCCCTTCGTCGCGCTTGCCATGATCGCGGGCTGCACGACCAGATTGCGATTGCTGACCTATCTGGCCGTGCTTGCCTACCGCAACCCGTTCGTTTTTACGAAGGCTGCGACGACGCTTGATGTGGTTTCGGACGGCAGAGCCACGATCGGCATTGGCGTCGGCTATCTCAAGGGCGAATTCGACGCGGTCGGAGCAAAATTCGACGAACGTAACGCGCTGTTCGAGGAGGCGGTTGAAGTTTATCACCTTGCCTGCACCGGTGAGCCGGTGACTTTCGATGGCATGCATTTCAAGGCGGATGGTGCGATTATGCTGCCACGTCCAATTCAGCGCCCTTATCCGCCGCTCTGGATCGGCGGGAACAGCAAGCTGAGCCGTCGGCGCGTGGCCGAGTTTGGCCAGGCCTGGCTGCCGATGCCGCTCAAGCGAACGCCGGGCTCTCCGCACAATGTGCCCGCTATCGAAACGTCCGATGACTTGCGTGTGCTCATCGATGAAATGCTCGAACATGCCGACAAGATCGGTCGCAAGGATCCGATCGAAGTGGTTATGAGCCTGCGGATGTTCCCGAAGGACGAACCCTATCCGGTGATGGTCGAACGGATCGAGGAACTCGCGAGCGTGGGGGTCACACAAGTGACCTCCAATGGCGACGGCCGCGATCTTGACGAGGCAATGGATCACTTGCGCGGGTATGGCGAGGAAGTCGTCGCCAAGTTCAGGCCTGACTGAGCGCGATTGCATGAGCGGAGCCGGGCGATGGCGGACTATAAGCTGATTTATCTGGCGCGCCGCAATCCGGCGCTTCGGGAAGACGAATTTCCAGAGGCATGGCGCGAGCACTCCCGGCTTTCCAGCCAGTTCGCGACGACGTTCGGCTCGCATTTCAGCAGCGTCCATCAATGCGTGAAGGCCTATGAAATCGAGGCCCCGCCTGCTTTTCGCAATGAATACGATGGCTGCGCACTGATTGGCATGAAAGGCTGGGACGATCTTGTGGCTGCGCGATCGCATCCACGGGCGCAGAACGAACTCAAGAAGGATGAAGAGCGCGTGTTCGCCGACTATGTCGATCCGTGGACCATGGCCGCCGAAGAGCGCGTCTTGCGGCAAGGGCCGGCTTGCGACCACATGATGCTGTCCTTCCTCAAGCCGCTCGAGCAGACGAGCGAAGCGTCTTTCGACAGGGGCCTAGATTTGCTGGCAGCCGCGCTGCTGGAATGCCCGGCTGCTGGGAGGTCGGCGCTGACGATCAATCACGTCGTCGATCCTTCCGAGGTTTACGGCTTTGGCGCTGTGATCGAGGTCTGGTTTGAGGATGCACAGGCGCTTTCGACTGCTGCGCAGGATCCAGATTTCTCGCGTGTCCTTGCTGCGCAGGACATTGCCGATCGGGAAGCCAGCGTGATGCTGTTGGCCCGGTTGAACCTGAAGAAGACCATTGATGAGTCTCCTGAGGGTCTGGCGGGCTGGCAGGAGCAATGAGGCTGGCGAAGGCTGTAACGCTCAGTTGTCTGCATCGCGAATGCGGCGAATAAGCTACGGTCAAGTAGCTATTACATTCGATGCAGTGATCCTTTATGGTGCCTGCCCGGACAGGAGACAGCGATGAATGTCGAAACGCAGGGCGACTTCGGGCCCATATCCGGTAGTGCGCCGAAATTTGCCGGGACACACAGTCCCGACGTCGAGACTGAGCGCAAAGCTCGTGAGATACGCGAGCGAGTCATGGCCGAGATCGAACGTCTGGGCCTGCGCCATCACATCGCCGATCTGGAAATCGACGGCTACACGATATTGCCGCCCGAAACCGTTGGGCCGCGGGAGTTTTTTGAAACCCTGCGCGACGAGACGCTCCGTCTGCTTGAAGAAGAAACGGGTTTCTACGACATCGATATCCGTCCGGACCGCATCAACACCGAAAGCGGACCCTTCGGGCAGGCCAAGTTTTCTGCCTGGTTACTCAACCGCGGGCCGGTCTTCGAGCAAGCGCTGATGAACGAGCCGGCCCTGGCGATCCTGAGCTATCTGCTCGGCGAAAGCTGCCGACTCCAATCGATGATTGCGCTCAACAAGGGGCCGGGCGACGACTACATGCTGCTCCACACGGATAATAATCACAGCGCGCAGCCGGTCGCATTCCCTGCGCTGGCTGAGCACGCCAATGCGACGTGGATCCTGTCAGACTACACGGAGGAACTCGGTTCGACGGCGATCGTTGCTGGAAGCCACAAGCTTGGACGCGCTCCCACCGCGCACGAGGCGCGTGACATTACTCTCTTCAAGCCGATCGAGGCGCGCGCGGGCTCTATCCTGATCCACCACGGCAACGTTTGGCATGGTTCGGTCCCCCGTCGGCGGCGAGGATATCGAACCAGCATCGTTATGACGTTTTGCCGTTGGTACGGCTACATGCGCGAGCAGATTCACGAGATGCTTGAGCCCGAAGTGTTCGATCGCAATCCGGAACGTTTCTCTTATCTCACCGGAAAGCGCCGGATCGATGAATATGGCAGCGAGCGCAATCGTACTGCGATTCTTTCTCCGTTCGGCTGAAGCGTCTTCGAGCGAATGGATGCGAAGACGGGGCGCTTGCGCGCCCTGCAAATCCCGGAATCCTTGATCTCGCATAAACGTACGCTTACGTAACTTGATGATGCTCCAGTGGTCCGGATGATGGTGTGAAGCACGACGCAATGATTGACGAAGAACGGGGTGCGGTGCCGAATCTGAAATTCAGCCGGCACCCGTATTACCCTGGCCGCTATGCCGCCGTCGAAGCGAACCTCGTCAGGGTCGAAACCGAAACAGGCGAGTGGGGCCATTTTGACCGCAATGCCAACTGGATCGAAGGCCCGCTGCGCCACGCCGACCCGATCTTCTGCCGTTGGGTTACGGGCGAGCTCATTGCCAGGGACTGCATGAAGAGAATCGGGGCAAGCTGATGGACAATTCGCGCAAGGCGCCCCGCGCGCCAGGAGCCAGTTTCGGCGATTTCCTGAAGGCCTACGACAAGCATCCCATCCCGGACTATCTCCTGATCGACAAGTCTGAATGGCTCGGCGACGAAGACATCCCAGTCGATCGCTACTTCACCCGCGAGGCTTACGAACTCGAAAAGGAACGTATCTGGAAGCGTGTCTGGCAGATGGCCTGCCGCGAGGAGCAAATTCCCGAGGCCGGCGACATAGCGACCTATGACATCTGCGATCTCTCATTTATCGTCGTGCGCACCGGTCCCGATGAAATTCGTGCCTTCCACAACGTCTGCCTGCATCAGGGCCGTCGCCTCGTCGATGGGCCGTGCCAACGCAAGGAGCTGCGTTGTCCGTTCCATGCGTTCACCTGGGACCTCGACGGGACCTTCAAATCCTGCCCATCGCGCTGGGATTTCCCGCAGATCGACGAGGACCAATTCGGACTTGTCGAAGTCAAGACCGGCCGATGGGGCGGCTTCGTCTTCATCAACATGGACCCGGATTGCGAGAGCCTTGAGACCTATCTCGGTGACATGCCCATGCATTGGGAGAAGTTTCCGCTCGAAGAGCGCTACATTGCAGCGCACATCTGCAAGATCTTTCCGGCGAATTGGAAGGTGGCGCAGGAGGCCTTCATGGAGGCTTTTCACAACTATTCCACGCACTCGCAGTTCGGTGTCTATTTCGGCGGCATGGCGTCCGACAGCGGCCAGTACGACCAGCTGGGCAACTATTCGCGGGCGCTAGGAGCAGGGGAAGCGACTTTGCCGCTGGCCTTCAAACCGACCGAGGAGGAGCGATTCGATGCCCTGCCTGGTGTGGGGTTTGGCGAAGGCACGAGACGTGTCCTTGAGACCTATGCGGATGAGGGAAAAGATCGCGATTTGATGGAGTTCGAGGTCGAGACGCGGCGCAAGGCGCTGCGCGAGACGATTGGCGACAAGGTCGATGACCTGACCGATTTCGAGGTATTCGGCGGCGGATACTTCACGCTGTTTCCCAACTTCCACCCATGGTGGGCCTTTGACGAGATCACCTATCGCTTTCGGCCATGGGGTAACGATCCCGAGCAGTGCCTGATGGAAACCTACCTGCTGAAGCCGTTCAAGGGAGAGCGGCCGCCGCCCGCTCCCGAACGTTGGCTTGGACCGGATGAATCGCACCTCGAAGCAAGCGATCTGCTCGGCAGGATCGCGCGCATCTTCGATCAGGACGAGTTCAACATTCCCCAGGTGCAGAAGGGCCTGCACAATCTTCACGAACTCGGCCGCGGGTTGAAGCTTGGCGCCTACCAGGCCACCAAGATCCGCCATTTTCACCTGCTGTACGACAAGTGGATCGCCAGCGAGAAGGCGCCACCAAGCGAGTAACTCGCCAGCCGGTCATTCGCCGCGAAACGAAGTCGCGATGGCTTGTCTCGTCATCTCGACCGAAGGCAGCGTGATTCCTCGTTCGCCGGCAAGCGCTCGGGCATTGTCCAGATCCTTCTCGGCAAGGCCTATGAGGGGTTCCAGCTCGGGTAGATCGTGACCATTCGACTTGCCCGAAAGGTGTGTCACTCCCTTGCTCAATGTTGCGATCATATTGCCGCTGCCGACGCCGTTTGCAGATATGACTTCCGCCAATGCTGCGGGATCGGCACCGCCAATTCCGGCGAGGCGCAGTGCATCGTGAACAGCGACGACGCCGAGGTAGGTCAGGTTGTTGTTGCACAGCTTGAGGACCATTCCCGTGCCGAGAGGTCCGGCGTGTACGATCTTACAGGTTGCGGGCTTTACGAAATCCCGCGCCTCGGCCACATCGTCCGGCTCGCCTCCCAGCATGAAGACGAAATTGGCGCCATCGACACTTTGGCCGCGTGACACCGGACCATCGACGACGCGAACGCCTGCCTTCACGGCCTGTGCGGCGATTTCCTTGACCAACGAGAGTTTCACCGTGCTGTGCAACACGACGAGAAGGCCAGTTCGCGCATTGGCGAGGATTCCGTCTTGTCCGCTCATCACCTGGTGAACGTCGTCGTCATTGCGGACGCATATTCCGATAACGTGCACCGACCTTGCCATCTGTCCGGGGCTGTCAGCGATCTTCGCGCCCATTGCCTTCAATTCGGCCAGCGGTACTTCGGCGAGATCGTAGACGGAAAGGTCCCTTCCGGCACGCGCCATGCATTGCGCGATGGGCTTGCCGATGTTTCCCAGGCCGATAAATCCTGATTTCATGGCTGTGCTCCGGGTTCCGCCGCAAACCGCGATTCATGCAAACCGACTGCGCATATCGCCGGTCCGCCGAGTGTAGGCGGCGAGGCGGGCTGCATTTCGCTTCTCACGCTCGGCGGGCGAGCAGCGCGCGACATTGGCAGGATGGTGCCCTTCAAGCGAAGCCAGCTTGACGATTCGCGAGGAAACCTTGGGGCCATCACCGACGGGCAGTTCGGGAAGCCCTTGCCAGCGCGCGGTAAAGAGGACGTGTTTGAGGTCGGCGCAATCGAGCCAGTTGGCAACTCCGGGATCGGACCGCGAAAGCACGACGATAGCTTGGTCCTGCTCATCCGACGGCAGTGCGAAATTGTTGATCGTGGAACCGCGCTTGTGGGCGTCGATCGGCGTGTACCACCAGTCCAGCGCCG
>CAZRVW010000105.1:0-9486 GCA_964603645.1 uncultured Novosphingobium sp. | reverse complement strand
AATGGCGTTTTCAGATACGCCTCCGGAATTCCCTATTCCTCGCACTTCAGTGGCCACACAAGCGCATTCGAAATTGACGGGAGCGAGGTGGGCGTATCAACGTTCGTAGCACCGCGCAGCGAATGGACCATGCTGGACGATTGGGGAGGCTCCTTCGGGATGAAGGGGAGCGGATCTAACAGCGTACGCTTCGATAATGCCACAATTCCAGCCGACTACGTGCTCGAGAATACGTTGATTATGACGCATCGATCAGCGCCCAGGGGCGTGGGACATCTCGATTCCGATAATCCGCTTTATTATGGTGGCACCCTGAGCCTTTGGTTGCTCGAGCCCACGGCCATGACGCTCGGGATGGTCAAGGGGGCGCTGGCCGAATGCGCAACGCTGATGAAAACGAAAACGACGCCGGTGCCGCCGATCATGCCGAGACTGGACAATCCCGACTTTCAGCGCTGGTTTGGTGCCGCTGCGGCCAAGATCGCGACAGCAGAGGCGGCATTCTACGATGCCTGCGACAAATGGACGGAAGACGCCCGGCTCAACATGCTTGGCCTTCGCGACCCGAGCGACCCACGAGAGATGTTGTCGAACGTAATATGCGCCGAGGTCATGGAAATCTGCTGGGAAGCCATGCAGTTGCTATTCCGTGTGGCCGGAACGTCGCCAATGTTCGACGGGCAGCGGATGCAGCGAATTTACCGCGACATATCCACCGCCCGGTCGCATGGCTTCAATACGCGGTTCGATGGAATGCATCGCGATCTGTCTCAACATTTGCTTGCTCAAAGTTAACACAAGAAGATCAAGCGGCATGCGAAGCCTGATGCGCGAGAGAATCTGATGGGCCATGCCAGACTGTCGGCGCTGATTATTCAGTAATCGCCAGACAGTCGGTCACTGCCATACCATGTCGGGTGGATAATAACTGCCGCGCCGGATCCTTGTTGCCTTGTTCCTCTCAGCACGCATTCGGCCGGTTGGCTGAGGATTGGCCTGGCGTCTATAACGCTGTCGCTCCGTCGCCTTGGTCCGCCAGGTTATTGCCTTGTCCAGAGGTGCTTGCGACTGGCCGGATTCCAAAGTCGAGGACGAATAGTGCGTTCTGAACAAAAGACGTATCGATGGGCCTCATAATTTGACTGAGGGGTAAATATTTGTATCGTTGCGCAAGTCGTTCAAGACGGTGCATAACTCTGGTGATAGGAATGCATTTTATCAATGGATAACAATATGTTCCTTTCTGATCAGGAGCGCATGATTTGTGATGCTGCCAGAAAGATTGCACGCGACGTCCTTGTCCCAACCGCTGCCGAGCGCGATCGCACTTCGACGTGGCCGACCGCAGAGCTCAGGGCGCTTGCTGAACACGGTTTCATGGGCATGGCAGTTCCCGAGGAATTTGGTGGATCGGGAATGGGATTTCTCGCCCACTGTCTCGCTATCGAGGAAATTTCCGCCGCGGATGCCGGAGTAGGCACGATAGTTCATGTTCACTCCCTAGGCGCGGCCCATGTCATCGCCAGACATGGCAGTGAGGAGCAAAAGAAAAGGCTCCTGCCGGCGATGGCGACGGGCGAGAAAATCGGGGCCTTCCTGATGACCGAGCCACAAGCCGGATCGGATACTTCGGCGCTTCGCACCACTGCGCGGCGCGATGGCGACGATTTCGTGATTAACGGGACCAAACAGTTCATCTCGAACGGCAATGAGGCCGGCGTCGCGATCATCATCGCACGCACCAATCCTGATGCTGGCAAGCGGGGCTTCACCACGTTTCTGGTCGAGCCACCAGCCGAAGGCTACATAGTGAGCCGCATTGAGGACAAGCTGGGACAGAAAACCGCGCATGTTGCCCAAATCCAGCTCGACGAGCTGCGCGTGCCCAAGGAGAATGTCCTGGGCGATGCCGACGGGGGTTACGGAATAGCCATGTCAGGCCTTTCCGATGGCCGGATCTCGATCGCTGCGCAGTCGGTTGGCATCGCAAGGGCTGCCTTGGAAGCCGCCGTGCAGTTTGCGCGCGAGCGTGAAGTCGCGGGCAAACCGATCATGGAACTGCAAGGCGTTAGCTTCACCTTGGCCGAAATGGCCGCGCAAGTCGACGTTGCCAGGCAATACTATATTCACGCTGCACGCCTTCTTGAGGCCGGTTTGCCCTGTGCCAAGGAGGCGTCAATCGCCAAGCTGTTCGCCAGCGAAATGGCGGAGAAGGTGTGCTCGGAAGCGCTGCAGATCCATGGTGGGTATGGCTATCTGACAGATTTTCCGGTGGAGCGTTATTACCGCGATGTCAGGGTCTGCAAGATCTATGAGGGTACGAGCCACATTCAGAAGCTCATCATAGCCCGAAGCCTCTAATCACGATGGCGCTGTTTACGAGTTTACGGCCCGATATTTCCTGACTTAAGCCGTGCCGCCAGTTAAGCGCCGGCGGCTCGCGGTTCGTGCCAAACTGTAATCATGCGTCATACGACCGACGATGTCCGCAGCAGGCTCGACCCGCTCAATGTCGCCAACTCCCTGACCGGCGCTCCAGATGTCCCGCCATGCCCTGAGCGCCTCGGTGCTCTTCTTGGCATTGATGCCACCTTCCTGCTTCGCCTCTGGTTTGAATCCGCTGCGTTCAATGCTTTTGCGCAGCATATTGGCGGGCATACCGGTGAGCTCGCTCATCAGCTGAATATCGTCGGCGTTGCTGTCAATCAGCATCTGTCGGTATTCGTCCTTGGCCATGCTCTCGGTCGCCGCGATAAAGGGTGTTCCGATATAGGCAAAGTCCGCGCCGAGTTCTTCGGCAACATGGATCAAGCGGCCATTCGAGATCGTCCCGGCAAGGACCAGTGGTCCTGCGAAGAATTTTCGCACTTCTGTAACGAAGGCAAATGGGTTGAGCCAGCCGGTGTGGCCGCCTGAGCCGGCACAGAGCAAGATGAGGCCATCCACCCCGGATTCTGCCGCGCGTCTGGCATGTTTGATCGAGGCAACGTCGGAGAGTACCAGGCCACCATAGCCTTTGACATCGGCGACAACGCGTTCCGGGTTTCCAACGCTGGCAATGACCAGCGGCGACTTGTGTTTCACCACTACATCAAAGTCTTCCGCAAACCTCGGGTTGGTTGGGTGGACAATCAGGTTCACCGAGTAAGGCGCCGCATCCGCATCGAGCTCCGCGGCAATCCTGGAGATCCATTGATCAAGGATCTCCGGTGTCCTCGCATTGAGGGTGGGAAACGATCCGGCAATGCCGGCCTGGCAGCACGCGATGACGAGTTCAGGGCCAGAGACAAGAAACATTGGCCCCGCTAGTACAGGCAAGGCAAGCGTCGCACGCAACCTCGCCGCGATACTGGGGTCACCAAGCATCAGTGCTCCTGAAAACAATTGAAAAGCTGAGGATTTATTTTTCAGGCATGGCAATTAATCGGTTGCGTTGGCCAAAGCAAGGGTATTAGTGGAGCGCGCATTCGGGAACGTCGGTAGTCCCGATCAAACGGGAGAAAGCCATGTCGGACCCAAGCGTTTTGGTGGAAACGCGTACCGGGGCAGTCTGGGTTACGCTCAATCGTCCGGAGGCGCTAAACGCGATCACGCCCGACATCGTTACAGGCATCAATGCTGCTCTGACGTTGGCAGACGATCCGGACATCAAGGCAGTGGTTCTCATGGGCGCTGGGCGAGCATTCTGCGCAGGGGCCGACCTTAAATACGTGAACAGCACGTCGTCAGGCGATCCGTCCGCTACGGCGCAGTTCCTCGACAGCCTTCTCGACTTGATGGCACGCCTTGAGGCTTGTCCGCGGCCAGTGATTGCTGCCGTCAACGGGCTTGCCCTGGCGGGGGGGCTGGAACTGGTGCTTTGCTGCGATCTGGTTGTCGCAGCGCGATCGGCGAAGCTGGGCGATGCGCATGCCAATTTCGGGCTGCTGCCAGGGGGTGGCGGATCAGTGCGCCTGCCGCGAAAGATCGGTCCGACCCGCGCGAAATATCTGATGTACACGGGCGATTTTCTGCCGGCTGAAGACCTCTTCGCCTGCGGACTGGTCAATGAAGTGGTCGATGATTCGGACCTTACGGAGACAGTCGAGCGCCTTGTTGCCAAGCTGGCGGACAAGAGCTCGCTGGTGCTGCGCCGTATGAAGGCGCTGGTGGACGATGGTCTCGAACAGCCAAAGGACGTTGCCCTCAGGTCCGAACTGATCGTTTCCGAAGTTCATACCCACAGCCATGACATGCAAGAGGGACTGGCCGCGTTCGAGGAGAAGCGCAAGCCAAGGTTTGTCGGTCGCTGAAGCAAGCTTCGTTCACTATGCTACACTGGACCCTGATGATGGTCCTGGCCGTGCTGTGGCGACGCGCACAACATGGGACCTGTTAAAAGGGAGCCGCAGGAATGCAGGAGATCTACGTCGTTGGGGTCGGTATGACGCCGTTCGGCCGCATGCTTGATAAGGACGTCAAGACCCTGACAAAGGAGGCGGTGAACGCAGCGCTCGCCGATGCCGGTATCGAGGCGCTGGCGTTGGAAGCGGCTTTCTTCGCCAATGCGACACAAGGCCACATGGAAAAGCAGCACATGATTCGCGGCCAGATCGCGCTGCGATCCATGGGTATCGATCAGATCCCGGTAATCAACGTGGAAAATGCTTGTGCTGGCGGTAGCTCCGCGCTGAACCTCGCCGTCAACTTCCTGAAAGCAGGCGAGGGGGACATCGCGCTCGCGGTTGGCACTGAGAAGATGTATTCCAGGGACCGCGAGCTGCTGCTCAGTGTCTTCGACAGTGCGTGGGACGTCAGCGACAAAGACCAGATCAGCCAGCGGCTCATGGAACTTGGTGAGGGCGTCGAACCGCCGCCGGGTACGACGTCCGACAAGCCCTACAGTGTTTTCATGGACGTCTATGCGGCCTTTTCTCGCCTCCACATGAAGACGTTCGGGACTACGCAGCGCCAGATTGCCGCGGTTGCTGCCAAGAATCACCAGCACTCCGTCGAAAACCCGCTGTCGCAGTACCGCGTGCCCTATTCCATCGATGAGGTGCTGAACGCACCGCCGATCACCTATCCGCTGACGCTGCCGATGTGTTCGCCGATATCCGACGGCAGTTCTGCGGCTGTGCTGGCGACCGCTTCGGGATTGAAGCGCCACGGCATTGACCGATCGCGCGCAATCCGCGTGCTGGCATCGGTGGTCCAGACGGGCAGCGATCGCGATTCGACCGCCTTCGAGAAACATTGCACCGCGCGTGCCGCCAAGCGCGCGTACGAGAAGGCGGGAGTCGGCCCTGCCGATATCTCCGCTGCCGAAGTGCACGACGCCACCGCGATGGGCGAGATCATCCAGATCGAAAACTTGGGACTGTGCGCGCTGGGTGAGGGCGGCCCGGTGAGTGAGCGCGGCGAGACCACCATCGGTGGCCGCGTGCCGGTTAATCCGTCGGGTGGACTGGAATCCAAGGGGCATCCGGTGAGCGCCACGGGCCTTGCACAAGTCTACGAACTCGTCGCGCAGTTGCGCAATGAGGCCGGACCCCGCCAGGTCGATGGCGCGCGGCTGGCTATCGCGGAGAACGGCGGCGGATTGCAAGGCATTGAAGAGGCGGTGGCCTGCGTGACCATCCTGGGCAAATAGCAGACGGAAGGAAAAACAATGGAGCTTCATGGCAAAGTTGCCGTCGTCACCGGCGCGGCCTCCGGGCTGGGACTTGCGACGTGCAAGACGTTGGCTGCAGCTGGCGTGCAAATCGTTGGATTTGATCGCGACGAGGACAAGCTGCAGGCACTCAAGGCAGACCTCGGCGATGCCTGCCTGACGCGTATTGTCGATGTAGTCGATGAAGCCAGCGTGAGCGATGGAATCGCGGCAGCGGTTTCAGCATTCGGTGGTGTGCATATCGCGGTAAATTGTGCCGGCGTTGCGGATGCCGCGAAAACCGTATCAAGAGGCAAGACATTCCCGATCGAAACCTGGAACAAGGTGATTTCGATCAACCTGACCGGCACCTTCAATGTTATCAAGTTTGCCGCGCTTGCGATGAGCAATAACGAGCCGGACGCCGATGGCGGGGAGCGCGGCGTCATTATTAACACGGCTTCGGGCGCGGCGTCCCAAGGACAGATCGGTCAAGCCGCTTACGCCGCCAGCAAGGCGGGTGTTATAGGCTTGTCCCTTCCCGTGGCACGCGATCTGGCGCCGTTGGGCATCCGCGTCGTGGCGATCTCTCCGGGCCTATTCAACACCTCGATGGTTGCAGGCATGCCGGACAACGTGTCCCAGTCCATCATCGATCGCATGATCCTCTATCCGGAGCGGATGGGGCAGCCCGAGGAATATGCCAAGCTGGCGCAACATATTGTCGAGAATTCGTATCTCAACGCGACGACGCTCGATCTCGACGCAGGCGCGCGCATGCAGGCGCGTTGATCGCTAGCTGGTTTGACGACCGGTATGAGCGGCGTGACCGTTCTGCAGCCAACTGCGCGGGGAGGTGAATGCGCCCTGTGGCAACCAGAATTCACTCCCCGTCCGCAAAGCGGCGTTGCGTCAGTCGTGCAAGATCACAAAGATCAGCCATTCCATCTGCGCGCTGGATTACTTGCAACATTCTTTTAATGGTGCTCTAAATTAAACCGGCGTCTGCTGCAAGAAGGACGGGATAAATCAATGGGAGAGGCAAAAGCAACCTATCTGCGAAATGCCTGGTACGTTGCCGCGTGGTCCGACGAGATCGGCAGGGAACCGCTTGCACGCACATTTCTGGATGAACCGGTTGTGCTCTATCGCGACACGCGCGGCACGCCCATCGCAATGGCTGATCGGTGCCCTCATCGCTTTGCACCTTTGTCAAAAGGCAAGCTCGTCGACGATGCCATCGAATGTCCCTATCATGGGCTGAGGTTTGGCAGCGATGGGCGCTGTATCTTCAATTATCATGGCCCCGTGCCGAAGGCGGCATCGGTTCGACGCTATCCCATGATGGAGCGTTATGGCCTGGCATGGATCTGGATGGGCGACGCAGATCAGGCCAATGAGGACCGTTTGCCGGATTTCGGCACGTATATCACGGATGATGGCTTTGCTTACGCCAGAGGCACCCTCAATGTGGCCGCGAACTACCAGCTCGTCGTCGATAACCTGCTTGATCTGACCCACGGCCAGTTCCTGCATCCCGCTTTCGGTAATCCTGGCACCACGAAATTCGATTCGAAGTGGGAAGGTTCAATTGTGTGGGCCAAATACCGCTTCGACGCAGAGCCGGTCTCGGATTCCGTGAGGCCGTTCTGGGACAGCCCATCGGAAATCTGCGACCGGTGGGCGGACATGCGCTGGGAAGCGCCGAGCAATCTGTATCTCGAAGTCGCCGTGAAGGAATGTGATCATTCGCTTGAGGATGCCATTCTATTCCCGGCACTCCACCTTTTAACTCCAGAAACCAAGGACAGTACCCATTATTTCTGGATGAACGGGCGCAATCGTCTGGTTGACGACGAAGCTATGACAGAAGCGGTGTGGCAGGTTACCGACAATGCGTTCCAGAATGAGGACGAACCCATGCTTGCTATGGTCCGGGGCCGGATGGCCGGCAGCGACTTCGATGCCCTCAATCCCGTCTTTCTTACCACTGATCGCGCAGCCGGGCGCGCGCGGCAGATACTGGCCCGGCTCATCGATGCCGAGCGTCGCACCGTCACACCTGAGCTGAAAGCCGTGAAAACCGGCTCCTGAGCACGGCAAATGCAGAGCCGGAACTGCGGCATGGTTCGTCGGTCGCCGCGATCATATAGGGGGCTGCGCCATCTCGCCGTGTCGGCCGGCAGCATCTGAACCGGGAGCACCGATCGCTCGATCGTGATCCGTTAAATTGAGGAGAGAGATATGTTCATGCCTCGCGATACAAGCAACCTGTCCTTGGAAGAGAAGGTCCGGTTGCTGATGGACAAGGATGCCATTCGTGACGTCATATATCGTGATCAACGTGCAAAGAGCAGGGGGGACGCGGACTTGATGCGAACCTGCTTTTTCGATGATGCCATGGATCATCACCAGCCGTATTTTGACATACCATTCAGCGCTATTGCCGACGATTTGGACACAAAGGCGATGGGCGAAATGATTCAATATTTTGCCCCGCAAGTTCTGATCGAAATCGACGGCGACACTGCGCGGGTCGAAAGCCTTGTCCTGGTGAACATGATATTCAATCAGCGCAGCGCAGCGGGCCACAAGATAGTGCGCAATTCCGGGATAAGATTTCTTGATCGTTTCGAACGCCGGAAGGGCGAATGGCGGATTGCAGAGCGTCAACTGGTGTATGAATGGGGTGTCTTCCACGAAGACGCGCCACTTGCCGCAACGATTGGCATTTATGGTGCCGGCACGGATGCCAGTGGCCCTGTGCCACCTAAAGACTTCATCGATCCTCCGTTGAAAGCGGTTAAACCTGCTGCCGACCGGACAGACCCGTCCTATCATTTCTGAATCTACATTTCCTGGATGGGTGGCCCATCCGCCGTGGGTGGTTTGAACGCGCGGGGGCATGCCACGGATTTCGGGCGAATTCTCTTGATTCCGGGCGCACTTCACCGGTCAGAATCGCCTTGTATGCACGCGTGGTTTTCAGCTCTTTGCGAGACTGGCGAGTGGGCGCTCATTACGCCTATCGACGTGGCCGAAATAAGCCCGCTTCGCTTTCCGAAGCACTGGCGAGTGGCTGACCCGGCACTTGAGGTGGGGCTTTGAATTCGAGATCCACGCTCAGTGAAGAAATCCCATGTTTCCCTAGCGGATCATAAGTCTTTACCTGAATGCAGGTAATTTTTTCGCCATTTCCCGGGGGAGATACCCAGTTGTCGTACGAATGCTTTGTAAAATCCATAGGACGTGCCGTATCCCAGGGCTTCGGATACCTCTTTCAAGGCCATACCGCGCATGATTGCTTCAGTCGCCCATTGAATGCGCACACCCTCTACATAGGTCATTGCCGAATGGCCGACCAGGCGCGAGAACTGAGCGGAAAACTGTGATCGCGACAGCTTGGCTTCGCGCGCCAGCGTTTCGAGCGTCCATCTGTGCTGCGGATCGTGATGCAGCGCCGTCATCGCCGCAGCAATGGATGGCGAACCAAGACCATTCAGCCAGCCCGAAGTGCCTGCGGGACGCTTGACCACGACCGTCCGTAGCAACTCTATCAGAAGCAATTCCGCCATGCGATGTCCTGCCGCCGCATATCCGCTCGGCCGCGCTTCGATTTCACTGGCAACGAATTGGCGGATCACGGTGATCAATGCCGTGAATTCGATATCCTCTGCAACGAGGTGGAAAATCGGTGGCAGGCAATTTGCGAGATTTTCCTGATAACCGCTGTTTGCCTTGAACAGCATCGTCAAGATCTGCGTGTCGGGCGGCAAGTCGGGATTGGCGCGATCACTCAGCACCACGGCTTCGACAAGAGGGTGAGCAGGATCCCATAAATCAATCCCCGCCCG
>CAZRVW010000104.1:0-9529 GCA_964603645.1 uncultured Novosphingobium sp. | reverse complement strand
ATCGGCACCGGTTTCATGGGCGATTTCGATGAGACGCTTGGAGATCAGTGGCCGGGCGATCGACGTACCGAGCAGGTAGTCGCCTTCATAGCGGGCATTTGCGCGCATCATGGGGAACACGTAATCGCGCACAAACTCCTCGCGTAGGTCCTCAATGAAGATGCTTTCGTCGGTCAGGCCCATCAGCTGTGCCTTGGCACGCGCCGGCTCGATCTCCTCGCCCTGACCGAGATCGGCGGTGAACGTGACGACCTCGCAATTGTAGGTCGCCTGCAGCCACTTGAGGATGACGCTGGTGTCGAGCCCGCCCGAATAGGCGAGAACGACCTTTTTGATCTCGGATGACGATTGGGACATGGCTTTCCTTGCACCGGCACTGCGCTTAGATTCAGCCGCCGCCCCTAGGCCAAGCGCGGCGACAGGACAAGTGGAGCGGAGCATGGCGAAGGCAGAATTGAAAACCCGCCCAACCGGTGAGGACGTGGCAGCATACCTCGCCAGCGGCTCCGATCCGCGGCGTCGCGATGAGGCGGAATTGATGGACCGGCTGCACCGCAGAGTGACGGGTTACAGACCGCAAATGTGGGGTCCGTCGATCATCGGCTACGACAGCTATCACTACAAGTACGCCAGCGGGCGCGAAGGCGACTATTTTCGAGCCGGATTCTCGCCCCGCAAAGCCGCCATGACGATCTGTCTGATGGGCAACTACTGCGACCGTCAGGCCGAGGCCGACGCACTATTCGACCGGCTCGGCAAACACCGGACCGGCAAGTCCTGCCTCTACATCACGCGATTGGAAAACGTCGATCTCGATGTCCTGGAACAGCTGATCCGATTGAGTTGGGACATCATGAACCGAACCTATCCCGACTGAAGCAGGAGGCGGGCGCTAGTTGTACCCACGCAAGCTGGAAAATCCGGCATAGAGCGGGTCCTGGCGGTCGGGCTTGGCCTCGATCGTCCACGGGCTCTTGCACTTGGCGATTTCTTTCCCGTTGCGCTCGATGCTCATCGAGACAGACCCGACTGCGGCTGGCGCAGTGAAGCGGTGCAGTCCGGCATCGGCGCTTTCCCTGAATGTCTGGCTACCTGTAGTGATTGTCAGTTCTGCGGGAGATGTCAGGAAAGCCGTCATCTCGACGATGTCGACGCGCGGGCGACCACGCATTTTCCAAGGCTTGCCCAGCGCCCTGTTGGCGGGACGGAACAGCTGTCTGCGATGAAAGCCGACAAACCCGTCGCGCTCGATCCTTGGCGGATCGCCCGTCTTGTACCAGGTGATGTAATAGGCCGCGATGTCGTAATAGGCGAAGCGGGTTGCGGTGCTCGTCTGCAATTCGGTCGCCTCGCTGTAATCTTTCCAGGTCATCACGTGCACACCGCTCGCACCGCCCTCGATGCCCGCCTGGAATGCTCCGGTGAGCGACAAGCTGCCTTCCGCCTCGGTCGCAAGTCCATATTTGGCCCGGGAATCCTGCGGCATGACCCTGGCGATCCATGCAGGATAGCCTTGGCGGGCTGCAGTCCGGCCAAACCTCCTCTGAGACAGTCCGGCGTTCGCGTCTGCCGTTACGCTGCGAGCAGCTGCGTCTGAGAAATCGGCATACTTGCGGGCACGCGCAGGGTCGACGAAGTTCGGAATGAACGCAATCGGCTCACCAGCCTGCGCCATGCGATCCAGCAGCTCCTTCCAGAATTCAGGGGGCCGCATTTCGGTTCGAAACGGCATGACCACGAGCCGTCCATCGGCTGCGCGGAAGGCAGCGGGGTGCTTGGCGAAATTCAGCAGGTATGCCACGAGCTGATCGACCGTGACCTTGCGCATGCTGCTCATGTCCGGTTCGATGGCAATTCTGAAACGCGGGTCGGTCTCCTGTGCGGCATCGAGTAGAGCGTGAGGAACTTCGGCGAGTTTGCCGTTGAGCTTGAGCAGATCGACACCGAAAACGTCGATGCCGATGCGCGCCGCGCGCGCCACTTCAACACGCAGGTTGGATCGTTTCTGTTGCCGCGCCTTGGGCCCACGCAGGGGGCGCTCCCGCAGCATGCCACCGTAGGCCGCGAACTTGCCATTCTCTCCGTCCCGCCTGAGATAGTGCCGCGCGTAATGGTCGTTCTTGGGGCCATGCCCGCCGATGGTCAGGGAGAATGGCGGAAAATAGTGGGCGATGACCGAGCGAGTGCTGGTGCCGGGCACGCTGGGACGGACGGCGAAGGCGTCAGGAGGGCTTTCGGCGGCGACAAACGCGCTGGGCGTGCCGGTTCGCAGGCTGGTGCGAAAGCCATCCTTTGGCTCAGGAGGGCTCGCATTGACGCCGCAACTCGCCAGTAGCGATGCGAAAGCCAGTGAAGCGGCGGCAAAGACGAGCCTGTTGTGTCTCATTCCGGTCGCTTCCATGTACCAGACAGGTGCTGAACCTAGCCCGACAGACCAATTTCGGCGCTGGCAATATAGTCCCGCGTCAAAGGTAGCGCATGGCGATTGCGGGCGTACTGAATCTGGTAATTGCACATGCCGCCGCTCTCGAACGCCGCTGTCGCGCCGGACAGATAGAAGGTCCACATCCGGAAGAAGCGCTCGTCGAACTGGGAGACGATTGCCTCGCGATGCTCGAGGCAGTGGGCATACCAGGCGCGTAGGGTCTTTGCGTAATGCAGGCGCAGTGTCTCGACATCCGTGGCGATAAGCCGGGCCTTCTCGCTCGCTGCGAGGGTTTCGGAGAGCGCCGGGATATAGCCGCCGGGGAAGATGTATTTCTGGGTGAATGCGTCTGTCTTGCCGGGGCCGCCCATGCGTCCGATAGTGTGGAGCAGCATCGCCACATCCTCGGCCAGCATTCGGCCGCAGGCGTGGAAGAACGTCTCGAACTGGGGCCTGCCGACATGCTCGAACATGCCGACCGAAACGATCCGGTCATAGCGCTCGCCGCGTTCGGGCAGGGCGCGATAGTCGACGAGCTCGAAGGTTACCTTGTCGGCCACGCCTGCGCTTTCGGCGCGTTCCTGCGTGAGAGCGAGCTGCTCGCTGCTGAGCGTAATACCGTGGACCCTGACATCGGCGTGACTCGCGAGGAAAATCGCCATGCCGCCCCAGCCACATCCGATATCAAGGACCCGCTGCCCGGGAGCCAGCGCAAGCTTGGCGGCGATATGCGCGAGCTTGGCGTGTTGTGCTTCAGCCAAAGTCATGTCGTCCCGCGGCCAGTCGGCACAGGAATACTGCATGTGTTCGGCATCGAGCATCAGCTCGTAAAGCGCATTGCCGATGTCGTAATGGTGGGCGACGTTGCGCCGTGAACTGGCTGCCGCGTTGAACGAGGCGAGCCGATACGACAGGTTATTGCGCAGCCGTCTTGTCCGGCTTGGACGCAGCTTGCCAGACTTGCGCTCCCAGCCGTTATTCGATTGCACCAGCTGCACGAAGGACATCACGTCGCCCCGTTCGATCACGATCCGTCCGTCCATGTAGGCCTCGCCCGCGCCTAGGCGCGGATCGGAGACGATATCGCGCGGAACACGCGGGTCGGTCAGGCGGATCGCAACGTCTGGATAGCCCGGCTCCGACGCACCGAATGTCGCCTTGCGTCCGTCCGCGAAGGTCACTTCAAGCAGCCCCTTGAGGATTGTCCGCTTCAGTACCTTTTCAAGCAGCCGTTGGGACACGCGCGCTTCACCCTTCTACCGCCCTTGAAACAAGAGCGAATCTAGCGCCGTGAACGACACGTTCAAGCCGCTTGCGGCTCAGATGATTGCGAACACCCGCGCGAGCTGCGCCAGCCCCAGGAGCAAGAATATCGCGGCTGCTGCAATCCGCGTGGTCTTGAGCGATACGCGCTCGACGATCGCTTCGCCCAGGAACACGGCAGGCGTGTTAGCAATCATCATGCCGATGGTCGTGCCCAGCGCCACGACGAACAAGGAATGATACTGCGCGCCAAGCGCGATGGTCGCGACCTGGGTCTTGTCGCCGATCTCCACCAGAAAGAAGGCGATCAGTGTCGTCAGGAAGGGCCCGCCACGATGGGTGAAGCTGTCGTCGTCGTCGAGCTTGTCGGGAATCAGAGTCCACAGGGCCATGGCAATGAAACCAAGCGCGACCACAATGCGAAACCAGGGCGCGTCAACCAGCCCGGCAACCTCGCGGCCGAGCAAGGCCGACAGCCCGTGGTTGAAGATGGTCGCGGCAAAAATGCCGCCGAGGATCTGCCACGGTGCTCGCAGCCTTGCGGCAAGCACGATGGCGAGCAGCATCGTCTTGTCGCCGATTTCCGCCAGGGCGACCACCGCGATTGACGCAAAAAAGGCTTCCGTCATTGACGCGCGATGTAGAGTACGTCCCGCTCCTGCGGAACGAGGTGCTGGCCTGAGTCGATGACGAGCGACTCGCCGCTCGCCAGCCAGCCTTGAGCGAGGAACAGGGCGGCCTCGGCGACTTCGCCAGCATCTGTGCGGCGGCGCAGCAGGTTGAGGCGATGCGAGACCTCCGCCTCGCCTTCGGTCTGGTCGTGGCTGGCAAGGATTGCTCCGGGAGCGAGACCGTAGATCCGGTCGCGCGGATCGCTCTGCGCCATGGCCAGCATCGCGATCGTCGCGTCGAGCGCGTGCTTGCTCATGGTGTAGGAAAAGAAATCGGGATTGGGGTTGAATAGCTTCTGGTCGGTGACGTGGATGACGCGTCTGCCACCGTCCGCTCGGGCATGGGCAAGAAACGCCTGCGCCATCCGGGTCGGCGTCGCGGCATTGACTCGCATTGCTTCATCGAAGGTACCCGGATCGAGAGCCTCGGCCGTATCCTCGTGAAATACGCCGGCGCAGTTGATCAGCGCCCGCCAGTCGTCGATCCGAGCGGCCAGCATCTCAACCATGTCCACGCTGGCGTCACCGTCCGACAGATCGCATTGGACAGTTTCGGCAGAGGGGAGGGTGGCAGCGAGTTGCTCGGCCTCGCTTGCCGACTGGCCGTAATGAATAACGACGTGCCAGCCTGCGCGCCCAAACGCCGCGCTGATCGCGGCTCCGATCCGTTTTGCGCCGCCGGTGACGAGGACTGCCGGTTTCATCCGGCAACCCTGTCACAGCCGGATTGTGCAGGCAATCTTTAGCGGCACCTCGCACGGCCGCGGTCGATCTCGCGACCGAGCAGCCCACCGATTGCCGCGCCGATAAGCGTTCCGGCGGTGCGGTTGTAGCCGCCGTCGATCTCGCGACCGATCAGCGCGCCGCCGGCGGCGCCGATGATAAGGCCCGTGGTGCCGTTGGCGCGGCGGCAATAGTAGCGCCCGTCACGTCCGCGCCAGATGCGATCTTGTCGCGTGACCCTTCGCGGCTCGCGGTAGCGCCCGCGCGCGTCGTAAATGCCATCATTGTGGCGCGAGTGATAGCTGTTGGCAGGCGCCCAGGGCGGCGGATCGGCAAGGGCGGGAGCTAGCGGAAGCGCAAGGCCGAGGGCAGCAGCGGAGAGAATCAGGGCTTTCATATTGATGCCTCCTTTCAGGGATGTGCTTGAGACAACGCCCGAAAGGTGCGCTCGGCTCCACAACCGGGGATGAATGCGAGATTCAGAAAACTGAGTTTAGAGATGAACCGATCGTCTGGAGCGGCAAGAAGTCAGGTTTTTGCGCCGTACCGTTCGTCGTAGATCGCGCGGAAGGCGTCCCGGAAGACCACTTTCGAAGGACCGGTGATGCTTTTGCGCTTCGTCTGGTCCGATCCGGCGGTGTGAGTCGATCCCACCGTTGGCTGGGTCACGAGCTTGACGTTCTTGCCCGACCACTCGCCGACCATTGCGCACCATTCCTGGACGGTAACTACCTCGTCGCCGCCCCAGTTGACGATACTGGCAGGCGTGCTCGCCGCATCCAGCATGGCTTCGAGCTGGTCGCACATGTCGTCGAAATGGAGCGGGTGATGAGGCATCGGGTCCCAGCGAACCGACACGTCCATATCGCGCATGATCATGTCCATGTTGATCGGCGGCAAGACGCCCTGAACGTCGTCGTAGACGGTGTTCAGGCGGGCGATGACCACCGGCAGGCCGAAAGCGCTGGCGCAAAACCGGGCGATCGCTTCCTGCGCGACCTTGCTGGGGCCGCTGGTCGGCGCCCAGGGTGTGAAGGCGCTGCCAATGGCGCTGTCTTCGGTGGGAAAGTCGTACGGGTCTTCGACTGCCGAATAGACCGCGCCCGATGACATCACCAGGGCCGCCTTGGCCTTGCGGCAATGGTACAACAGGTGCCCGGTGCCTTCGCCGTTGTTGCGGATCGCCTCGTGCACATCGTTGGGCTGGCCGCGAAAGTGAGCGAGATGCAGAACATGGGTGAAATCGTCGGGCAAGTCGGACAAGTCGCCGCTTGCCAGATCGATCGCCACGGGCTTCGCGCCGAGCGCCTCGACCTGCTCCTTGCTTCCTTCGCGGCTGAAGCGCGCCGCGCCCCAGACTTCGTTTTGTGGAGCAAGATGGCGGATGAAGGGGGTGGCGACGGTTCCGCCGGCACCCGTTACGAGAATCTTCGCGTCTTTCAGCATGGGCCGCGTTGTGGACCGTGATTACCAGTCAAGGCAAGCCCGATCAGCCTATCCCAACACCAGCCTTGGACGAGGCGGGCTGCGTCCGCACTGAAAACTGGGTATGAGCGAGTGAAATGTCGGAAATGGCGCGGGGGGAAGAGTTGCAATGACGGCGAAAACCATGCGTCGGCAGGCGCTCCGTCCGCAGAGCATCGCGTCGAAGCCCGTGCGGGTCGATCCGGCCTTTGCTGATCCCGAGGCAGTCCTTGAGCTGGTCAGAAACCTTGGCCCCTATCCATCAGTCGGCACCTACACGAACGGCGGAACTCCCGATCCGGAGACGGCGAGCATGCCGTGGTATCTTGTCGAGCCGGATTCAGACCTGCTCGTTCAAAATCCGAATTGGGTAACGGCGGCAAAAAAGGCCTTCGACTCCGAAATCGTCGAACCGATCCGCTGCGTCGTGAACCTCAATCCCCCGGCGCCAATCAATGCGCCGCACCTCGATCTGCCGGTCTATCGCGGTTTCTCGGTTCCCGAAATTCCCACCTCGTTCCTGATGACGATGAGCAATTCAGGCCTGTTTGTCGATTGGCTTGTCCCGCTTGCTTCAGGCATCGCCTGGTTCTGGCAGGGCGAGGGCGGTGAGTTCGAGTACTGGCCGGAAGGCCCGGACGGCGCCAGCGTTGTGGAGCGGCCGCCGCTCTGGAATGTCGGTGTGATCAGCGACAATGAGGCGATGTGGCACCGTGTCCGAGCGATCGGTCCGGCGGCGCGCGCGACGCAACGATACGAGACCGTGCCGGGTGCATCGCAAATGCATTGGGCTGGAGATTGTTGGGAAATCCGCGATGCCGGATCCACGCTCGCAAGGTTCGCCCCGTCCGAAGTCCGCATTTCCTTCGTGTGGAAGGGCTATGTCTTCAAGGACGAGGCGCATTACCGCTCGTTTGAAGACAGGTCCTACGACCTCACGATGGATCAGGTCATCGATATCTTCCAGGACGATCTCGCCAAGCGCGGCAAGCGGCCACCCCGCCCGTCCGACGCGCTGAACGACAGGGAATGGCGCGCGCTGCTCGACCATGTTTACACGCCCCTACAGGCTTAAGAGCGAGGCAGCGCAAGCGGGGTCAGGCTATGCGGGCGCGATCCACGAACCATTGGTCACGAAGAATTTCTCCATCACCTCCGGCCCATACCGCTCGAGCCGTTTTGCGAAGCGGTGCATCGAATGCTTGCCGCCTTCGAGATGCGGGTAGTCGCTGGCATAGCAATAGACGTCGTCCAGTCCGAACTTGTCGATGTAGTCGTCGATCGGTTCAAAGGGGAAGGCGGTGACGCGCACGTTGCGGGCGATATATTCGGACGGACGCAAGGGCAGTCGCTCCCCGACGTTGGGGCCGAAAGTCTGGCTGTTGTCGTGCCAGATATCGAGCATTTGGGCGAGCGGGCCAATCCAGAAGGAGCCGAGCTCGATCACGCCAAAACGCAAGCCTGGATGACGTTCGAATACGCCGCCGGTGATCATCGTCGCCAGGAAGTTCTGCGATGGCAGAGGCTGGATCGACAGCCGCCACGGACTGAGATCGAATTCCACGCCCGATTTGTACCCATCGAACTGTTCGGCATCGCCCCAGACTTCGGTCTTTAGGAAGCCGCCTTCGCTGCCGATGTGTAACGTAGCCGTAACATTGGCCTCGGCGAGCAGTGACCACAGCGGATCGAGGCTGGAATGGGCGGGCGAGACGCCGCCGGGCGGCACCGAGCTCATCAGCCAGAAACAGCGAATGCCATGATCGATCAATGATTGGGCATTGGCGGTGATCTCCTCGGGCGAATCCCCCATCAGCGCGGCGATTGGCCGCAACCGGCTCGACATCGCGGCCTTGCGCACCGCCCATTCATTATTCGCATCGATTAGCTGGCGACCGTACACCTTCCTGTCACCATCGAAGTCGCGCATGAAACCATACTCGACCGGGAAATTGTAAAGGAACGAACCAAGGATCGCGAGGCCTCCGGGGAAAACCAGTTGGCGATCGACACCAGTGAGATCCATGACTTGCAGGCGACGCTCGAAATCTACGGCACCCGGCGCCTTTGCGTCCCTTACGGTCCATACGGTGTCCGCGTTCATTTCCATGACGTCACCGGGGAAACCGGGATAGTTGATGTCTCCAGGGTTGTCGGGCGGGTGGGTGAAGAACGTTTCCGCCAGACGGTCTGCGACCGCGCCGAACTCCTCGCTCCACATTTGCGCAGGCATCATCTCGTGCGCGTCGGCATCGACAATGCGCCCGGCGTAGGGCCTGACGCTGTCAGGAATGGCAAGCTCGGTCATGCGTCCTCTCCCACAAGTTTGAGGCGATGCTAGACCGACATGGCCCGCGCCTCAATCGCCGAGAGCTTCCTGCTTCTCCGCCCACAGCCGTTCCAGTTCCGCGCGGCTCTTTTTCTCTGCAGAGGTCTTGAGCTGGCCGCAGGCGGCATCGATGTCGCGGCCGCGCGGAGTGCGGACCGGGGCGCTGATCCCGGCCTCGAAAACGATGTTCGAAAATTGGCGAATGCGCTCAGGGTCGGAGCACTCGTATGGCGCGCCGGGCCAGGGATTGAACGGAATCAGGTTTACCTTGGCGGGGAGCCTGTGCTGCTTGATCAGGCGCACCAGCTCGTGCGCGTCCTCGTCGGTGTCGTTCATGCCCTTGAGCATGACATATTCGAAGGTGATGCGCCGCGCGTTCGATGCGCCGGGGTAGGCGGCGCAGGCCTCCAGCAGTTCCTCGATCCCATATTTCTTGTTGAGGGGCACGATCTCGTCGCGCACGTCCTTGCTCACGGCATGGAGCGAGACGGCTAGATTGACGCCTATCTCGTCCCCCGCGCGCGCCATCAGGGGCACGACGCCGCTGGTCGACAGGGTGATGCGCCGTTTCGAAAGGGCGAGCCCTTCGCCGTCCATCACCAGTTTCAGGGCGTCGCGCACGTTGTCGAAATTGTAGAGCGGCTCGCCCATGCC
>CAZRVW010000103.1:0-9595 GCA_964603645.1 uncultured Novosphingobium sp. | reverse complement strand
AATTTGTCCGTTACCCAGAACACAATGGGTAGCGTATGGGTAACATGGAGCATGTTGTTGCCTTGTGTCGCTATGCGCAGCCATTTGCCGATTTCCGCCGAATCCTGATAACGTCTCCCCTCCTCGGGGATTGTCGTTAACCGGGGCATCGCGATGCTCTCTTTCAAGGAGACATCGTGATGAGGATTTTGTCGAAGCGCCAGGTCAAGGAGCTGGTCCTGTATTCACCTCAGCACATTGCGCGCCTGGAGAAGGCCGGCCAATTCCCCAAACGGGTACAGCTTGGCCCGAGCAGGGTGGGATGGGTTGAGGACGAAGTGCTGGATTGGCTTCAGCAACGCCTGGAAGCCCGAGACGAACCTGTCCGGCACTCCTGATAAAGGAGCGGGCGGCCGGGCGTGCACTGCCCGGTCGTCCATTTTGCTTTGGGGGAAGCAATGTCTGAATGCACATCATGTGGGGCTGAAATTGATTATCGGGACAAGTTTTGTCCGAGCTGCGGCACATTGTCTAGCCCCCTGAGGCTGGGCCAGTGATATTGGGTTTCTCTAATAGGGTTTCTGGCACTGGCGGACGCATGGCGAGAGCGTGATGCGGACGGATGTGGTTGTATTGCTTGAGCCACTGGTTGATGACGATCTGTGCCTGGCAGCGCCAGGCACCGGACCGGCCATCCTTTTGGCAGGACCCCCGAGCGTCGTCCTGATATTTAACTCCGGCATATCATAAAGCTTGAATTATCTTTGGCTCATATCCAATTCGGCCACTAGTGCGATCTGGTTTCATCCAGTGGGCAGATTGCATGGTCGCCGATAAAGATATGAGCCATCCTGAAATCCGCGACGCAGTTCGGCGGCTTTGCGCAGGGTATCCAGGAGAATATTGGCGCGAGTTAGACCGAACCCGCGCCTACCCGACCGAATTTGTCGAGGCACTCACTGAAGCTGGTTTCCTCTCTATCCTGATCCCCGAGGAGTTTGGGGGTTCAGGCCTGGGATTAGGTGCGGCGACGGCTATTCTCGAGGAGATTCATCGATCGGGATGCAATGGCGGCGCTTGCCATGCGCAGATGTACACAATGGGAACTATCCTGAAGCACGGATCCCCGCAGCAGAAGGCCGAGTACCTGCCGAAAATTACAAGCGGCGAGATCCGGCTCCAGGCATTTGGCGTCACAGAGCCAACGAGTGGCACCGACACAACGCGCATCCGCACCTTCGCGAAGCGCGAAAATGACTGCTATATCGTAAATGGGCAGAAGATCTGGATCAGCCGCGCCGAGCATAGCGATCTCATGGTCCTACTTGTTCGAACAACGCTGCGCGATGACGTGGTCAAGCCGTCGGATGGCATGTCGGTGTTGCTGGTCGATTTGCGACAGGCAGTTGGCAACGGCCTGACAATCCGCCCCATCCGCACCATGATCAATCACGCAACAACCGAGCTTTTCTTCGACAATTTGGAGGTTCCCGTTGCCAATTTGATCGGCGAAGAAGGCAAAGGTTTCCGGTATATTCTCGACGGCATGAATGCCGAACGCGTGCTGATCGCTTCGGAATGCATCGGGGATGGACGCTTTTTCATCGATCGCGCAGCTGCATATGCACGCGAACGATCCGTATTCGGCCGACCGATAGGAGAAAACCAGGGCATCCAGTTTCCAATCTCGCGGGCCTATGTGCAATTGTCGGCGGCGTCGGAAATGGTGAGCAAAGCCGCGCGCATGTTCGATGAAGGCAAACCGTGCGGGACAGAGGCCAACATGGCGAAGATGCTTGCCTCTGAAGCCAGTTGGTTTGCGGCAGACACGTGTGTCCAGACGCACGGCGGGTTCGGATTCGCCGAAGAATATGACATCGAACGCAAATTCCGCGAGACTCGACTCTACCAGGTCGCTCCGATCAGCACTAACCTGATCCTGAGCCATGTCGGCACGCATGTGCTCGACTTGCCGAAGTCATTCTGATGGGACGTCGGCTCGAAGGGATCACGGTTGTCGCGCTGGAGCAGGCCGTTGCAGCCCCCTTAGGTACCGCCCGCCTTGCCGATGCGGGCGCGCGTATTATCAAGGTCGAGCGCAGAGAGGGTGATTTCTCACGCGATTATGATCATGATGTACACGGCGAGAGCGCCTATTTCGTCTGGTTGAACCGTGGCAAGCAATCGATCGCATTGGATCTCAAGAGCGCAGATGACGCCGCGCTTCTGAACAGGATCATCGCTCGCGCCGATGTCTTCATCCAGAATCTCGCGCCCGGAGCCGCATCGCGCGCAGGGCTAGGATCGGCCGACCTGCGCGCGCAGCATCCTCGTCTCATCACCTGCGATATTTCCGGTTACGGCGAAGAAGGCCCTTATTGCGACATGAAGGCCTATGACTTACTGGTACAATGCGAGAGCGGCCTTGCTTCAGTTACGGGTACGCCGGATGGTGCCGGACGGGTCGGGGTTTCCGTCGCGGATTTAGGCTGCGGGATGAATGCGCACGCGGCTATTCTTGAGGCATTGTATGCGCGCGAGCGCAGCGGCACCGGAGTTGGCATTGCCGTTTCCTTGTTTGATGGCCTGGCTGACTGGATGGCGGTGCCGCTTTTGCACCACGACTATGGGGGTCGGGCCCCTGAACGAGTTGGCCTGGCGCATCCGTCGATAGCTCCGAACGGGCAGTTCAAGTTGCCTGGCGGGCGCAGCGTAGTCTTGTCGGTTCAAAACGGGCGTGAGTGGCGCGCGCTTTGCCATGCGCTGGATGCTGACGAACTTGTTGATGACCCAAGATTTGCCGATAGCGTCAGTCGTTGTGCCAATCGCACGATGCTTGACGCAATCATCGAGGGCGCGCTTGCGAAGATCGACGAGGATAAACTGGGCGACTTGCTGAAGGGAGCCAGCATTGCCTTTCGCTTCGTCAACTCGGTAGCGGAGTTTTCCTCCCATCCCCAGCTCCGGCGTGTGGAGGTTGGGAGCCCTTCCGGGACCATGCGCATTCCCGCTCCGATTGTTCGCTGGTCAGACGGAGAACGCCCGCTGGCGTCGGTGCCCGGTATCGATGACGATGGCGAGATGATTCGCGCCGAATTTCAATGATCCAGGGTCGGCTTGGTGGTCAGAGCCCACCCTTTGTGAGACGAAGGTGTTCTGGTCAGGTCTTGGGAAGCGGGTCGCGGTAATCGTCAGGGTCAAACATAAAATGGGCGCCCCACGTTCCGTTCTCTACCAGTTTGACGATCTCATGCTTCACCAATCGGTTCAGCACCCTGGTTGCGCGGGACGGACTTCCGCCAGGCTGGGTGGCGAGGGCCAATTGACGCGTTACAGATGGGTTCTCGATAGGCGCGTAAGTTAGCCGTCCCGCTCGCGCTTCGGCATTGAAGGCGGACAGAGGGAGGAACGAATAGCCCATTCCGGATTCGACAAGGTCCTTCATCAGAATGAAGGAGTCCGCCTGGAACCGAACGTCGAGCCTAACGTCACCCTTCGCGGCAGCGCTGTCGGCAAGGATGCGAAGGCCATGTGGCCTGCTCGGCAGAACCATCGGCAAATGCGCCAGTTCTGAAAATGGTTGAGCGATGTTCGGGTCCAGCCCGCTATCGGGTGGGCCGACAAGCAGAATCTCCTCAAGCAGCAGTGCTTCTGCCTTGAGCTGGAAATCAGTCGCTGGACCGTACAACAACGCGGCATCGATCTCGCCTCGATGCAGCCAGTCAATCAGATGCGCGGAATACCCTTCGACAACGCGCAGGGAAATGTTGCTCGCATTCGTTGCCACGCCCCGCGCCAGAGGTCCGGCCAATATATAGCTGGCGGTCGGCGGCAGGCCGAATGCAACATTGCCGCCCACATCAATCGAATGGAAGCGAACGTCCTGGATCGCATTTTCAAGCTGACGCAACGGGCCGACGATACGGGATCTGAGCTCCTCGCCCGCTTCGGTCAAAGCCATCCCGCGACGGTGCCGCTCAAGCAAGGGTACGCCAATCTCTTCCTCAAGCATCCGCATCTGCCGACTGAGCGCCGGTTGGGCGATCCGCATCCGGTCGGCAGCCCGGCTCAGTGACCCGAGTTCAGCCACCCGTACGAAACTGGCAAGGCGTTTGAAATCCACCGATGGCTCCAGGTTTTGTTATCAACTTTTGGCATATCTCGAACGAAGGTTTGAACTTCAGTAATGTCTGTCTAATTCGCTATTCGATCGAAACAAGAAAATTCGAGCGTACGGGATAAGACATCTATGGCGACGTCTCCGCTGTCTGGCAGTGAGCCTATCGAGCAGACCACGGAGGAAGTATCCTCTCCTTGGGCAGGCATCATTTATGATGCCTTGATGGCTGCCGATATTCGGCAATGCACCTATGTCCCTGACGCTGGGCATGCAGTTCTCATCAACAAGATGAGGGCCTCGCCCAATGTCAAAGCCACGGTGCTTACAACCGAGGAGGAGGGCATCGCGATTGCGGCTGGGGCCTGGGCTGGCGGTGATCGGTCGGTCTTGCTGATGCAATCGAGTGGCGTGGGCAACTGCATCAATATGCTTTCCCTGATCGCGAATTGCAGGATGCCATTGCTGACCATCGTGACGATGCGTGGCGAGTGGGCAGAGTTCAATCCCTGGCAGTCAGCGATGGGGCGCGCCACGCCCGAAGCTTTCGCGATCATGGGCGTCCAGGTTGTCCGTGTCGACAGCATCGATGAGCTTGAGGACGCCATTTCAAGCGCCGCGACCATGGCTTTTGACAGCGATCAGGCAATAGCGGTGCTTCTTTCGCAAAAGATGCTGGGTCGCAAGGAATGGGTGAAGCAATGAGCGATCTGGAACTGGATCGTCGGCTGGCCGTGGCTAGGCTACTGGGAGACCGCGAAAGCCTTTTGGTGGTCACCGGTTTGGGATCAACCAGCTATGATGCGTTTGCCGCAGGCGATCATGACGCCAACTTTTATCTGTGGGGAGCGATGGGCGGCGCCGCGCTCTTTGGTCTTGGAACGGCGCTGGCCAAGCCAGATCGACCAGTCGCCGCAATTACTGGAGATGGCGAACAATTGATGGGCTTGGGTGGCCTTGCCACAATCGCAGTCAGCGGCGCTCGAAATCTCTCGGTGGTCGTTCTGGATAATGGCCACTTTGGCGAGACAGGGGGACAGTTGAGCCATAGCGGCATGGGCGTGGATCTCTCCAATGTTGCAGCCGCGACCGGATTCCCAATCGTCAAGGTCGTCAGGACCATGGCTGAACTCGATGAGGCGCGCGCCATTATCGGACAAGTCGACACCGGGCCGCACTTCATTTTGGTCAAGATAGCCAATGGCCCGATGCCCAGGGCGTTGCCTGTTCGCGATGGCGTATTCATCAAGAACCGCTTCCGCGCCCATCTCGGTCTGGCGCCTAACTGATGCCGCAATCCGGGGAGGCCAAACCCCCGCCGCTCGGGGCATATTGCTTCAGTGGCATGGGTGTGGATTTCGCGAGTTTTGCGGGGGCGACCGGATACACCGATCGACAAGCCGCTGACTTGACCAGGATTGCAGGAGAATTTGATGAGTGTGTTTGCCAACCTTATCGATGGAGAATGGGTGACGGCCGATTCCGTCCTGATCAATATCAACCCGTCGGATACCAATGACATCATTGGCGAATTCGCTGTTGCGTCGCCAGCTCAGGTTCAGCAGGCCGCTGCCGCTGCGCGAGCGGCGTTCCCGGCATGGTCACGCACCACCGCACAGCAGCGTGGGGACATTCTGACCAAGGCCGCGGATGAATTGCTGGCCCGCAGCGCCGAGTTGGGACGGACCCTGTCGCGCGAAGAAGGCAAGACGTTGCCGGAAGGGATTGGCGAAGTTGTTCGCGCGAGTCAGGTAATGCGCTTCGCGGCCGGCGAAGCCCTGAGGCTCAAGGGCGAGATATTGCCCGCCGTGCGTCCGGGTGTCGAACTTGAGGTCAGCCGCGAGCCACTTGGCATCATCGGCGTCATCACGCCGTGGAATTTTCCGATCGCCATCGCCACATGGAAGATCGCCTATGCGCTGGCATTTGGCAATTGCGTGCTGTTCAAACCGGCGGAACTCACCCCGGCGTCGGCCTGGGAACTGGTAGACGTTCTGATGCGTGCCGGTGTGCCCAAAGGCGTCGTCAACCTCGTGATGGGTCACGGAGCCGAAATCGGGCCGGCCATCATCGATACGGTCGATGCAATCAGCTTTACCGGGTCGGTAAACACTGGCCGCAGCATCGCGGTGCAGGCGATAAACGGCATGAAGCGCATTCAGCTGGAAATGGGCGGCAAGAACCCGCTCATCGTCCTTGATGACGCAGAATTTGATGTCGCCGTGGATGCCGCAATCAACGGGTCGTTCTTTCAGACCGGGCAGCGGTGCACCGCGTCGAGCCGACTGATCGTAACCGAGGGCATTCACGATCGCTTTGTGGCGGCGATGAAGGAGAAGATGGAAGGTCTGGTGATCGACCATGCTCTGAAGGAGGGCACGCAGATTGGTCCGGTCGTCGACCAGAAGCAGATGGACAGGAACTTCAAATATATCGAAATAGGAGCTGATGAAGGTGCTACGAAGTTCGGTGGCGCGCCGCTCAAGCGGGAGACGCCGGGCTTCTACATGGCCCCGGTCCTGTTTACCGAGACATCGAACGACATGCGAATCAATCGGGAAGAAATATTTGGCCCGGTCGCTAGCGTCATCCGCGCAAAAAACTACGACGAAGCCCTCGAGATCGCCAACGACACCGAATTCGGGCTGTCATCAGGCATCTGCACCACATCTCTCAAATATGCGCGCGATTTTCAGCGGAACAGCCAGTCCGGATTGACCATGGTGAACTTGGCGACTGCCGGGCTTGACTATCACGTGCCGTTCGGTGGACGGAAGGGCTCCAGCTATGGTCCGCGCGAACAGGGTAGCTACGCCGCCGAGTTCTACACCATCGTCAAGACTTCCTATGTCAGCATCTGATCGGAGAATCCCCATGGAAAGAATTGGATTTATCGGTCTGGGCCGCATGGGACGGCCCATGGCTTCAAATCTGGTCCGCAAGGGCTTCAGTCTCGTTGTGCTCGATATCAATCCTGATCCGGTCGCGGAATTGACCGAGCTCGGCGCACAAGCCGCAACCGACATCGCCGATTTGGTTTTTCAGTCGGACATCATAGTAACCATGTTGCCCACCTCGGTAGAAGTTCTGGCGACAGTTGTCGGCGCTGGAGGAATTCTTGATCACGCCCGCTCCGGCCAGCTAGTCATGGATATGAGCACGATCGAGCCTGCGGCCACGCACCAGATGGCCGACGCGGCAAAGGGAAAGGGTGTCGCGATTGTTGACGCTCCGGTAGGCCGCCTCGCGATTCACGCTGATCGTGGCGAATCGCTGTTCATGGTCGGTGCCGAGCCCGCTGATCTGGAGCGGGTGCGCCCGCTTCTCGATGCAATGGGTACCACCGTTCTGCATTGCGGTCCCGTTGGTTCGGGCGAGGCAATGAAGCTCGTGAACAACTACTTCTGCGTCGTGTCCTGCCAGATGAATGCAGAAGCACTCGCGCTGTCGCAGCGTTTCGGCCTGAATCTGGAGCGGACACTGGAAGTGCTCAATGGCACGACAGCCTACAATGGACAGCTTCAGCTCAACTGGACCAACAAGACCCTCGCAGGTGATACATCGCCCGGCTTCACCATCGATCTTGCACACAAGGATCTGTCGCTGATACTGGCGGCCGCGGGCGCGGGGAAGGTGCCGATGCCAGTTGGAGCGGCTGCGAGAGAGGCGTTTTCGCTGGCGCGCAGCGGCCAACATGCAGGATCCGACTTTTCCGCCATGGTTGATGTGCTGTGCGATGTTGCGGGCATCGATAAGCCTCGCCTTGCGAGCAAGACCTGACTTGGGCGGCGTTACTAAGCAGCTCGCAGAATTTTGCGCGGGGACATCGATCGCAGCGCTTCCCGCCGAGGTCCCTGCTCGCGTGCGCCTTCTGCTGGTAGACCTGCTCGGCTGCATTGTCCGGGCCAATCGTGATGCACCCGCCGCAACCGCGCTCAAGAAATCCTGTCGTGCACTTGGATTTGGTGGTGGCACGCACGCAGTTTTCGGCGACGCGTCGGAATACAGCGTCGCCGGGGCAACCTTCCTCAATGGAGCGCTCGCGCATTCGCTCGATTTCGATGACACCCACGCGGCAGGAACGCTGCATCCCGGTGCACCGGTCATCCCTGCCGCGATCGCTGCAGGTGAGTTGGCAGGAGCTTCGGGCGCTGAGGTGTTGGCGGCGATCGTGGCGGGCTATGAGACGGCATGCCGGATTGCGCTCGCCCTTCCAGCCGGGGATCACTATCAGCGCGGGTTCCATCCTACGGCGACTTGCGGCGTGTTTGGTGCAGCTGCGGCCGCTGGGCGCGCGTTGGGCCTGAATGCCGAATAAATCGAGTCTGCTCTTGGCACCGCGCTCAGCCAGAGCGCCGGAAGTTTGCAATTTCTCGCTGACGGAGCCTGGACGAAACCATTTCCGGTCGGCTGGGCATCCATGGCCGGCCTTACAGCAGCCACCTTCGCGCGCGATGGATATCGAGGCCCTTCGCAAGCGCTGGAAGGGCGCCACGGCTTCCGGCAGGCCTATGCTCCGGCGCCAGATCCGGGCCCTATTGTCGAAGGTATTGGCTCAGAATTCGAGACCATGGCGACCGGTATCAAGCCCTATCCATCCTGTCGCTATGGGCACGCGGGGATTGATGCGGTGCTCGAACTGCGTTCCGAGCTGGGCCTCGATCCATCGGAAATCGAAAGCGTTACATACGGGCTGTCGAACTCAGGGTTGCTGCTGGTTGGCGAACCAGTGCAAACAAAACAGAACCCGACCAACGTGGTCGGCGCCCAATTCAGCGCGCCATTCGTTCTGTCAGCGGCATTGCTGACTGGTAGCATGGGCTGGGACAGCTATGCATTGCTGAATGACCCGGCGTTGCGTTCAATGCTGCCGCGCGTTCACTGCGAGCATGACCTTGAGATAGAGGCGGAAATTCCCACCAATATGTCGGGCAAGATCACGATCCGGGCGCGCGTTACCAGCTTCACGCGAAAAGTGGTCGTACCACTGGGTGAACCGTCGAATTTCCTCAGCCAGGACGCTCTGCTCGCGAAGTTCGAGAATCTGGCTGAACCAGTGCTTGGATCAATGTGGCGTGACCTCGCAGATGCGGCTCTGAACCTCGATCAGTTGTCTGAAATTAGTGCTTTGACAAGATGCGCGCGGCCGGTGCTGTCAGGCAAACGCTAAAAGGTTCCCCCTGCGGGAATGCAACAGAAGAAGAGGAGGAAGATGCGTCTACATTTTTCCACTTTACGAGGATCATTAGGATGATATTTGCGTTGAGGGCCGTTAAGCAGGATAAAATTCACTGATGGACGATACCGACCGACGCATCCTGCGTATGGCGCAAGCCTATCCCGACCTTCCGATCGCCGATCTTGCTGAGAAGGTGGGCCTGTCGCATACACCCTGCTGGCGCCGCCTGAAAAAACTGGAAGCAGACGGAATAATCGCAGGCCGCGCGGTTCTGCTCGACGCCAAGCGGCTGGGCCTCGTGGTCAATGTCTTCGCCCATG
>CAZRVW010000102.1:0-9599 GCA_964603645.1 uncultured Novosphingobium sp. | reverse complement strand
GGTCTTGGCCATGCCGGGATACATGTCGGTGTATTCGTGCGTTTCGCCGGCAACCGATGCCTTGAGGTTTGCCGAGGTATTGCCGATCGGCTCACCCGTGGCGGGATCGCCGCATTCTTCGAGGTATTCGAGGTGACCGTGGGCGTGACCGGTTTCACCTTCGGCGGTAGAGCGGAATACGGCCGCGACATCGTTGTAGCCTTCGATGTCGGCTTTCTGTGCGAAATAGAGGTAACGGCGGTTGGCCTGGCTCTCACCGGCAAACGCGGCCTTGAGGTTTTCCTCGGTCTTTGATCCTTTGAGTCCCATGATTCCTGCTCCTTTGTGTTGGAATGACTAGACCTCTGAGATGCGCTTCCGATACGGCATTTACCATCGGAATTTTCCGCGCATGATCATCGAGAAAACCGATCAAACTTCTGCGAATTATTCGCAAAAGAGATTTGTCATGACTTTGCGAGGATTCGCAAGGCGGTCCGGGTCAACGCTTCCGCGCCCGTTCCTATCACCGCATCGGCCTTGGGCGCCCAGTGCGGGCTGTGGAGAGCGGGCATCGGCTTCGAGCCGTCCTTTGCCCCTGCGAGGTCATCGAGCGACGCACCACCAACCCAGAAGATCAGCGACTTGATGTTCGCTTCGTCCGCGCGGCGATATTCGCCGAAATCTTCACCAGCCATGGCCGACGGCGCCATGATGACCCGCTCCTCGCCGAGCGCTTCGCGCATATGCTCGGCAAACTCTACCGCGAAGTCGGGGGAGTTCCAGGTCGCACGGGTGTAAGGCTTCTTGACCGTGACCACCGGCAGCAGCGCCTCGGGAACGCCGGCGGCAATCGCTTCGCCCTTCGCGATCCGTGCGATTGCATCGAGCAGGTGCTTGCGCGTCTCGTCGGAGTAGCTACGCACGGTCAGTTGCAATTCGGCCTTGTCCGGGATGATGTTGTGCTTGGCCCCGGAATGGAAGCTGCCAACAGTTACGACCGCGGCATCCTGTGCGTCGATCTCACGGCTCACGATGGTCTGAAGGCGCGTGACGATAGCACTGGCCAGCACGATCGGGTCCTTCGTTTGCTGGGGGTAGGCACCGTGCCCGCCCACGCCGCGCACGAGAATGTCCACCGAATCGACATTCGCCAGCGCCCATCCCGACGACAGTGCCACGGCGCCCACGGGCGCAGGGCTGTCGTGATAGGCAATTGCGTAATCCGGTTTTGGAAACCGCGTATACAATCCGTCCTCAAGCATTGCGCGAGCGCCCAGCCCCAGCTCCTCGGCAGGCTGAGCAATCATCACTAGCGTGCCCGACCATTTGTCCTTGCGTGCGGCCAACAGCCGCGCCGTACCTATCCACCCGGCCATATGCGTATCATGCCCGCAAGCATGCATGATCCCGCTTTCGACTCCGGCGGTCGAAACTCCGCGCCGTTTCGAAGCATAGGGCAAACCGGTCAGTTCGGTTACGGGCAGGCCGTCCATGTCCGCGCGGATCAGCACGGTTGGGCCGGGGCCATTCCTCATCACCGCGACGACACCGATCTTGCCGACTTTCTCGGTCACCTCGAAACCCACCTTGCGCGCAGCATCAGCCATGATCTTCGCGCTGCGAACTTCCTGAAAGCTCAGTTCGGGATTGGCGTGCAAGTCACGGTAGATCGCCATCAGGCCCGGCATCTGCGCGGCCAAGTCATCTCGCAGGACGTCGGCTTGAGCGGGAGCGGATAGCAGCGCAAGGCCTGCGGCAATGGTGAATGGCGCGATTTTCATGGCGCGATGCTAGGCGTGCTGCACGCGCTTCTCAAGCCATGGTGCCCCTGGCCCGACTCGAACGGGCACTTCCGAAGAAACTCGATTTTGAGTCGAGCGCGTCTACCAATTCCGCCACAGGGGCCTGCAGGCGAGCGCGGTCATTAGCGGCGAGCGCGCAGCGGTTCAAGCGGGCTTAGAAACTCCAGCCGAGCGCGACGTGAGCAAGGCCGGGCCGCCCCTTGCGACCGGCACCAAGCGCGGCGAGCGCAAACGTAGGGCCACCGTCAAGCGGCTGATAGGTGATATGCGGGTCAAACTGGTCCGTCATCAAGGCAGGCCATTGTGGTGACGCCGCGATTTCAACGCGGGGGCCGACATCGGCGGCACCGCGAGCCGGAGGATCACTTGGACGGCGCGGGCAATCGCGGGCCAGATCAAAATTTATCGCCGAATTTGCAAGCCCGACCGAAGTTGCGGCCAACGAAGAGGGATTTGCGAGCGCTGGCGCAGCCATGGCCGCCAACCAGCCCAGCGCAAACATGCCATGAACTACGTTCGCCAGTCGCACTGCAAGCTGCTCCGCGTGATTGGACCTGCGGACACTTGTCGCACTGCGTGGTTAAGATGGCTCTAAAGCGAAGCCTTAATTCTTGAGCGCGGCGACTAGCAGCTTGTGCAACCGCGAATGAAGAGCATCGTTACCTGCCAGCACAGTTTCGGCACAGACCGGTTCGGACCGCCCTCGCCAGTCGGTCACAAATCCGCCCGCCTCGCGCACCAGCAGGCATCCTGCCGCGGTGTCCCACGGCTTGAGTCCGGCTTCCCAGAACCCCTCGTAACGCCCTGCCGCGACCCAGGCGAGATCGAGCGAAGCCGCGCCAAACCGCCGAATGCCCGCGATCTGAGGAGCGAGCGCGCCATAAATTTTCATCCACTGGTCGGGATCGCCCGCCCCCGCAAAGGGAATACCGGTTGCAATCAGGCTCTCGTCGAGATGGCGCCGCGCCGATACCCTGAGACGCCGGTCCTGAAGCCAGGCGCCGCGGCTCTTCTCGGCCCAGAAGCTCTCGTCGGTGATCGGCTGGTAGACAAGCGCGGCGGTGACCTCGCCCCAGCCCCCATTTATCGATTTATTGCCATCGGGGCGCGGCTCCTGCGCGGCGATCGAAATCGCAAAATGCGGCATGCCATGAAGGAAGTTGCTGGTGCCATCGAGCGGATCGATGATGAAGCGCGGCTTGTCCGTCGCACCCTCGATTTCTCCGCCTTCCTCCATGAGGAAGCCCCAGTCTGGCCGGGCGGCGCGCAGCTCGTCCCACAAAGTGCGCTCGGCATGTTGGTCGGCCTTGGAAACGAAATCGGCAGGGCCCTTCTTCGAGACTTGCAGATGCTCGATCTCGCCGAAATCACGGCGCAACCGTTGCCCCGCCTTGCGCGCGGCTTTTTCCATCACGCGAATGAGGCCGGAAATTGCTGCCATTGGACTAAACTCCGTGGGGCTCAGCCCGCCTTGCCGACGTATGTCCGCTCATAGACATCGACGACGATCCGGGTACCGCTCTCGATATGGGGCGGCACCATAACCCGCACGCCATTGTCGAGGACCGCCGGCTTGTAGCTCGACGAGGCGGTCTGGCCCTTCACTACGGCGTCGGCTTCGACGATCTCGGCCTCCACCTGATCAGGAAGCTGTACCGAGATCGGTTTTTCCTCGTACATTTCGAGCATGACAGTCATGCCGTCCTGGAGGAAGGCGGCGGCATCGCCAATCAGGTCAGCATCGAGATTGATCTGCTCGAATGTGTCTGTGTCCATGAAGACAAGCTGTTCGCCATCGGCATAGAGATACTGGAAGTCCTTGGTCTCAAGATGGACCTTCTCGACCGTGTCGGCGCTGCGGAAGCGGACGTTGGTCTTGCGACCGTCCATCAGGTTCTTCATCTCGACCTGCATATAAGCGCCGCCCTTGCCCGGCTGGGTGTGCTGGGTCTTGGCGACCTTCCAGATGCCGCCTTCGTATTCGAGAATGTTGCCGGGACGGATATCGACGCCGCTGATCTTCATGGCACTGCCTTCGTGAGGGTATTGGTATCTTTGAGGCCGCGCCCTTAGCCTTCCTGCGACACTGTGGCAATCGCATCGCAGTACTGCTAGCCCGTGGAGCACGATGCGAGTTCGTTTCACTCTCCTTGCAATGGCGGTGCAATTGCCCTTCGCTCCCGTTGTGCAGGCGGTCCCGGGCGGTCAGATCGGCACGCTGCCGACCGGTTTCTATCGCTGCGAAATGCAGGGTGCCGACACCAGCCTCGCTCCGGTACACGTGCCTGACAACGATTTCCGGGTGCGGCTCTCTTCCAGCTATTCGGTCGATGGCAGACGCGGTAGTTATCTGCTGACAGGCGATCGCATGGTGATAACGGGTGGGCCGTTCGAAGGTCAGGAATTCCTGAGAATTTCAGAGAGTTCTCTGCGGAAGCTGAATAGTGAGCTCCAACCGGGCAACATCATCTGTTCGCTAGGCTCTGCAGGCAAGGTGGAAGCCACCGGATAGGAGGTCCGCTTGCAGTCGGACCGCCTAAAGCTAGTCTCAGCACCACACGAATCGGGAGAGAAACGACATGGCACTGGACGAGGCCGCCCTTCAGGAGTTGCTCGACAAGGAAGCGATCCGCGAGCTCGCGCTGCTCTATTCGCGCGCCATCGATCGCAAGGATTCAGCGCTGCTGCGCGATCTCTACACCGACGATGCGACCGACACTCACGGCACCGATTTCAGCGGCAACGTCACAGACTACGTTGCATTTATCGAGAGCACCGCGCCCTTCATGACCTATTCCGGGCACCATATCTGCAATCACCTGATCAACGTCGATGGCGATACGGCCACGGGTGAAGTCTACGTTCTCGCGGTTCACTGCTTTGCATCGGACCCGGCCAACAAGGTCGAGGATTGGCACGTCGTGCGCTACATGGACAATTACCGACGCTGCGACGACGGGAAGTGGCGTTTTTCCTAGCGCTTCGTCACCTATGACATGATAATCGCTCGCCCGTTCGAGGGAGATGGGCTCCTCGGAGCGCCACCGGATCCGAGTTACGGAGAACTTCCAGGCCGCCTGTTTGCAGCGGGCGCGCGAGGCTAAGAATTTCCTGCAACTCAGGTGACCTCAACCCAGCCTGCGAGCAAGGCGAGCGAGCGTTCCCATAATTCTGCCGCAACCGAAGGTTTGGATATGCTTAGGTCGTAGCCCATCCAGGGGTGAGTCTCCGGGCCGACAGGCAAGGCCAAGTCGCAATCTTCGAGCACCAGCCCGCCTCGACCATCGAGTTCAGGCGCGACAACGGCCCATGCCGAAGTGGCTGCGGCCTGCTCGGTCGTTTTGACCATTTCCGACACGTTTCCATCTTCGTCGATGAAACCGATCTGGCGTTTGAGTGCATCGCCATGGAACCGCTGCAATCCCGTAAGCGCCGATCCGGGCAGGACAGCATTGGCGAAAATGCCATCGCCCTTCCAACGCCGCGTTGCTTCCTGAGCGAGAAGGATATTCGCGCTCTTCGATTCGCCATAGGCCATTCCAAACTGATGCTCGCGCGCATGCCATTGCAGATCATCGAGGCGCACGGGCATACCCTTGTGGGCGGCGGAACTGAGAACGACGATGCGCGCTCCACGCTCTGCCAGTTGATCCTTGAAGCGATGAGCAAGCAGGAAATGACCGAGGTGATTGGTCGCAAACCGGACATCCAGACCGTTTGGCAGATGTGTGTCCGGTGTCTTGGAAACTCCAGCATTGGCTATGAGAGCATCGACCGGGCCGGAAACAGTCCTCGCGAACCCTACCACCGAGCCCAGTTCGCAAAGTTCGAGATGCTCAACTCGCAACCTGCCGGGTCCGGCATCGCCGATACTCCTTGCCGCCTCGATCCCTTTTGCCGGATTGCGGACTCCGATGACGACATCTGCACCCGCAGAGACGAAAGCGCGGACTGTTTCCATCCCGATGCCCGACGATCCACCCGTAATGACGATCTGACGACCGCGCAGATCGACGCCCTGCACGACTTCGATCGCTGTCTTGCTCCAACCGGGCGAGACCATTCCCGCCATGACGGCCTAGTCGGCGCCCCCCGCCACCTTTTGCATGACGATCACCTCTTTCGCGTCCCCAAGCGGTACCGACCAGTCCGGCTGGACGGCTCCGTCGACGGCAAATGCCGCGCGCACGTCGGCGAGATCGGCAAAACCCCGGCCAATCTCGTCGAGTTTGTTGACCACGCCGAACAGCGTCTTGGCGGACAGATCGAAGCGATCCGTGCCGCCAAAAAACTCGCGATCAAACGGCGGCATCACGACAACGCGCAGGTCCGCCACGGTAAGATCAGCCGCCGTTCAGCGAGGCTTGCACCTTGTCGGGCGTGATCGGCAGACTGCGCATCGGCTTGCCAACCGCCCTACTCACGGCTGTACCTACTGCTGCGAGCGGCGGCACGATCGGCACTTCGCCCACACCCTTCACGCCGTAGGGATGGCCAGGATTGGCCTTTTCGACCATGACCGTGTCGATCATCGGCATATCGGAGGCGACCGGGATACGATAGTCGAGGAAGCCCGCGTTATCGAGACGGCCATCCTTGTTGTAGATGTACGCCTCATTCAGCGCCCAGCCGATTCCCTGCACTGCGCCGCCCTGCATCTGTCCTTCGACGTAGGATGGATGGATCGCCTTGCCCACGTCCTGCACTGCGGTGTAGCGAGCGATCGAGACGTTTCCGGTCTCCTTGTCCACTTCCACATCGCAAATGTGCACGCCGTAGCCGGGCAGGTGCTGCAACGGATTAACGCCGTTCTCGAATGCGATCGGGCCCCCGGTCGCGCCTGCCTTGGCAGCAATTTCGGTAAGCGGGAAGGTCTTACCCTTATTCTCGCCACCGGTGCAGATCGCCTCGCCCTCGCCCCACTCAACTTCGGAAACGTCGCATTCCCACATCTTCGCGGCGCGATCGCGCAGGATCTCGATCACACCTTTGGATGCCTCGATCACGGCAATGCCCGTGGCGTAAGTGGTCCGGCTGCCGCCTGTCACCATCGAGTAACCAATCGAGGAGGTGTCAGCAATCGTCACACTGACCTTCTCGTAGGGGATGCCGAAGGTTTCGGCCGCCATCAGCGCCATTGAAGCACGGCTGCCGCCGATATCAGGATTACCCTCGGTCACGAGCACCGAGCCATCGTCCGCAAGCGATACCGCCGCTGTCGACGGACCGCCGTAGTTCATCCAGCTACCGCAAGCCACACCGCGCGCCTGATTGGGTCCAAGCGGCGCGGAATAGTGCGGATGGGCCTTGGCTGCTTCCAGGCATTCGACCAGGCCGATCTCGCCAAGTTGATTGCCCATTGGGCCGGTAGCTCCCGGCTTGACCGCATTCTTCAGGCGCAGGTCGATGGGATCCATGCCCATCTTGTCCGCCAGATCGTTCACCGCACTTTCGACAGCGAAATTGATCTGCGGCGCACCCGGCGCACGATAGGCGGCGTGCTTGGGCATGTTGCACAGCACATTCCAGCCAACGACCTTGAAGTTCTCGATCGCGTAGTGATTGACCGAATGCATCACGCCGGCCCAGGTGTCCGCTCCGGCGAATGCGCCGGACGAATATTGGAACTCGATGTCGGCAGCGACGATATTGCCATCGGCATCGGCGCCCAGAGTGATGTCAATTTCGCCGCCAGCGGCGGGGCCGGTTGCCCGGAACACCTCTTCACGCGTCATGACAAAGCGCACCGGCCGTCCGGACTTCTTCGAAAGCAGGGCGGCGACGGGCTCAAGATAGATCGTCGTCTTGCCGCCAAAGCCACCGCCGATTTCAAGCGGCATGACCCGAATGCTGCCAATGTCGAGATGAAGCACTCCGGCCGTCAGACCGCGCACGTCGAAGGCGCCCTGGCTCGAACACCAGATGTCGAGTTTGCCATCTGCCTTCCAGGTGGCGACAGCTGCATGTGGCTCGATATAGCCCTGATGCACCGGCTTGAGCGAATAGTGTCCGGAGACTTTGTGCGCCGCTCCGGCCATGGCAGCGTCAGGGTCGCCCTTGACGCTGGGGAATTTGAGCGAGGCATTGGGCCGGCCCTCTTCACCTTCTGCCAGACCCGCGGTCTCGATAGATTCCTTGATCTTGGGCGCATCGGCAGCGAAGGCATCGTTGATGTCGATGACATGCGGCAGGACTTCGTAGTCCACCTCGATCAGTCGCGCCGCCTCGATCGCGGCCTGACGGGTCAAGGCAGCAATCGCAGCAACAGCATGGCCATCGTAATAGGCGGTGTCCTTGGCCATGATGTTGATCGCCAGGTCGAGCGTGCTGCTCGCGACTTCGCCGGTACGCACCATGACATCGTCGATCGCGGGGAAGTCCGCACCGGTGACGACAGCCTTCACGCCAGGCACAGCCTCGGCCTTGCTGGTGTCGATCGACTTGATGCGCGCATGCGGGTGCGGACAACGCACGATAGCACCGTGCAGCATGTTGGCAGCCTTGTAGTCGGTACCGAAAATTGCCTTGCCGGTAACCTTCTCGACGCCGTCGGGGCGGATCGGACGAGTGCCGACCTGCTTGAAGCTTCCCTTGGGTTCTGGAGCGTTCATGCTGCAGTCCTTTCCTGCCTGAGTTCGGCTGCGGCATCCATCACCGCTCGCACGATCTTGTCATATCCAGTGCAACGGCACAGGTTTCCGGCGAGCCAGTAGCGCACCTCTGTCTCGGTCGGGTTTGGGTTCTTTTCGAGCAGTGCCTTGCTGGCGACGATGAAGCCCGGCGTGCAGAAGCCGCATTGGAGCGCGGCATTCTCAAGGAACTTCTGCTGGACAGGATGCAGGTCACTGCCTTCGGCGACACCTTCGATCGTGTCGACCCGGCGTCCTTCGGCTTCACCGGCCAGGACAAGGCACGAACACACCATCTCACCGTCCAGGACCACCGTGCAGGCGCCACAGTCGCCCGATCCGCAGCCTTCCTTGCTGCCGGTCATGCCGAGCTCATCACGCAGCGCATCGAGCAGGGTCTGGTTCGGCGAACACAAGTATTCGCGCGCGTCGCCATTGACGGTAGTGGTAACGTGTATCCGGCTCATCAATTTTCTCCCGCCCGCTGACGGGCAATTTCTACAACGCGCTTGGCGAGAACGCCGGCTGTCGTTTTGCGATAGGCGACGGTTCCGCGCTTGTCGTCGATCGGCTTGCATGCGGCGCTGACCGCCTCCATCATTTTCGCAATGGCGCCATCATCGAGCTTGCTGCCGACCAGTGCCTTGCCCGCATCCTCAACAAGCAGGACGGTGGGCGCCGCAGCGCCAATGGCAACCCGGGCCGCGGTGCAGGTACCCGAACCATCGACAGTGACGCTGGCGCCGGCACCGACCACGGCGATGTCCATCTCGGTGCGCGGGATGGAACGCAGATAGGCGTCGGAGCCACCCTTCTGCTGGCGCGGAATACGGATTTCGCTGACGAACTCACCGTCGCCGAGCGAGGTCTGGCCCGGCCCTGTCGGGATTTGCTCGACCGGCACCTCGCGCTCGCCCGAAGGACCCGCGACAATCGCAGTCGCTCCGGCGGCGACCAGCGCAGGGACGCTGTCAGCAGCCGGGGAAGCATTGCAGAGATTACCTGCCATGGTTGCGCGATTGCGGACCTGGACCGAACCGATCAGGTTGGCCGCCTCGACTACGCCCGGCCACTCATCAACCAGCGCCTTGTTATCCTTGAGCGCGGTGCACGCCACTGCGGCGCCGACCGCAAAATGATCAGCCTCCTCACGGATTTCGCCGAGCGAAGCAATGCGCTTGATATC
>CAZRVW010000101.1:0-9712 GCA_964603645.1 uncultured Novosphingobium sp. | reverse complement strand
GACTTGGTGACAGAATCATTCACATTGATCGCGGGGAACGGCAGCTTGCCGTCCTTGGCGATCTGGTAGAGGCGGTGGACGCCGGTGGTCGTCTCCTCAGACACGCCCTTGATATGCGCCATCGACATCGTGAGGTAGCCCGGCTTGGCCTTGACGAAAGCCTTGAGCGCGCGCTGGAACTCGATTTCCTCGGCATTGCCGGGTTCGGGCATCTCGTCGCCCGCTTCAAGCCGCGCGCCCCACAGCGCGAACATCGTCGCATCGCCACCGTCGTCGAGAATCATGTTGCAGGTGCGGCTCGGTTCGCCGGGCGTCGACCAGTCGAAGATGCGACCGACATAGTCCCAGTATTCGGCAAGGCTTTCGCCCTTGATCGCGAACACGGGGATGCCCCGCTCGGCGATCGCGGCGGCGGCGTGGTCCTGAGTCGAGAAGATGTTACAGGTTGCCCAGCGCACCTCGGCGCCCAACGCAACGAGAGTTTCGATCAGCACCGCCGTCTGGATCGTCATGTGCAGCGAGCCGGTGACCCGTGCACCCTTGAGCGGTTGGCTCTCTCCGAATTCCTCGCGAAGCGCCATCAGGCCGGGCATTTCTGTTTCGGCAATGGCGATTTCCGCACGGCCGTAGGCGGCGAGCGAAATGTCGGCGATGGCACAATCGGGGGTGATTTCAGTGGCAGTGGCCAAGGTACTTACTCCAGGTGGGGTTCGGAAATTTCGTTGGGCGGCATTGGCGCATGATGACAGGGACTTAACGCCTCAGGCCTATCGAATCAAATATAAAGATATCTTTATATCTTGCCTGAACCCGTTGCTCATGCGAGCCGCGCCACTATATCACCAGCCATTGCGACCCATCTGCAGGAAAGGATGCACGAATGACAATTTCCGTCGGAGACAAGCTGCCTGACGTCAAACTGGTGAAAGCCGGGGAAAGCGGCCCCGAAGCCGTTCAGAGCGGCGACTATTTCGCGGGCAAGAAGGTTGCGCTGTTCTCGGTGCCCGGCGCCTTCACCCCGACGTGCTCGGCCAAGCACCTGCCCAGCTATGTCCAGAACGCCGGTGAACTGAAAGCCAAGGGCATCGACGAGATCGCATGCACTGCCGTCAACGACGCGTTTGTGATGGGCGCATGGGGCCGCGCGGACGGCAGCTCCGACGTGACCATGCTCGGCGACGGCAATGGCGAATTGGCCAAGGCACTCGGCCTCACCATGGACGGCTCGGGCTTCGGTCTGGGCCAACGCGGCTCGCGCTGGTCGATGGTGGTCAACGACGGCAAGGTCGAACAGCTCAACATCGAGGAAGCCGGCGACTACAAGGTCAGCTCCGCCGAACACATGCTCGGCCAGCTCTGAAACTGACTAGCGAAATTGGGGCAGTCCACGCTGTGTGACTGCCCCCAGAACAAGGCCTGCCAGCCCACCCGACAAGGCGCCAACGGCGGCTATCGTAGGCAAGGTCATGCTCCGGCTCACGAGTGATGCCGCAGCCATGATGATCGCCATGGCGGGGGCCCATCCCACCATGTTCCATACGATCCACCATCGCATGGACAGTGCGCCCTTTGATGCAAATGCCTGAAGCGCGCCCATCACTGCGCCCATAAACAGGCCCATAGCGGCACCCAGCAGCATCACCAGGGCCACTGGCGGCTCGGCCTGCCCTGTTTCGGCGGCATTTCCTCCCGTTCCGCCGAGCAATGATAGGCCATAGCCGATCGCCGCTCCGGCGACCGTGACTGCAATCCAGCGCCACACAACGATACCGCTTGAACGCAACACTGCGGCTTGGGCACCACCGAGGCAAAGACCTTCCCAGCATCCGGCCAGCAGAATCGTCGGGACCGCATCGGAAAGCGCCTCCCGGTCCAGCGCGGCATAGACGGTCGCCACTCCCGCGATGCCTGCTGCTTCTCCAATACCACAAGCCGCGATCCAGTTGCGAACGACTGCCGTGGACGGTCCTCCTTGCCCCGCCAGATTAGCGACGATAGGAACTCGGGCGAAAGGAAATTCACATGGCACTATCGGTAATCGTAACGGGCGGCTTCGGAGCACTGGGACAGGTTGTTGCCAAGGCCTTCGCCGATCGCGGCGACAAGGTCGCGCGCGTCGATTTCGCAAAGGAAGCGCCGAGCGCCCTGCCCGGCGCGCTCGATCTGGGCGGCGTCAATCTCACCGATCAGGCGGCAACGCAGGGCGTGCTCGACAAGGTTGTCGCCGAACATGGCGGCATCGATGTGCTGATCAATATTGCTGGCGGTTTCACCTGGGAAACCATGAAAGACGGCAGCCTCGATTCCTGGGCGAAGATGCAGTCCATGAACGTCATGACCGCCGCGACCATCACCAAGCTGGCGCTGCCCGAGCTGAAAAAGAGCGCGATGGGCCGGATCATCAACATGGGCGCGGGCGGCGCGGTCAAGGCCGACATGGGCATGGGCGCCTATGCGGCCTCGAAGGCTGGCGTCCACCGGCTGACCGAAGCGCTGGCGGTCGAACTGGGCGGCTCGAGCATCACCGTAAATGCGGTGCTGCCGAGCATCATCGATACGCCGACCAATCGCAAGGACATGCCAGACGCCGATCCCAAGGAATGGGTCACGCCGCAGGGCATCGCCGATGTCATGCTATTCCTCGCCTCGCCAGAATCGGGCGCTGTGACCGGCGCGCTGATTCCGGCAACGCGGAATACTTGACGGGGTTCAGTAACCCATCAGCTTGAGCACTTCCTCGCGGCTGCGAGAATCTTCCAGGAAAACGCCCATCATTCGGCTGGTGGTCATGCCGACGCCGGGCGTGCGCACGCCGCGCGCGGTCATGCACGAATGGCTCGCCTCGATCACAACCGCGACACCGCGCGGCTTGAGATTATGCCAGATGCAGTTCGCAACTTCCGCGGTGAGCCGCTCCTGAACCTGGAGCCGACGCGCGAAGCCATGCAGCACGCGCGCCAGCTTGGAAATGCCGACGACATGGTCCTGCGGCAGATACGCGATCGCCGCCTTGCCGATGATCGGCGCCATGTGGTGCTCACAGTGCGACTGGAACGGGATGTCCTTGAGCAGCACGACCTCGTCATATCCGCCCACTTCCTCGAATACGCGCGAGAGATGCACGGCCGGATCATCGGCATAACCCGAACAATACTCCTTCCACGCCCTGCCGACCCGCGCGGGCGTATCGAGCAGGCCTTCGCGAGTGGGATCGTCGCCCGCCCAGCGCAACAGCGTGCGGATCGCATCCTGCACATTGTCGGGAACAATGATCTTGCCGTTCTCGTCCTCGATGATGTCGCCGTTGTTCGGGCCGGTCATTGTTCAGTTCCTCTCGGCTGTCCGCTCACGCAAACCGCCGCCTTAACCTGCGCAGCGGTTTGCGCAACCTTCCCGACAATCTGAACAGCCCGCGTTTGGCAATGGGCTCGAAACGATCGTCAGGACGCTCCGGGTCGAAAATCGCGCTGTCGGCGAGCTCGCGGCGGAAATCGTCCAGCACCTCCAGCGGCAGGCGCTCGATATGCTTGCCCTCTCGAGGAGCCGCATCGAGAAAGGCGATGAGCGACTTCCCATCCTTCAACTGCTCGTCAACATCCTCGACCGGCATCCCGCAATGCTCGGCGATCAGCAAATGGCGAATGCGTTCGATCTGCGACTCGATACCGCTGTTTGCAGGTCGCCGGGCGTCGAGAAACACATCGCATTCGCTGTCGAGTCCCATCGACCGGTTGTTCATGTTCGCCGAACCTACACGCAGCACTTCGTCGTCTATGATCGTCAGCTTTGCATGGACGTAGATCGGCGTTCCGCCGGACGTGTAAGGCACATAGATGCGGAAGCGGTCGGCATGGTCGCGCTCGATTACCGCACGCGCTAGGTGCGCTCGTGCGGTATCCATCACCTGCTGTTCGAGCCAACCGTCGGCATTGCGCGGATTGATGATGTCGATCACGGGCGGGTCCGGTTCGTCCAGCCGGTCGGCGATTGCTTCGGCGATCCTGCGCGACGCAAAGTATTGGGTTTCGGATTAGATGAAGCGTCGCGCGCGCGCGATATGCTCGACAAAAAGGTTCTCGATTTCGTCGATTTGCGTGACGTCGTTGTATTCGGCGCGGGTGCGAGCGATGCCGATCTCGACATCCTCGAAATCCGCCACGAGGCGCTCGGGCCAGGCGCTTTCTGGCTGGGGCTGGCAAGGCACTAGCGGTCTGCCGCCGGCGGCCTCACAGCGTTCCCTACCGAGATCCGCAAGGGCGCCGGCAATGTCGCCTTCCATGAGCATCGTGATGTCATGCCAGGGCGGATAGAACTTGCCGTTCGGTAGCATCCGCCGGACATCCTCATGCAAGTGCTCGGGCGAATCCCAGCGGTCGGACGTCATCTCGATACCGCCGCAAACGGCGAAGCGGTCGTCGATGACAACGATCTTCTGGTGGTGGCTGCTGCCGATGGGATGCGCCGAATCGAACTTGAAGCCGATGCGCCTGTTGATCGCCCAGCGGATCAGGTCGAGGATCATGCGGCCGCGAAACAGCGATTTGATCAGCGCGAAATTCCATTTGAGTATAGTGATGCGCAGCCCCGGAGTGCGCTTGGCGAGCCAGGCAATGAAGGCACCGAGCCGGGCGGGATAGATCTCCCCGCTGTCACTCGGAATTTGCCGTTTGTGCGCCGAGAGATGAATGCGCGTGTCGAAATCCCAGCCGATAAGGAAAAGCGATTGCCGCGCCTTGGGCATCGCCTCGCGGATCAGCTCGAAATAGGCGTCCACATCGATGATAACGCTGGCCCGGTTGGCTCGCTCGAACCGCCATACCGATCGTGGCTCATTATCGACAGGTTCCGGCTCGGCGACTTGGCTGGCAGGTGGCTCGTCCATCGAAACCCTTTTTGAAGTGATGCTTTCGTTAGCGCAAAGGCACCACCCGGCCTTGAGTTCCATCGTGGGCGCAAAACTACTATGCCGCAAGCCGCTAGTGCAGGCTGTTGCAATTGGAGGCCAGACGTGATTAAAAGCGGGCGTCTTGCGGATTAACGACCGGTTCAAACGGACAAGGTCAATGACGCAACCACGCCGCGACCTCTGGCTTAGCCTGGTCGCATGCGGTCGCTGCTCGGGCGGACCGTGCTGGCATGGCGAGCCGTTAGGAGCTCCGCGATCGGCGGGAGCTGGCTTGCCGCAAGTGCCGTTCCATCGCTGGCGCCAATGTCCGGACATGCTGGACTCGCGTCGCTATTCAATCGGGGAAGGCAGCGGTCTTCCCGGTATCTTGGAGATACATTCGCATGAGGAACACGCTTTTCCCTGCCATCCTGCTTGGCACGAGTCTCTTGTCCGGCGCTGCCGTCGCTCAAGGTCTGCCTGCACCTGTCGCTGAAATTCTCAAGGTAGGCGCCAAGGTCCATGGTCCGCAGGGTGCGGATGTCGGCATCATCGAAAAGATCGAGGGCGGGAATGTCGTGATCTTCACCGGCGCACACCGGGCCACCCTTCCGGCGACTTCGCTGGGTAGCGGCGAGAAGGGCCTTGTTATCGGCCTGACCAAGGCGCAACTCGACAGCGCCGTCGCAGCGGCCGCAGCCAAGGTCGACGCAGCGCTTGATGCAGCTCTGGTAGCCGATGCCGAAGTGCACAGCAGCGATGGCGTGCTGGTCGGCACGATCCAGAAGGTCGAGGGCGAGGACGTCACAATCGATCTTGCCACCGGCTCGCCGGTAACTCTCCAGAAAGCGCACATGGGCATCAAGGACGGAAAGGTCGGACTGCACATGTCGGCCGCCGAACTCCAGGCCGCGGTGAGCGCCGCCAAGGAAGAGACCCCTACCGGTTAAGCGGCACGCGCGGATACGGTTCAGATCATTGGAAACCGTCGTGCGAATGGCGCGGCGGTTTCCTTTTGTCCGGCCAATCAGCTTGACAGGCGCGCGCCGCGTCCTAGCGTTCCCGGTCACAAGAAACACGAGAGAGCGCCATGGACGAGGCAATCACGGTAGCGCCAACCCAGGCCGCCGACCTTGCGATCCGCAAACTAACCGGCAAAATCGGGGCGGTCATCAAAGGCGTCGATCTCAAGCGCCCCCTCGACGATGCCACCTTTTCGGCAATCCATGAGGCGGTCACCGAACATCAAGTGATTTTCTTTCGCGACCAGCATTTGTCGGAAGAACAGCAGGAAGCGGTTGCCACGCGCTTCGGAACGCCCAGCATCTACCCCGCTCAGCGGCTCTCGGGCGACATCAGACCGATCCACTATATAGGCGACAGCGCCGACAGCCCTCCCAAGGCCGACCAATGGCACACCGATATTTCGTGGCTTCCCGAACCACCAAGCCACGCTTTCCTTTCCGCGATCACGATCCCGGCGCATGGCGGAGATACCTTGTGGGCCAGCCTCTTCGCCATCCATGACGCGTTGTCCGAGCCGATGCGCGAAATGTGCAGCAGCTTGACCGCCATGCACGCGCCGCATCCCGACCAGCTCGAGGCTTTCCGCAAGTCCGGCAAGTTCGGCCCCGATATCGCGGAAAAGATCGAGGCGATGTTCCAACCGGTCGAGCACCCGCTTGTCCGCACGCACCCCGTTTCGGGGCGGCAGGCGCTTTACCTGTCCGGCTTCATGACCCGGATCAATGGCGTAACCAGGTCCGAAAGCGACACGCTCATCAGGCATCTCAACGCGATGATGGACGATGCAACCTTCCAGGTTCGCTGGAACTGGCGCGAAGGCGATTTCGCGATCTGGGACGAGGCCAGCACCGATCACCGCGCGCTGGGCGATCACTATCCGCAGGATCGACAGATGCGCCGCTGCACCGTCGTTGGCGGCGCCCCTTTTTACAAACCGGCGTAATCCGGCAATCACAGCACTAACTCAAGGAAAACCATGCATATCAGGGACTGGGCCAAGGAGGCCCCCGACAGACCGGCCGTTATCATGACCGGCAGCGGCGAAGTGGTGACCTTCGCCGAGCTCGATGCTGCCTCCAATCGCGGCGCTCAATTGCTCCGCTCGCTTGGGGTCGAACGCGGCGACGGCTTTGCCCTGTGGTCGACCAACAATGCACGGTTCCACGAGATCACCTGGACCATGCAGCGAACGGGAACCTACATGACTCCCATCGCTTCAAAACTGAAAGCAGAGGAAGCCGCCTACATCGTCAACGACAGCGGCTCGAAGGTGCTGATCGTCGATGCGGGCCTGAAGCATGCGCAAGCGCTTGTCGACGATATAGCAAAATTGTGCCCCGGCATCGAACATGTCTTTGCCCTGCAGGGGCCGCTCGGCAATCTTGAACGCTGGGAAGACGCGACGGCGAAGATGCCCGCCACCGAGATCGCCGACCAGTCTGCCGGACAGCCCATGATCTATTCTTCGGGCACGACTGGCACACCCAAGGGAATCCGCAAAGAACTGCCCGACAAGCCTTTCGACGAGCACAATCCGCCGTTCTATCAGGCATTGAGTCCGGTCGAGGCAGGCACTGGCTACATGACCACGGCGCCGATGTATCACGTCGGCACCTTGATGATGACGCTGGCCGAACAGCAGATGGGTGCAACCATCATCCTGATGGAGAAATTCGATCCAGAAGAGCTCCTGAAAGCCGTCGACAAGTACAAGCCGCGGCGCAGCCAGTTCGTGCCGACCATGTGGATTCGTATGCTCAAGCTGCCACAGGAAGTGCGCGACAAGTACGATGTCTCATCGCTCGATCTGGCGATCCATTCCGCCGCGCCCTGCCCGATCAAGGTCAAGCTGGCGATGATCGAATGGTTCGGCCCGATCCTGTTCGACATCTACGGGGGCACGGAAGGCGCCGGTGCGACTGTCATCACGAGCTCGGAATATCTCAAGAAGCCGGGTTCGGTCGGCCGCGCGGTCGATGGCATCATCCGCATTTGCGACGAGAACGGCGACGAGCTGCCGGTGGGCGAGACGGGCACGATCTTCTTCGAGACGGAGAACGATTTCAGCTATTACAACGACCCGGAAAAGACCAAGGAATCGCGCAATCCCAAGCATCCGGGCTGGCGCACCTATGGCGATATCGGCCACATCGACGAAGACGGCTACCTGTTCCTCTCCGACCGGCGCGCCTTTATGATCATCTCGGGCGGCGTTAACATCTACCCGCAGGAAGCCGAGAACGCGCTGATCCTGCACCCCAAAGTCGAAGACGTAGCCGTGTTCGGCGTGCCTGACGACGATCTGGGCGAAGTGGTCAAGGCCGTTGTCCAGCCACGCAATTGGGCCGATGCAGGGCCAGCGCTCGAGGAAGAGCTAATCGCCTATTGCAAGGAGCAGCTTTCGACTCTCAAGTGCCCGCGTTCGATCGATTTCGAGCAGGAGCTGCCGCGCGACATCACCGGCAAGATGATGAAGCGCGAACTGCGCAACCGCTATTGGGAAGAAGCAGAGAAGGCCGGGGCCTGACCCCGGCTTCCCTGCGAAGCATCCTCAGATTGGAGCGCCCGCCAGCAGCCCCTTGAGATTGGTCGAGAACACTTTTTCGACATCATCCGCAGAGAATTCGTCGAACTCCTCGAGATAGTCGAGCGGATTGGCGAGGCCTTCGGGATGCGGGAAATCGCTTCCGAACAGCATGCGTTCGGGAACGACAAAGTTCTTCAACTCACTGAGGTTGTCCTCGTAGAACGGGGCGACCCAGACATGCTTTTCAAACTGGCCGCGCGGATGCGACTTGAAAGCGTGCGGCATCTGGCCCCAGGCGCGGTTGAGCCGTTCCAGCATCGGCTTGACCCAGGTGCCTCCGTTTTCGATCGAGGCGACCTTGAGCTTTGGGTGGCGTTCGAACACGCCGTGGCAGATCAGCGCAAGCATTGTGTGTGAAGTCACCATGCCGATCAGATCGATGGCAGAGCCGAAGGTGTCGCGATCGAACGGAGTGAACTCGCCCGACGTGCCGCGATACCAGTTGGCGATCTTGTCATAGCCGCTGTCCGAACCATGAAACGTAACAAAGATGCCTGCATCGGCGCAGCGCGCCCAGAACGGATCATATTCCTTGAAGCCGGGCGAACGGCTCCCTTGGATATGCGCCACCGGGCCGGGGCGGATATTGACGCATTTCGCGCCTTTGGAGAGCACGAATTCGAGTTCCTCGACCGCCTTGTCGATGTCGGTGAGGTTGATGAAGGGCACCGCGAAGAGGCGGCCGTCCCGGTCGAAGCTCCATTCGTCGGCCATCCATTCGTTGAGCGAATGGAACAGCGCCGCGACGACGTCGCCGCGATGACCGATCCGCTCCTCGATCACCGAGGCCAGCGTCGGGAAGATCAGCGTCGCGTGGACGCCCTGCTGGTCGAGTTCCTCGATCCGGCCCTCACCGGTGCGCCATGACACGGGCGGCCTGATCGGTTTGCCCTGCAACTCGCGGCGCGACTTGCCTTCGTGGTTCTCGTTGCGGAACCACGTTTCCCAGCCACCCGGACGCGCCACAACCTCGAATGTCGGGTTGGGGATGAATTCGGATAGCATGCCGTTGATGACGAGCTTGGTGCGCCCGTCCTTCTCGACGAAGTAGAAATCGCGCTTGTACTTGTCCGGCAAGTAGGTGGTGAAAGCCTCGCGCGATTCATAAAGGTGGTTGTCCGCGTCGTAGACGGGAAAATCGATGCTGTGCTTCATTGGTCCTGTCCCTTTTGCACCATGGCAGGTGATCGCGAATCACGACCCTGCGCTCGATC
>CAZRVW010000100.1:0-9730 GCA_964603645.1 uncultured Novosphingobium sp. | reverse complement strand
GGGTCTGGTGGCCGAAGTGTGCGCCGGCCTCGATCAATTGCTGCATGGTGACGACAGGAGCCGCCATAATCGTTTCCTTTCCGGTTCTGCCTCCGGGATGCTGGAACCGTGCGGCCAAGGAGAACCAAGGACTTCCGCTGCGGCACCGGTATGTCAGTGCATCCCGTGTGGATTTGCCTCACTCCGCACCACCGAATGGCGGATTTGGACTCGGCGGGAGGGCCCTTAGCGGCATTGGCCACGTGAATCCAGCCCCAATTCGTCGCAAGCGCGATTCGCTTCATCCTCGATTCGAGCAATTATTTGGAAAAGTCCGGAACCGTTTATCCTGCATCAAGGTTGCATCGTGGAACGGCCTGTTTCGAAAGATCGCATAAATTTGCAAAAAACTTGCTTGACACGACAGAACAAACATAGAACACAAGGCGAGTGGAACGTTTGTAGAACATATTTCGGTTGTCCACAAGTGTTCCCCCGCCTGCGCACAGGTTTGCCCAGGCTGCGAGCGGAAGGATAATAGAAGATGACGATGACAGTCCTGATTAGCGCCCTGTTCGTGGCAGGTACGGCATTCGCTCTTGCGACAATGGCGGTCACGCTGCGGGCTTACTGGCCCGCGGTGCTGGCCTTGCGCGATGCCGAGAGGTGGCAGAATCAGCATCAGGAGGTGCGAGTCACCATCTCATCCACCAGTGTCGATCTTGCCGGAAACGTCCTACACCCCGACTTCAGGACGCGTCAGCTTGCTTCGTATCCTGAGTGGCGAGCCGCCGCCTGACCCGGGCATAAGCGATTGCGCCTACCGGGATAAGCGAAAGATAGACCACGCAGATCGCCACCAGTGTCCACCATGGCTCGGTAATCAGCGCCGCGACCATCAGGCCCACTAGCAGGATCACTTCCAGTCTGATGCTGCGCCGTGGGCGCAGTTTCGACCAGCCCAGCGTCGGCAGGCTCGAAATCGCCAACACGGCCATCGCAACCAGCCAACTGCCTACCAGCAGCGGATGGGAAAAGACCGCCAACTCTGTGACGAACGACAGGTACATCGGCAGGAACGCCAGCCCGGCCCCAACCGGAGCGGGCACGCCCGTGAGGAAGCCCGCCAGCTTGCTCGGTTCCTCGGGCATGTCGATGCGCGCGTTGTAACGTGCCAGCCTCAGCGCCATGGCTACTGCAAAGGCAAGCGCGGCGAACCAGCCGAAACGCGCGGCGTCTTGTAGTGACCACATGAACAGCACCAGCGCGGGGGCAACACCGAACGATACGTTATCGGCGAGGCTGTCGAGTTCGGCGCCAAAATGCGATTGCGCCTTCAGCAAACGGGCAATTCGGCCATCTATCCCGTCGAGTACACCGGCGAATATGACTGCGGCCACGGCCATGCGGAAATCACCGGTGATCGCAGAGCGGATGCCCGTCAGGCCCGCGCAGAGGGCTGCCGCCGTGATTGCATTGGGGACAAGCGCGCGCAGTGTCAGCCCCTTGGGCACGCCGCGCATACGACCTCGCGCAGGCACTTCTTCGCTCACTGAACGACGCCCTCGATCGTATCATCCACGCCAATCTCGGCGAGCACCGTCTCGCCCGCAACAATCCGCTGGCCCAACAACACTTTCGGCGCGGTCCCTTGCGGCAGGTAGACGTCGACCCTGCTGCCGAACCGGATCAGGCCCACACGCTGGCCTGCCGCGACGATGTCGCCCGGCTTGACGAACGGCACGATCCGCCGCGCAACAAGTCCGGCGATCTGGGTGAAGCACAACACCAGTCCATCGCCGCGTTCGATAAGGATGTGCTGGCGTTCGTTGTCCTCGCTCGCCTTGTCGAGATCGGCATTGAGGAACTTGCCGGGAATGTAGATTACCTTGCGCACCGTACCGCCCACGGGCGCGCGATTGATGTGCACGTCGAATACGCTCATAAAGATGGAAACTCGAGTGACCGGCTCGGTTCCCATCACCGGGGCGCCGCTGCCATCGTCGTGCGAGAGCTCACGCGGCGGCGGCACCTGCTGGATAAGCGTCACCAGCCCGTCCGCCGGAGCGACAATGAAACGCTCGTCGCGAGGGGTCGTACGCACGGGATCGCGGAAGAACGCGGCAATGCAAAAGGTCAGCAGGCCAAGTGGCCATGCCAGCGTTTCCCACGCCAGCAGCGCCGTGACCAGACAGGCGAGTGCGCTGATCGCGACGGAAATCCGGGCTTCGGGATGGATCGCAGGCCAGGACCACGACGCATCGCCGCGTCCCTTGTTGTCAAAAATGTCACCAGACATGGGAGGTCTCTAGGCACTGCGCGACATTCCCGCAATGGCGGCGGGCCACGCCCTCGTCACGGAATCGAAGTGCGAGCAGTTTAGTCGTTCAAACCCATCCATTTTTCATAGTTCTTGTGGAAGTTTCGAATCTTGCCCTCCTGGTAAGCAGAATACCAGATGTAGGGGGGCTGCTTCATTTTCAGGCCAGCCTGAACCCTCGGCAGGTTGAGGCAGTCCTGATCGATGATCCGGGCGAGCATCGCCAGCTCGGGCGCTTCGCACCACGACTGGTCGTCGGCGAGATAGTGGATCGGTGCCGGAGCGGGCCGAGGTGTGTCCTTCGGCCACGGCGCGAGCAGGATGGCGTCCATGATGCATGAATCGGGATCCGATCCGTTGGGACGAAAGCGAAACACAATCCGCGCCCAGCCCGCCCAGGGATGCAAGTTGGGAAACAGGTCGCAGAATGCCTGATCGTTGATTTCCGCGTCCGAGAATTCCTCAACCTCGTCGCCCAAGATGCCACGCAGGAATTCGCGATTGAAATCCGCCGCGCCCTGAAACTGCGCGAGCGCCTCTTCTTTGGTGATGTAGCGACCGCGCTGCGGGCTGGCGCTGCCCGCGCTGACGTGTTGGGCACGGCCCCAGTTGCCGAATACGTCATAGCGAATGTCAGCCGAATCGCCGCCGCCCGCCACCATTATCTGCGGGTGGGTGCCGATAACGTGATAGCCTTCCATGAAGGCCTCCATCACCACTTTCCAGTTGGCCCGGATCACGCGCTGGACATGCGCCTGCTTGTAGCGGTCGCGGAACCGAAACTTCTCGTAATGTGCGATCATTTCCGGCCCGAGATAATCCTCAAGCGGCTCGGCATCGGGGTCCGGGTTGATGAACACGAAGCCGCCCCAGGTCGCCACTTGCGCGCCGGGAAGTTGGCCCGCGTCCTCGCGCACGCCGGGGAAATCCCATTCGGTGGTGATTTCCTTGAGGCTGCCGTCGAGCTTCCAGCTCCAGCCATGATAGGGGCAACGGAACTCGCGCGCGCCCCTGCCGTGGCGATCGCACAAGGCGCGGCCGCGATGCAGGCACACGTTCTGGTGCGCACTGAACTCGTTTTCGGCCGAGCGGACGACGATGTACTGGAGGTGCGCGATATCGTAGAGGTGATGGTCGCCGACTTCGGGAATGTCCTCCTCACGGCAGACCATCTGCCAGGTTTTCTTCCAGATCTTCTCGACCTCGAGATCGTGGTAGCGCTGCTCGTGGAAGCGGTCCGTCGGTATCTTCGCCGGCCCACCATGCATCGGGTTCTCCAGGCGATAGACATCGGGGACCAGCTCGGGCCTGCGGTCGTTGTCGAGGATATATTGCTGGTCGACATAGGCCGACGAGCGCATGCCTTTGTCTGTCTCGACGCCCGGATCGCCGACATACATCAGCACCGAGCGCTCCGCTTGCGGGGCATCGTCCGACTCAGTCGGCTGGATGCCGTAGCCGGCCTGTACTGCATTTGAATCCAGCGGCAGAGGCGCCATGGCATAGAAGATGTCCATTTCCGGCGGCAGCTTGGGACCGCCAATGAACAGCAGGAAGTGCGGATCGGCGTGGCTCAATTCGCCTTCAAGCCACACGCCATCATAGCGGAACTTGCCCCAGCGGCCCGATTTGTGATCGGTGACCTTGACCACGCCGTCGCCTTGATCGGCATACTCCATGCCGTTGATGGGATGCGGCTCGATGAGCATTGCTAAATTCCTCTCCTGACTCGCGCCGTCGCACGCTGCCGACGTAGTCTATGGCAAAGTGCGGACAGAATGATAGACCGCTTGAGTCTGGAGGATATGTCCGCATGCGCGCAACGCCTGACTTCGATTTTGACCTGACCGAAAGTGCGCGGATGATCCGCGAGGCCGCGAGCCGCTTCGCCGACGAGCAGGTCTTGCCGCTGGCCGATGCGATCGAACGAGAAGATCGCTTCGCGCGCGAACTGTGGGAACCGATGGGCGCGCTTGGCCTGCATGGCATCACGGTCGAGGAAGAATGGGGCGGGTTGGGCCTTGGCTACCTTGACCATATCATCGCGGTCGAAGAAATCTGCCGCGCGTCGGCCGCAGTCGGCCTTTCGTATGGCGCGCATTCCAATCTGTGCGTTAATCAGATCCGCCGCTGGGGCAGCGACGAGCAGAAAGCGAAATATCTGCCCAAGCTAATCAGCGGTGAACATGTTGGCAGCCTCGCCATGTCCGAAGCCGGTGCGGGCTCGGACGTTGTCTCGATGAAGCTCAAGGCCGAGCCAGTCGACGGCGGCTGGCGCTTGAACGGCACCAAGTTCTGGATCACCAACGGCAGCCACGCCGACGTGCTGGTAGTCTATGCCAAATCCACGCCCGATGCGGGCAGCCGTGGCATCACCGCCTTCCTGATCGAGAAGGGCATGGAGGGCTTTTCCATCGGACAGCGCATTGAAAAGCTGGGTGTGCGAGGTTCGCCCACGGCGGAACTGGTGTTCGACGACTGCCTCTTGCCTGAGGAAAACGTCATGGGTCCGGTCAATGGCGGTGTCGGCGTGCTGATGAGCGGGCTCGACTACGAGCGCGTCGTGCTCTCAGGCATGTCGATCGGGATCATGCAGGCCTGCCTCGATGTCGTCATTCCCTACGTGCGCGAGCGCACGCAATTTGGGCAGCCGATCGGCACGTTCCAGCTGATGCAGGCCAAGGTCGCCGACATGTATGTCGCGATGCAGTCAGCGCGGGCCTATGCCTATTCGGTCGCCAAGGCCTGCGATGCTGGACACACCACCCGCTTCGATGCGGCGGGTGCAATCCTGCTTTCCAGCGAGAACGCCTTTCGTGTCGCAGCCGAATCCGTCCAGGCACTCGGCGGCGCAGGCTACACCAAGGACTGGCCGGTCGAACGCTTCCTGCGCGACGCCAAACTGCTGGACATTGGTGCAGGCACCAACGAGATCAGGCGCATGCTGATCGGCCGCGAACTGATCGGGGCGAGATGACACAGACCATCCAACTGGAGCGGACGGCCGCCTTGTGCGCCATGGGCGCCGCCGTGCTCATAGCGGGCGATTTTGGCAGGCACCGAACCGGTCTGGGCTTCGTGCTGTTCTGCATTGTATCGCTGCTATGGATCGCGGTCGGCGCGATAAGGGGCGAGGCGGCCCTCATCGTGCAGAACGGCATCATGCTGGCGATCAATCTCTATGGCGTCTGGCGTTACCTCATCAGCCCAAGGGAAAAGCGGGTGATCGACCGGATGAACGAAGTGGCAGAAGTGGCGGAACGCGAAGTGGAACAGGAACTGAATGAAGGAGGTCGGCAGTGAGCACGGCCTCGCCAATCGCCAGTCTGCTGATCGCCAACCGGGGCGAGATCGCCTGCCGCGCGATCCGCACGGCGCGACGGATGGGGATTCGCACGGTGGCAGTCTATTCCGACGCCGACGCAAACGCGCTGCATGTCCGCCAGGCTGATGAAGCGGTGCACATCGGCCCATCGCCCGCTGCGGAGTCTTATCTGCGGGGCGATACCATCATCGAGGCCGCGAAAGCGACCGGCACCGACGCGATTCATCCCGGCTACGGTTTCCTCTCGGAGAACGCCGATTTCGCGCAAGCCGCAATCGATGCCGGGCTGGTGTGGGTGGGCCCTTCGCCCGCCTCCATCCGCGCGATGGGTCTCAAGGACGCGGCCAAGCAATTGATGGCGGAAGCGGGCGTGCCAGTGACGCCGGGCTATGTGGGCGAGGACCAGTCACCCGAGGTGCTGGCGGCGGAGGCCGACAAGGTGGGCTACCCTGTGTTGATCAAGGCGGTCGCAGGCGGTGGCGGCAAGGGTATGCGGCTGGTCGAGAAGCCGAAAGAATTCGCCGATGCGCTGACCTCCTGCAAGCGCGAAGCGGCTTCAAGCTTCGGCAACGATCACGTGCTGATCGACAAATACATTGCCTCACCGCGCCATATCGAGGTGCAGGTATTCGGCGACATTCACGGCAACATTGTCCACCTATTCGAGCGTGATTGCTCGCTCCAACGCCGCCACCAGAAGGTGATCGAGGAGGCTCCGGCCCCTGGCATGGACGAGGCGACGCGCGAGAAGCTTTGCGCGGCAGCGGTACGCGCTGCCAGAGCGGTGGACTACGTGGGCGCCGGCACGGTGGAATTCATCGCCGACGGTTCGGGCAAGCTCGATGCGGATAAGATCTGGTTCATGGAAATGAACACGCGTCTGCAGGTCGAGCATCCGGTGACCGAAGAGATCACCGGGGTCGATCTGGTCGAATGGCAATTGCGGGTGGCAAGCGGAGAGGCGCTGCCGAAGAAGCAGGACGAACTATCCATCGATGGCTGGGCGATCGAAGCGCGGCTCTATGCCGAAGACCCGGCCAAGGGTTTTCTGCCGAGCACGGGGCGATTAGATCACCTCTCGTTGAGTTGTGGCGGCCGAATAGAGACCGGCGTGGGAGAGCACGATACGATTTCGCCGTTCTATGATCCGATGATCGCGAAGCTGGTTAGCTGGGGTGAAACGCGCGAGATTGCTCTTGCCGATCTGCGGGAGGCATGCGCCAAGGTTGAGTGCGAGCCAGTCAAGACGAATGCCTGGTTTCTGGCCCGTTTGCTGGACGAGCCAGCCGTTCTGACCGGTGGAATGACGACAGCCCATATTGGCAACAATCAGGAGCATCTGACCGAGCAGCCGGTGCCGTCGGACGCGCTCTTGCAATATGCAGCCGATGATATCGCTCTTGACGAAGCGCACATTCCCGGCGGCTGGAGCAATCCACATCGCGAGATTGTGCAGTCTCTCTTTGGGTTCCGGCTCAATACCACGCCGCATCGAGAGGTGCGTTTGGCGATCGAAGGTAATCTTCAAACGGCGAACGTCGGCAACGATGCGCATTGGTATGATCGCTTGCGATCCACAATCGTCGTCGATGGCCGACGCAGGAAATACTTCGAAGGCGGCGCATGCTTCTCGATTGAGCTTGCACGCGATGAGGGAGGCTCCCACCACTCCGCCACCGACGGCGCGATCCTCTCCCCCATGCCCGGCAAGGTCATCGCGGTGGAAGTCGCCGCAGGTGACACTGTCACCAAAGGCCAGAAGCTTCTCACGCTCGAAGCGATGAAGATGGAGCACACCCTCACCTCGCCGTTTGACGGCACGGTCGCCGAACTGTCCGCCACGGCGGGCGATCAGGTCCAGGTCGAGGCGCTGCTGGCGCGGATCGAAGCGGCTGAAAAGGCCTGAGGCCTCCGCGCGACTCTCCCCCCTTCCAGCAACAATTGCACGCCGGCCCCGACCGCATAAGCCGGCGCCGAACGCATAAGCCGGCGCCGAACGCCGATGGAAATGATACCGTCCGTCCCCTATTGTCAAAGCCCGGCGTCAAGGTCATGGTGCCGGAGTTTTGGAATCAGAGGAACGCGGTCTCATGGCGACACAGGAAATCGATCCGCAGGAACTGGCAAAGCGCTACGCCGAAGAGCGCGAAAAGCGCGTGCGCGAAGATGGGATCGACCAATACGTCGAACTCAAGGGCAAATTCGCCTATCTCGACGAGGATCCCTATGTCGAACCCGGCTTCACGCGCGATGCGGTCGAGGACGAGAACGAAGTAGTCTGCATCGGTGGCGGTTTCGGCGGCCTGATGACATCCTGCCATCTCAAGCGAGCGGGAATCGACGATGTGCGCATCATCGAGAAAGGCGGAGACGTCGGCGGCACCTGGTACTGGAACCGCTATCCCGGTGCAGCCTGCGACGTGGAAAGCTACATCTACCTGCCCCTGCTCGAAGAGGTCGGTAAGATGCCGACCAACAAATATGCCAAGGCGGCCGACATTCTCGAACATTGCCGCGCGCTTGCACGTTATTTCGACCTTTACGAGAAGGCCTTGCTGCAAACCGAGGTGACCGGTCTGCGCTGGAACGAAGACGACAAGCGCTGGCATATCGAAACCAATCGCGGGGACAAGCTGCGTGCCCGCTTCGTCGTTATCGCAAATGGCTGGCTTTCTAAGCCAAAGCTGCCCGGTGTGCCCGGCATTGAGAGCTACGAAGGCCACACCTTCCACACCAGCCGATGGGACTATGACTACACCGGCGGCGATGCCGACGGAAACCTGACCAAACTTGCCGACAAGCGCGTCGGCGTGATCGGCACCGGCGCCACCGCCGTGCAATGCGTCCCACATCTTGGCGCGGGCGCCAAGGAACTGTTCGTATTCCAGCGCACGCCCAGCTCCGTCGACATTCGCGACAATTACGATACGCCGCAGGACTGGGTCGCCTCTCTGCAGCCCGGCTGGCAGCGCGACCGCATGGAAAATTTCGAAGCGGCAGCGACCGGCCATCCAGTCGAAGTGGATCTGGTCAATGACGGCTGGACCGACATCATGAAGAACCTCTCAACGCTGAGCGTTGCCAACAAGTCGAACGATCCGGAGCAGATGGCCGAGTTGTTGCAGCTCGCCGATTTCAAGAAGATGCAGTCGATCCGTGACCGGGTGGATTCCATCGTTGGTGACCAGGCGACGGCGGACGCGCTCAAGCCCTATTACAACCAGTTCTGCAAGCGGCCCTGCTTCCACGAGGACTACCTGCCGACCTTCAATCGGCCGAACGTTCATCTGATCGATACCGACGGCAAGGGTATCGAGCGGATTACGCCCGAGGGAATCGTCGCCAACGGCGTCGAATACGAACTCGATTGCATCGTCTTTGCTACCGGCTTCGAAGTCGGTACCGATATTTCCAGCCGCACCGGTTACCAAGTCTACGGACGCGATGGCCTGACAATCTCCGAGAAATGGAAGGATGGCGTCGCCACCCTGCACGGCATGCACGTAAACGGCTTTCCCAACCTGTTCTTTGTCCTGAACAACGTGCAGTCGGGCATGACCCTCAACTTCCCGCTGAGCCTCGATGAACAGGGCAAACACCTGTCCTACGTAGTTGCAGCCGCCGCCGAGCGGCAGGCGCGCGCGCTGGAAGTCACGGCAGAGGCCGAGGAAGATTGGGTCGAGCAAGTGCTCGCCACCGCGCGCAACCGCGCCAAATACCTTCAGGAATGTACGCCCGGCTATTACAATGGCGAAGGACATGTCTCACCGCAGGTGGCGCGCAACGGCGCCTATTCGGGCGGCTGGTTCAAGTATCAGGAAATCCTCAAGGACTGGCGCGAGAGCGGCGAATTGCCGGGGATGGAAGTGCGCAGCTGAACCTTCGGGCGAGCGCGTTTCGTCGCAAATCAGGCACATGTGGCTCGGTCCGTCGCGTCGGCCCGGCAGATTTACGACGAGCCGAGTTCTCGTTCATCTGGCATTTATCTTTGCGGCAGGATTTGGCTGTCAACAGCAGGGGTTTGCGCACTCAGCCATGTCATTCATAGACCGTGTAGCCATGCCGTGGCTCGCGAGACACCTTTATGATGGCCCTGATTGGGCAGG
>CAZRVW010000099.1:3882-9838 GCA_964603645.1 uncultured Novosphingobium sp. | reverse complement strand
CATCGACCTGAAGGTAGGTTTGCTTCACGGCAAGATGCCGAAGATGGACGACATGCGCGATTATGGCGTCGGCGCGCAGATCCTTGCCGAGCTCGGCATCCATGACATGGTGCTGCTGACCAATACCGAACACTCACTGGTCGCGCTGGAAGGCTACGGCCTCAACATCGTCGGCCAGCGCCCGTTCGATTGAGGAGAAGCAGGATGGCCAAATTCCTCATCGTAGAGGCGCGGTTCTACGATCACCTGAACGATATGCTGGTAGCCGGTGCGAAGTCTGCGCTGGACGCGGAAGGGCACGAGGCAGACGTGCTCACGGTGCCCGGAGCGCTGGAAATACCGGGTGCGATCAGCCTCGCCGAAGAGAGCCAGCAATACGACGGCTATGTCGCCATCGGCGTCGTCATCAGGGGCGAAACCTACCATTTCGAGATCGTCGCCGGCGAAAGCGCGCGCGGCGTCATGGCGCTGACGATGGACGGGGTCGCCATCGGCAACGGCGTGCTCACGGTCGAGAACGAAGACCAAGCGCTGGTCCGCGCCGACCCCAAGCAGAAAGACAAGGGCGGCGAAGCGGCCAAGGCGGCCATCGCGCTCTACGATCTGAAGGAGAAGTTTGTTGGCTGACGCGCATCCCTCAATCGGCGGGCTGCCGCTCGTGCTTGGCGGTAACGTGTTCGGGTGGACCTGCGACCGCGATCAGAGCTTTGCCGTACTCGACGCCTTTTACGAGGCAGGTGGCAGGATGATCGATTCAGCGGACATCTATTCGGCCTGGGTTCCCGGCAACAAGGGCGGCGAATCCGAGGAAGTGATCGGCGCATGGATGGAAGCGCGCGGGGTGCGTGCGGACATGCTGATCGCAACCAAGACCAATGCAGGCGGTCAGCCCGGCGGCCTCGCACGCAAGAAAGTCGAGCCAGCGCTTGAGGCTTCGCTCGACCGACTGCGCAGCGACTATGTCGACCTCTATTATGCCCACCGGGACGACGCAGAAACGCCGCAAGAAGAGGTGGTAGCGGTCTATGGCGATGCCCTGAAGGTCGGAAAGGTCCGCGAACTGGGTGCCTCGAACTATGCCGCCGATCGTCTCGCCTCGATTATCGACCTGGCAGACGCGATGGGAGTGCCGGGTTTCACCGTCCTCCAGCCCGAATACAACCTGGTCGCGCGTGACTCTTACGAAGGCGCGTTGCAGGATCTATGCGTGGCGCGCGGTATCGCCGTCCTGCCCTATTTCGCGCTCGCTGCGGGCTTCCTTAGCGGCAAATACCAGTCCGAAGCGGATTGGGAGGGCCATGCCCGCGCGGGAATGCTGGCTGGCGCTGCCGCCGACGGTGGCTGGGACGTCCTCGCGACCGTGCGCGAAGTTGCCGCGGAAATCGGCTCCAAGCCGGCACATGTCGCCATCGCCTGGCAGCTGCAGCAACCCGGCATCGCCGCGCCCATTGCCAGCGCCACCTCGGTCGAACAGCTTGCCGATCTCGTCGCGGCGGTCTCGCTCAAGCTGGAACCGGGACAGGTCGAGCGGCTGAACGCTTCGGGCGGATGATCGACACTGCCGCATGGCTCATGCTCCTGTCCGGAGCGACGCATGCGATAGTCAACACGATCTTCAAGGCCGGAAACGAAATGATGTCGAGCCGAGCGCTGATCGGCGATTCAAGTGCGCTGTTCGTGCTGCCGCTGGTCATGATCGTGCCGCTGCCGCATGGCGCATGGCACTGGCTGCGTCGCTGGCGCTCCACACCGTCTATCTCGTCGCCCTGGTCAAGGCGTTTTCGGCGGCGGACATGAGCGCGGTCTATCCGGTGAAGCGCGGAAGCGCGCCGGTCATTGCCGCGGCGGCGGCAGTGCTGCTCATCGGCGATCCGATCAGCGTGAGCGTTGCTGCGGGCATCGTCTGCGTCAGCCTCGGCATCATGGCGATCGCGTTCTGGCAGCCGCCTTCCGGAAAGGCGCTTGGCTGGGCGCTCCTGACCGGCAGCATGATCGCGTCCTATACTGTCGTGGATGCTCAGGGCGTGCGCGCGGCGCCCACCGCGCCGAGCTACATCGTCTGGGCCTTCCTGATCGATGGGATCGTGATTGCCGGCCTGTTTGCCTGGTGGCGCGGGCCGATTTTCGTCGGCGAATTCCGGAAATTCTGGAAGCCGACCTTCCTCGCCGGGGCGCTGTCGATCGTCGGCTACGGCGCGGCGATGTGGTCTTACCGGTTGGGCGACGTGCCGCGTCTGGCCGCGCTACGCGAAACATCGATTCTGTTCGGCGTGCTGCTGGCTTACTTCGTGCTCAAGGAGCGGGTCAGCAGGCAACGCGCTGGCGGTGCGCTGGTGATCGCCGGGGGCGCGGTGATCCTCATCCTGTCGGAGGGCTGAAGTGCGGTGCGGCAGGTGCCCAAGGAAGAGGAGGCGAGATGATGTCAGAAAGACGAGCTGACTACGACACCATTGGCGTCGACTACGCCGACCTTCGAAAGCCCGATCCGCGCATTGCCGCGCAGATTCATGCCGCTTTGGGCGATGCCCGGACTGTGCTCAATGTCGGCGCGGGGACGGGCAATTATGAACCGATCGACAGGCAGGTCACTGCGCTCGAACCGTCGGCGGAGATGATCGCGCAGCGCCTGCCCGGTTCGGCACCAGTGGTACAAGGCCATGCCGAAGATCTGCCCTTTGACGACAACAGCTTCGATGCCGCCATGGCGGTGCTGACGGTGCATCACTGGAGCGATCAGCCAAAGGGATTGTCGGAAATGCGCCGGGTGGCGAAAGGCCCTGTCGTCATCCTCACCTTCGATCCCGACGGACACGGAGGCTGGCTGGGCGACTATCTGCCCGAACTGATCGACTTGGACGCGCAGATCATGCCGTCACTGACAGCTTACAAAGAGGCGCTGGGCATGGTCGAAATCACGCCAGTGCTCGTGCCAGCGGATTGTTCCGATGGATTCCTCGCGGCGTATTGGAAACGGCCCGAAGCCTATCTCGATCCGCGCATCCGTGCAGGGATTTCCTCATTCTGGAAGATCGCAAACGTTGAGACGGCAATGGCACAACTGGCGCGCGATCTGGCCGGCGGCGAGTGGCATCGCCGCTATGCCGATCTGCTCGAACTTGACGAAATCGACGCGGGCTATCGGCTCGTTGTCACGAAATAGTGGCGCGAAGGCTCGCTACAGGCTGACGATCGAGACGCCCGCCGTGCCCGGCGCACCATAGAGCTGAGAATAGCCCACCTTGGGACTGCCCGGCACTTGCCGCTCACCCGCATTGCCGCGCAGCTGTTGCACCAGTTCGTGGATCTGCCGCAGGCCCGACGCGCCGATCGGCTCGCCATTGGCGATCAGCCCGCCATCAGTGTTGATCGGCAGGCGACCGGTGATCTTGGTCTCGCCATCGGCCAGCATCTGCTCCTGCTCACCATCCTTGCAGAAGCCGTTTTCAGCCATGTGGATGATCTCGGCGCCCGAATCGGTGTCCTGCAGCTGGACAATATCGACATCCTCAGGCCCGATTCCCGCCTGTTCGTATGCCGCCTGTGAGGCGAATACGGTCGGCGCGGGCTCAACCTCCGGGAAACTGGAGCTGGAATGCACCTCGTAAGCCCCGGCCTTGCGGGTGCGCAGAGCGGTCGCCCGAAGGTAAATAGGGTTGGATGTCAGCTGCCGCGCCTTCTCGGCGCTGCACAGCACCACTGCCGCCGCACCCTCGTCGGGCGAGCAGAACATGTACTGTCGCAACGGATAATTCAGCACACGCGATGCCAGAATGTCCTCCTCGCTCATCGGCGAGCGACGGAAGGCATTGGGATTCAGCGCACCGTTGGCGTAATTCTTCGACGCGACCCGCGCCAGAGTCTCATGGCTGATGCCATGATCGTGCATGTAGCGATTGATCTTCATGCCGAAGAACTTGGTGGTCAGGAACAGCCCCGCCTCGCCATACCACCACGGCGCAGCGTAGTACTGCGGATCGGAGGTGAAGGCACCGGAGCCGTGCTTGTCCATGCCCACGGCAACGCCGATGTCGTACTTGCCCGAGCGGATCCCGTCAGCGGTCAATTCCAGCGCGGTCGCCGCTGTAGCGCAACCGTTGTAGACGTCCATGAACGGGATGCCGGTGCGGCCCATGCGTCCGAGCACGGCATCGGGATTGTCGACTTCGAAGCTGCCGCCGAACGCGAACTGCACGTCGGACCATTCGACGCCCGCATCGCCCAGCGCCGAGCGGATCGCCTCCGCGCCCATTTCGATGGCGGACTTGTCGCCGAACCGGCCAAAGGGGTGAATGCCAACGCCAAGGACTACGACATCACGCATAATCCAATCCTCCTCAGACTGGTCTAAAGGCAAATGCGACGACATCCTTGTCGTCGTCCGAACGGAACGGAACGATTTCCAGTTCAACCCGGTCACCGATATGCACCTTTTCGGGGTCGCTCTCGGTCAGCCATCCTTCAACCATGACCACACCCTCAAGATCGATCAGGCCGACGCCTTTGGGCTTGAAAGTGTCGCGCGTCTCACCTCCGGCATAAGGCGGCGGCGGCAGGAATTCCTGGCTGGTCCACGAGTAGATCGTGCCGGTAGTCGGCAAGAGCTCGCGCGCCATTTCCGTGCTGCCACAGCGCCCGCAGCTCGATTGCTCGGGAAAGAACACGGCCTCGCAAGCGCCGCACTTGCGGCCGATCAATTGCGGCTTCTCGGCAGGCCAGGTGAATACGTCTTCGGCAAAGGGAACGGCGATCGGCAAAGCGCTGGAATCCTCTCGATCAGGTTATCCTCGATTGCGCAGACCATGCACAAGCATGGCGCGCCTTGCAACGCTCTTACCGTGCCAGCCGCCCGAAGGCGCCCTCGCCCGCATAGACTGCAACGTCGCCCAGTTCCTCCTCGATGCGGATGAGCTGGTTGTACTTGGCCAAACGGTCCGAGCGGGCGAGCGAGCCAGTCTTGATCTGGCCGCAGTTGGTCGCGACCGCGAGGTCGGCGATGGTCGCATCTTCGGTTTCGCCCGAACGGTGGCTCATCACCGCCGTGTAACCGGCGCGCTGGGCAATAGACACCGCGTCGAGCGTTTCGGACAGCGAACCGATCTGGTTGACCTTGACCAGCAGCGAATTGGCCAGACCATCGGCGATGCCTTGCGTAAGGCGCTTCGGATTGGTCACGAACAGGTCGTCCCCGACCAGCTGGACCTTGTCGCCGATCTTGTCGGTGAGCGCCTTCCAGCCCTTGAAATCGTCTTCGGCCATGCCGTCCTCGATCGAACGGATGGGATAGTCGGCGCACAGCTTTGCGAGATTGTCCGCCATCTGCTCGCCATTGAGCGACAGGCCTTCGCCACTGATCTGGTATTTGCCCTTCTTGAAGAATTCGGTCGAGGCGCAGTCGAGCGCCAGCGCCACCTGCTTGCCGGGCTTGAATCCAGCCTTCTCGATCGAGGCCATGATGAAATCGAGTGCATCGCGGGTGCTGGCGAGGTTCGGCGCGAAACCACCCTCGTCGCCCACCGCCGTCGCCAGACCCTTTTCGGCAAGGCCTTTCTTAAGCGTGTGGAAGATCTCCGCCCCCCAGCGCACAGCTTCGGCCAGCGATGGCGCGCCGACCGGCATCACCATGAATTCCTGAATATCGATGGGATTGTCGGCATGCTCGCCGCCATTGATGATGTTCATCATCGGCACCGGCAAGACATGGGCGGAAACGCCGCCGACATAGGCATAGAGCGGCAGGCCGCGCGCCGCTGCTGCCGCCTTGGCGACCGCAAGGCTCACCCCGAGAATGGCGTTTGCGCCCAGCTTGCCCTTGTTGTCGGTCCCGTCGAGCGCGATCATTGCCGCATCGATCTCGCGCTGGTCCTCTGCGTCGAGCGCAGTCAGCACGTCGCGGATCTGCCCGTTGACCGCCGCTACCGCCTTGGTCACGCCCTTGCCGAGGTAACGCTTCTTGTCG
>CAZRVW010000099.1:0-3872 GCA_964603645.1 uncultured Novosphingobium sp. | reverse complement strand
CGACCGCCTCATGCGCACCGGTGGATGCGCCCGATGGCACAGCGGCCCGCCCGAAGCTTCCGTCTTCGAGGAGGACATCGACCTCGACTGTCGGATTGCCCCGGCTGTCGAGGATCTGACGTGCGTGAATGTCAATGATCGCGGTCATGTTGGCGCTCCGGAATAACCTGTATCGTTCAATTCACGGCGCTCTTAGCAGGGGAACCTTGGCTGGCAAGTTGCGTTGCAGCAATATCTGCAGGGATGTGTTACAATCCGGCAACCCTGCCCCTATATATCCCGCGAGGGACGCATTCGAGGAACACACCATGGCCGATTCCACTTTCACTCCCAATGAAGACCTGACTCCCGAACCGACCGCAAAGGATGAGGCTAAGAGCCACTTTGCCAAGGCGGTTGAGGAAGCCAAGACGGGCGCGCAGGCGCTCGGCAAGGAAGCTCAGGATCGCGCCGGAGAAGTGCGCGACAAGCTCCATCAGCAAAAGGACGATCTTGCCGCCAAGGGCCGCGAGAAGGGCAGCGAAGCCAAGGACATGGCCTACGACTATGCCACCCAGGGCAAGGCCAAGGCGACCGAAGGCATGCTCAAGTTTGGCAAGCTGGTCGAAGACAATGCCGCGATGATCGACGAGAAGCTCGGCGTGCAGTACGGCAACTATGCCCGCAGCGCCGCCGCGACCATCAGCGACACCGCAAGCAAGCTCGACGACAAGTCGCTGGAGGACATGGGCGAGGACGTTCGCGAATTCGTGCGCGAAAAGCCGGCACTGGCAATCGGCCTAGCTGCCGGCGTCGGCTTCATGCTCGCCCGCCTGTTCCGCCGCTGACCCCATCGGGGTCGATCCCCTACCCCGGAGGGTCACTGGACTTGCTCGACACACGCGAAGAGCCTGATGAGCACAGCGATGACTTGCGCGAGGATCCGACTCTCGCGCAGGACATGCGCACGCTGGCAAGTCGGGTAAAAACTTTTGCAGAGGCCGAACTCGCGTTTCAAAAGGCCCGCGCCGCTTACATCGGAAGCACAGCCCGAACAATTGCGATTCTCGGGGTCGTTGCCGCCGTACTGCTGTTCTTTGCAGCGATGGCGGGCGTTTTCGGCACCGTAATCGCGCTAGGCCCGGTTCTGGGCCTGTGGGGCGCGATGGCGGCGGTGGCACTGGCTCTGCTGGCGCTGGCGGGGTTTTGCGCGATCCTGGCGGTAGCCAAGGCACGCCGGATGAAGGGCGTATTGGGCGAAGGAGGTGGTGATGCCGAGCGCGGCTGAGCGCCATTTCCGATCCGAACGCGCCGGTCGCGATGCCGCACGCGAACAACTCGACACCGAGATTTCGCGGATCAAGGGCGACATGGAAGAGCGCGGGATCGGCGGTCGAATAGCCGACGAGGCAAGCGCGAAGGCCATGGCCGCGCTCGACGAGGCCGCGCAGATCGCGAACGAGAGCAAGGGCGTAATTGGCGGCACACTTGTGCTGCTCGCGCTGTGGTTTTTCAGAAGGCCGATTCTCGATGCCCTATGGGCGCTGATCGGCTCACACGATGATGAAGAAGGATACGATGACGATGGAACACGGTGAAGGCACCGATCGCCCGGAAACGGCGCAGCCCCAGACCAACGTCGTGACGTTGCCGCAGAACGACGAAGCGGTGCCGCCGCATAAGAGAGCCGCAGCTTTCGTGAAGGAACACCCTGTCCTCACTATCGCCGGCGGGCTGGCTGTCGGCGCCGTTGCCGCCGCGCTGATCCCGCGCAAGAACCGCCGCTACGTCGCGCGCCAGGGCTCGCTGATCGCCGATGCGATTGCCGCTGCAAGCGCGAGTGTCGCCCAGCAAGCGCTCGGTTCGCTCGAAACCGCGTCCTCCGGCGTACGCAAAGGCGCGCAGGCAGTCGCTTCACGCGCGGAGCACGCTGGCGAAGCGGTTATCGAAGGAGCGCGGTCTATTGTTGGCCGCAAGCCGGTTCAGCCGACGTTAGGCGAAAGGATTGCGGCACGCGCCGGCGAAATCGCCGGTCGGATGCGCCGCTGATCCAGAGCGGACTGCATTAACTCTATAACCAGCAGCCCGCTCTGATTCCCTGTGGTCGCATCGTAAACCGCGAGAAACCGCTTCCCACCCTTCGTCCTGCTCAGGACATGCTTTTTCGCACGATGCTTCAATCCGCTTGCCCCTCGCAGGTGCAGCACGCTAGAAAGCAATCTCTTTCCTCTCAGGAATCAGCTCAATGCCGAAACTTCATCTGGTCATGGGCGGCAGGGTTTCCGACCCTCAGACGCTCGATTTCATCGATCTCGAAAAGCTCGACCTGGTCGGTGTCTATCCCAACTTCGAAGAGGCGGAAGACGCTTGGCGTTCGCATGCGCAGCGCACGGTCGACGACGCGCAAATGAAATATGTCATCGTTCACCTGCACCGGCTGCTCGAGCCGGATCTGCCGGAGGAATGAGGACCGGCGGAAGGCTCAGATGAATTCGAGCTTCTTGACGAGGTAGAACTTGTCGCCCGAAGGCACCGTCACCTCGATCTCGTCCTCAACCTTGCGCCCGATCAACGCCTTGCCGAGCGGCGAGTTGTAGCTGATCCGTCCGACCTTGGCATCGGCCTCGTAGGGTCCGACGATCTGGTACTTCACCGGCTTGTCATCATCGTCGAGCAGCGTGACGGTCGCGCCGAACACGATGCGATCGCCCGAAAGACTGGCCGGATCGATTATCTGAGCGCGGCTCATCTGGTCTTCGAGATCAGAAATCGACGCCTCGACCTGCCCCTGGCGTTCCTTGGCGGCATGATATTCCGCGTTTTCGGACAAATCGCCGTGGGCGCGCGCTTCCTCGATCGCATCGACGATCCGGGGCCGCTCTTCCCGCAGGGCCTTGAGTTCGGCCGTCAGCTTCTCATAGCCTTCCGCCAGCATCGGCATTTTTTCGACACTTGCCATTCACGTCATCCTGTTGCGCCTTGACCCGGCTTCGCGACTAGAACGCTGCCCCGTTGCCGGAGCAACGAGCCGTTCAGTCGCGATGTCGGAAGGTCAGTTCAGATCAGCTATAATAGTCTTGCAACGAACGGACTTCAAGGTGGCTTGATCGCATCGCTGCGATTGCCTGGGCAATCGCCCGGCTGGCTGCCGCCGTTGTGAAGTAGGGAACCTTGGCGCCTAGCGCCGAAGCCCGGATGGATTGTGAGTCCTTCAGGCTCTGCCAGCCCTCCGTGGTGTTGAAAATCAACGCAATATCGCCATCGACGATCTTGTCGACGATGTGCGGGCGCCCTTCGGCAACCTTGTTCACCTGTTCGACCGGTAGCCCCGCATCGGCGAGGTAGCGCTGCGTGCCACCCGTGGCGACGACGCGGAAGCCGAGTTCGACGAGCTGTTGTACGCCAGGCAGAATCTGCGCCTTGTCGCTGTCCTTCACCGACACGAATGCGACGCCTTCCTGCGGGATCTTGGTGCCGGCGCCGAGCTGCGACTTGGCAAAGGCCGTCGCAAAATCGCTATCGATACCCATGACTTCGCCGGTAGACTTCATCTCAGGACTGAGCACCGGATCGACGCCGGGGAAACGCGCGAAGGGGAACACCGCTTCCTTCACAGCCATGTATTCCAGCTCGCGCTTGAACGGCGGGAAGCTGGAGAGTTTCTCGCCCGCCATCACCCGCGAGGCGATCTTGGCGACAGGCTGGCCGATGGCCTTGGCGACGAAGGGCACCGTGCGGCTGGCGCGCGGATTGACCTCGATGAGATAAACCTCTTCGTCCTTGACGGCGAACTGAATGTTCATCAGGCCGCGCACGTTCAGACCACGGGCCAGAAGGTCCGCCTGCCGCTCCATCTCGGCAATGATTTCGGGCGAGAGACTGTAGGGTGGCAG
>CAZRVW010000098.1:0-9957 GCA_964603645.1 uncultured Novosphingobium sp. | reverse complement strand
GACGACAATCGCCTGCGGACCGATTTCGTCCGCAAGGTGCGAGAGGCACTGCGCGAAGGCGACAGAGATGCCGTCTACGACCTGGTTGAGCCGCTGCACCCGGCGGACGTGGCCGACCTGTTCGAGCTGACGGACGAGGACGACCGGCTCTCGCTGGCGGGGGCGATCCGCGACCTGATGAGCGTCGAGGTCATCGCCGAACTCAACGACTACGTGCGTGAACTACTCGTCGAGGAGCTGCCGCCCGACATCGTTGCCGACTTCGCCGAGCAGCTCGAGACCGACGACGCCGTCGCCATGATCGAGGACCTCGATACCGAGGACCAGCAGGCGATCCTGGCCGAACTCGAACCGGAAGATCGCGCCGCGATCGAAAGTGCGCTGGCCTATCCCGAGGAATCGGCCGGGCGCCTGATGAGTCGCGAATTCGTTGCGGTGCCCGAGCACATGACGGTCGGCGACCTTATCGATTTCCTGCGCGACAGCCGCGACCTGCCTACCGAATTCTGGGAAGTGTTCATCGTCGATCCGCGCCATCATCCCACCGGAACATGCGAGCTTTCTTGGGTGCTGCGCACACCCCGCCACATCCAGCTTGCAGACGTGATGAAGCGCGACCAGACGCTGATCCCGGTCACCATGGACCAGGAAGAAGCGGCGCTGCGCTTCATGAAATATGCCCTGATCTCGGCGGCCGTCGTCGACGAATCGGGTCGGCTGGTCGGCCAGATCACCGCCGACGACGTCGCCCACATCATCCAGGAAGAGGCGGGCGAAGACGTCATGCTGCTGTCCGGCGCGGGCGAAGGCGACATCAACGAGCCTATCGGCGATGCCTATTCGGCACGGGTGCGCTGGCTGATCGCCAACCTCGGCACGGCGCTGATCGCGAGCTTTATCATTGCCTTGTTCGGCGGAGCGATCGAACAACTCGTCGCGCTGGCGGTGCTGATGCCGATCGTCGCCTCGATCGGCGGCAATGCAGGCACGCAGACCATGGCGGTGTCGGTCCGCGCCATAGCCATGAACCAGCTGACCGAATCCAATACCTGGCGGATCGTGTGGCGCGAGATCCGCGTCGCGGTGCTCAACGGCGCGACGGTGGCAGCGCTGGTCGGAGTCGCAACGGCGCTGATCTTTACGCCAATGCTCGGCCTCGTGATCGCCATGGCTACCATCATCAACGTCTTCACCGCCGGTCTTGCCGGTGTGCTGGTGCCGGTAATGTTCGACCGGCTCGATCAGGATCCGGCGGTCGCCAGCACTGTCTTCGTGACGATGATTACCGATTCGATGGGTTTCTTCGCTTTCCTCGGCCTTGCCGTCGCCAGCGGACTGGTGGGTTGAGCACGGCAGCCAAGCGCCTATCTTGAGGCAATGCCGTTAAACCTCACCAAGATCGCTTTCGGCGCGAAAAGCTATGCCGATATTGAAAGCTGGTTCGAAAACCGCCCGCGCCTGTCGGTCAACACGCGCTACTGCCCCAAGCGGGTCGATGAACTGGAAGGCGGCTCGCTCTACTGGATTTACGAGCACGCGATTGTCGCGCGCAACGCCATTGTCGGCTTCGAGCAGCAGGACAACGGGCGCTGGTGGATTCACCTCGACGGCACGCTGGTCCGCACCCAGGCCATGCCACGACGCGCGCACCAGGGCTGGCGCTATCTCGACGGGAAGGACGCACCACCCGATCTCGGGGCTGGTGAAAGCGGCGATGCCCTGCCTGCCCGTCTCGTGAGCGAACTGGCCAAGTTGGGGCTCGCCTGACTGCGTCTCAAGCCAGGACTTTCGCATCCTCCAGCATCATCGCCGCGCCCTTTTCGCCAACCATGATCGAAGGCGCATTGGTATTGGCCGCGGGCATGATCGGCATGATCGAGGCATCAATCACGCGCAGGCCCACGATGCCACGCACCCGAAGGCGGGGATCGACCACCGAGGCCTCGTCGCCGCCCATGCGGCAAGTGGCGACCGGGTGGAAGCCAATGCCGGAACGGGTCTTGATCGCTTCGGTCAGTTCCTCGTCGGTTTGCGGCAAGGGATCAGGCATTGCCTGCCGCACGACATGCTTCGCCAACGCGGGCTGCGCGAAAATCTCGCGCACCATCCTCGCCCCCGCGATCATCGAAGCGAGATCGTCGGGATGACCGACCAGTTGCGGCGCGATCACCGGCTTGTCGTGCGGGTCGGCGCTCCGCAGCCTGATCTCGCCCCGGCTCTTCGGCTTGGCAACGTTCTGGAAAATCACCATGCCAGGCTTGTCGCTCGGGCCACCCTTGGCGGCATCAAACATCATCAGCCCCAGCGACAGCTTGACGTCGGGAAAGTCGAGCTCGGGCCGCGTGCGCAGGTAGGCCATGGCCTCGACCGGGATCATCGTCATCAGCCCGCGCCGCGCGAATACGTATTTGAGCATTTCGCGCGCCAGCGAAAGCTTGCCGAACAGGTTATTCCAGGTCGGCACGTCGACCTCGAAGCTCTGGGCGAAGCTGACGTGCTCATGAAGGTTCTGGCCGACTTCGGGAATGTCCCGCGCAACCTCGATCCCGTGTTTGGCCAGTTCCTGCGCCGGGCCGATGCCGGAGCGCATGAGTATCGCGGGTGAATGCAGCGTCCCGCCGCTGACCACGACTTCGCGCCGAGCCCTGATGGTCACCCGCTCGCCATCGATCAGCGCTTCGACACCTTTAGCGCGGCCGTTTTCGACAATCACCCGGTCGACCAGCGCGCCGGTCACGACCTGCAGGTTGGGCCGCTTCTCCGCCTCGTCAAGGAAGGCCCGCGCGGTGCTGGCGCGCTGGCCATTGTTCTGGGTCGTGTAATTCTTGAAGGCGCCATCGACGTCGCCGGCGCAATAGTCGGGCACGCGGCGCAGGCCGAATTGCTCGCAGGCATCGATGAAGGTCTCGGCCAGCGGATGTTGCATACGCGATTCGGCAACCGCGAGCGGGCCATGCTGGCCGTGGGTCTGGCTCGGTGCGCCCTGCCAGTTCTCCGACTTGAGGAAATAGGGCAGCACCTCGTTCCACGACCAGCCGTCGCAGCCCAATTCGTTCGCCCACTGGTCGTAATCGCGCCGGTCGCCGCGGATATAGACCATGCCGTTGATCGCCGATCCGCCGCCCAGCATCTTGCCCGCATTCCACACCATCTCGCGTCCGCCCAGCGAGGGATCCGGCTCGGTCTGGTACATCCAGTCGGCCTCGGGCTTGTTCATCTTGGTGAGGCCGCCCGAAGGCATCCTGTTCCAGAAGCCATCGGCGCGAGGCCCGGCTTCTAGAAGGACAACCCGGGTCGCGGGATCTTCGGACAGGTGGTTGGCGACGACGGCGCCTGCGGCACCTGCTCCAATGATTACATAGTCGGCATCTTCAATCTGCATGGCTGATCCCCGTCCCTAAGCCGGGCTGTCCATACCAGCGAGCATGTTTTCCGCAATACCGAACAGTAATTCGCAATTGCGGATTTTGACGTCACCCTCGCTCGAGCCACCAGCGCAGCAGCACATTGGCGACGGCAAAGCGCGGCGGGCACCCGAAGGCCTCGCCCGTCTCGCCGCGATCGCTTGCGGCAATGGCGTCGGCGACCTCGGCCCGAGTGAACCACGTGGCATCGTCCAATTCGGTCTTGTCGACGACGATGTCGCGCGATTTTGCCATGGCGTGGCAACCGATCATCAGAGAGCTCGGGAACGGCCAGGGCTGGCTGACCACGTATTTCACGTCGTAGGCCGAAACGCGTGCTTCCTCGTAAGTCTCGCGCGCGACCGCCTCTTCGAGCGTTTCCCCCGGCTCGACGAACCCGGCAAGCGCGGAATAATTCTTCGGCGGAAACATCGGCTGGCGACCGAGCAGGAGCGAATCGTCATGCTCGACCAGCATGATCGTCACCGGATCGACGCGCGGGAAATGCTCCATCCCGCAATTCTCGTTGACGCAATTGCGCTGCCACCCGCCCTTGGCAACCGAGGTCGGGCTGCCACAGCACGAGCAGAACTTGTGCCGCACATGCCAGCCCACAAGGCTGCGCGCGCCGCCATAAGTGGCAAGGTCCGCGTCGGAGAGGCCCGTCATCGCCTGCCAGGCGCGGCCCATGCCGAGCGCGGCCTTTGGCACCATGTCAGGCACCTGGGCGAAATGCCCGCGATCGCCTTCGATGCCGAGAAACAGCAGTTCGGCATCGGCATTGGCCTCGGCAAGGCTGGACCAGCCCAGGTTGCCTTCAGCATCGAGCACGGGATCGAGCCCGTCCATGTTGAGCAGCCGCGCCTTGGCGGTCATCAGGTTGTCGATCGCGTCAGGATCCGCGCGAACGTGGTCCGCACGGTCGATGTTCGAGCCGGCGAAGGCGACAAAGGGGGTCATGGGCGTCTCTCCAGTAGTGCCGTTGCATCGGCCCTGAGGGCTTGCTGGAATTCGGGCAGGACTTCAAGCGCCTGTGGCGGCATGAACTGTGCGTAGATGGCCGAGGTCAGCCCGCTGCGCATGTCGACCATGCCGACGGTGCCTGCCGCCCCCGACCAGCCGAATATGCCAGCTTCGGCACCCGTGCCGACACGGCCGCCTGCACCGAAAGCTTCAATCGACTGCCCGATTATGCCGGCGCTCTTCACGCTCGGGGGCAGCAGGTTCGACGTGGCCTTGCGTATCGCCGCCTCGCTCATCACGCGCGTACCTTCAAGCGCGCCAAGCCCGCCGATCATCCGCAGAAACCGGTCATAGTCGCGCGGCGTCGAGACTAGACCCGCGCCGCCGAATGGAAATGGCGGCTCGTCGAGATAGATCGAATTTTCCGGCAGATCGATCGGCACCAGTCTACCGGCCAGAATTCCATAGCAGGTGGAAAGCCGCGCTGCGTCTTTGGCCGCCACACGAAAACCGGTGCTTCTCATGCCGAGCGGATCGAAAAAGCGCTGCTTCAGGAAGGCATCGAAGCTCTGGCCGCTGACCACCTCGATCACCCGTCCCATCAGGTCGAGGCCAGTGCCATAGCTCCACTTCGTGCCCGGCTCGTAAACCAGCGGCATGGTCGCCATGCCATCGGCGAAAGCAGCAAGCCCCTTGACCTTCCGGCCACGATCGAGCCCGGGCACGGTCCAGCGCGACACCTGGCCGGGGATGAGCCCTTTCCTGAGCAATTCGTCGCGGATCGGCCCCTTCTGGACAATGCCATAGGACAGTCCGGAAGTGTGAGTAACCAGGTGCCGCACGGTGATCTGAGTCTTGGCGGGCCTGACATCGGTAATGGAGCCGTCGGGGGTCACCTGCACCTGCATTTTGGCAAATTTCGGCAGGAAGTCGGAAATGGGCTGATCGAGGCCGATCTTGCCTTCGTCAACCAGCAGCATTGCCGCCATGCCGGTGATCGGCTTGGTCATCGAATAAATGCGAAACAGCGTATCAGGGCCGATCACATCGGTATCGAGGAAGCCCTCGCTTCCCCGGGCAATGTAGCGCGTTTCATGGCCGGGCAGACCGAGGGCCACGACCAGGCCGGGCAACTTGCCCGCCCCCACCCATTTCTCGGCAAATTTTCGCAGGTTCCCGGCAAGCTCAGGCGCGGCTATGGCACCGAAGGCGCGTGAAGGAGCCAGAGCGGCAGACAATCCCGTGGCCAAGGCCATGCCGAGCGCCTCGCGTCTGCCGAGCATTCTATGCGATCCGTCGATCATCAGCCTCTGTCCTCTCTCTGCGCCAGCACGAGCCGCACCGCCTTGCCGAACAGCGTCGGCAGACCGGCCTCGTCGATACGAGACAGCGGCCACCACTCGCCATGTTCTCCGATCCGATCACAGCATTCCTCGCCGCGCCAGACAAGCACCGAGAGTTCGAGCGCGAAATGGGTAAAAGTATGCTGAACCGAGCCGGAGGGTATCCAGTCGCCGATGAACGGCGTCTCGGCAGACCCGTCGCCGCCCGCGCTCCAGCCATCATCGGGTAAGGCGCGCATGCCGCCGAGTATGCCCTTGCCGGATCGACGCACCAGCAGCACAGCATTGTCGCGTTCGATCCAGAAAGCGCGTCCCTGGCGGAGCGGTTTGGTCTTTTTGGGCGGCTTGATGGGGAATCGCTCCACTTCGCCTGATTTTCTTGCCGCACAATGGTCAGCAAGCGGACAGATCAGACACTTGGGCGCTCGCGCGGTGCAGACCCCAGAACCAAGGTCCATCATCGCTTGCGCGAAGTGTCCAGCACCGCTTTCAGGCGTGATCACGTCGGTTGCAGCGCGGATCGCCCTGCGTCCCCCGGGCAGCGGCTCATCAATCGCAAAAAGCCGTGAAACCACGCGTTCGACATTGGCATCGACGACCACCGCACGCTGCCCGAAAGCAATCGCCGCCATAGCTGCAGCCGTGTAGTCGCCCAATCCGGGAAGCTTGCGCAGCTCCGCTTCACTGTCGGGGAACTGTCCACCCCGAGCGGCAATTTGCCGGGCACAAGCGAGCAGATTTCGGGCCCTTGCGTAGTATCCCAGCCCTGCCCAGGCAGCCATCACCTCGCTATCGTCGGCAGCGGACAGCGCCTCGACGTCGGGCCAGCATGACGTGAACTTCTCGAAATACGGAGTCACTGCAGCAACAGTGGTCTGCTGGAGCATAATTTCGGAGAGCCAAACCCGATAGGGATCGGCTGGCGGCTCACCCGGCAAGGCTCGCCATGGCAGTCTGCGGGCATGCGAATTGTACCAGCATTGCAATGCCGTTGCGATGACGTTGCGACCGGTTGTCGGTGCCTGTTCGATGTCAGTGCAACTGGCATTCATGGCGTGACTATGGCATTTGCAGCGCCACAATGGAACGGGACAAGCCTTCGCGCGCCAAAGCAAAGCCGCGCCGCTACGAACGCCCACGCGGCGGGCAGGCGAGGGCAATTTCCGACCTGATGCCGCAGGTCGGGCGTGCGGCATTCCGGCGTTTCGGCTTCGTGCAGAGTTCGGTCGTATCGCGCTGGCGGGAAATTGTCGGGCCAACCCACGCAAAGATCTGCGCGCCTGAATCGATCCGCTTTCCGCCCGGCGAAAAAAGCGAGGGTATTCTGCAGCTTGTCGTCGTGCCAGCTCATGCGCCGTTCATCCAGCAGGTAACGGAAGAGATTATCGAAAGGGTCAACCGCTTCTTCGGCTATCGCGCGGTTGCCCGGGTCAAATTGCGGCAAGGCGCGGTCAAGCCGCCTCGCGACGAAGAACCGCGCCCGGCGCCACCAGCGTTACGACCAATTCCGATTGAACTGGGCGATTCGTTACGCGACATCGGCGATCCCGAACTGCGAGAGGTACTCGAATCGCTCGCGCGGAGCCTTGGCAAGGCCGAAAGCGAAAGGACCGAAGATTGAAGATCTTGACCCTGTTGACCGGCATGGCGGCCGTGCTCGTATTGGCGGGCTCGGCGGTCCCAGCCTTCGCGTCGAAGAAGGCGAACTGGACCGTGGCGGTGGCGGACGACGGCACCCACACCCTCGGTAATCCCGACGCGAAAATCCAAATATCGGAGTTCGTCAGCTATACCTGCTCGCACTGCGCCAATTTCCAGAAAGAGGCCGAAGCGCCGCTGCGCCTCGCCTATGTCATGCCCGGCAAGGTTTCGGTGCGCGTCGTACATTTCATCCGAGATTCGGTAGATCTCAACGTCGCCTTGCTCGTCAACTGCGGTGACCCGAAGGGTTTTTTCGCGCGTCATCACATTTTTCTGCACTCCCAGGAATCCTGGCTCGACAAGGTCAGCAAGATGACCAACGCGCAAAGGGCCCGGTGGAACGGCAAGGATTTCGCAGCGAGCATGCGCGCGATAACCAGCGATCTGGGCTTTTATGACGTGATGGCTCATCGCGGCTACGACCGGACGAAAGTCGATCGCTGCCTTGCCGATACTGATCTGGCAATGAAGCTGATGAAACAGCGTGACGAGGCCAAGCGACTTGGCGTGCCGGGGACCCCCAGTTTCGCGAGCGACGGTCAATTGCTGGAAGAGGTATTCGACTGGAAAACGCTCGACTCCGCGATCAAGGCGCGACTTTGAGGGCTGGCAGTCAATGACATACGATAATTACGAAAAGCTGCTGGTCACGCGCGACGGTCCAATTTTGACCGTATCGCTGAATAACCCGCCGATGAATCCGATTGCCGGTCAACGGCACCTGGAGCTGTCGACGATCTTCGACGACATCGACAAGGACGACGAACGAAAGTCGTTATTCTCACTGCTCCGGGCGAAGTGTTTTCCGCGGGCGGGGATGTAAACGCCCTAGCTGATCGGCATGAGCGCCGCGACTACGATAGTTGGCCGCAAACTATGAAAGAGGCGTGCAACATCGTCTCCTCCCTGCTTGCCTGCCGCAAACCAATCATTGCCCGGATCAATGGCGATTGCCTTGGACTGGGTTCCTCCGTCGCGCTGATGTGCGACATCACAGTGATCGTGGAAGATGCGGTCATCGGCGATCCTCACGTCAAACTGGGTCTGACCGCCGGCGATGGCGGGGCTTTGATCTGGCCGCAGCACATCGGTTTTGCCCGCGCCAAGGAATACCTGCTAACTGGTGACGCGGTTCCGGCAAAGCTCGCAGCCGAAATCGGCTTGGTGAACCATGCGGTTCCGCGCGACCAGCTTGACGACAAGGTGGCGGAAATCACGAAGAAGCTGGCTCGGGCTTCGGGGCCGGCGGTGCAGACGACGAAGATGGCAATCAACAAGGTTTTGCAACGCAATTTCGACGGACTCATGGAAGCGAATCTCGGGCTCGAAACGTGGGTTTTCCTGGGCGAGGAGCATCGCAATGCCGTCTTTGCGCTCCGCGATCGCTGGGCCAAGGCGAAAGAGGGCTGATTGCCCATGAAGATGGTGCTGATCCTTGTGGATTCCGGATAATCTGTGGAGAGATGGGAGTGTCGGGCATGACTGCGCTTCCGGCCCATCGCAGCTTCAGCTAGCCAAGTGCCAATTGTGAGGATTCGCCCGGCATGACCCACCAGACCCTGCGCCGCATCGCCCTTGCCGCTCTCGCAGCGCCTCTCGCGCTCGCGCTTGCTTCATGCGGATCTGGCGGTTCGGAAGACGGGGCGCCGATCTCCAGCGAACCGCTGGAGAAGGTCGCGTCTCCAGAAGGCAAGAGCTGGGAAGAGGTCGTCACCGAGACCGAGGACCTTGGGATGCTCATGGGCAACCCGGAGGCCCCAATCAAGCTTATCGAATTTGCCTCTTTGACCTGCTCGCATTGCGCCGATTTCGCCGAGAGCAGCAAGGCCAAGCTGCGGGACGTGTTCATTAACAGCGGCCGGGTCAGCCTGGAATTCCGCAATTTCCTGCGCGATCCCATCGATCTTACCGCTGCGCAGCTTACGCGATGTGCGACACCTGAAAGGTTTTTCGCGCTCACAGAACAGGTTTTCCTCAACCAGGCGTCGATCCTCCAGAAGGCGCAGGACGCGGGCAATGCCGCCTATACCGCTGCGATGGAAGCACCGGACGACAAGCGCAGCCAGGCATTCGCGGATCTTGCCGGGCTTGGCGATTTCTTCGCCGCACGCGGTGTCAGCAAGGGCCAGGCCGCGGCTTGTCTCGCCAATGCCGCCGATGCCCAGGCTCTCGCCAAGGCCACACAGAAGCAGACGGAAGACTACGGCATTACCGGAACGCCGACCTTCCTGCTCAACGGCCGCAAGCTCGAGGTAAACACATGGGCCGAAGTCAAGACTGCGCTTGAAAACGCAGGCGCGCGCTGAGATGGCCGCACCCGGTTCGGCATAGGCGCGCGCCATGCGGTTCAAACGCCTCAAGCTGAGCGGTTTCAAGAGCTTCGTCGAGCCTGCCGAACTGCGCATCGAACCGGGTTTGACCGGCGTCGTCGGCCCGAATGGCTGCGGCAAGTCCAACCTGCTGGAGGCGATTCGCTGGGTCATGGGCGAAAGCTCTCCCAAGTCGATGCGCGGCGGCGGCATGGAAGACGTGATCTTCGCCGGAAC
>CAZRVW010000097.1:0-9961 GCA_964603645.1 uncultured Novosphingobium sp. | reverse complement strand
CCGCCGAAGCTCGCTGGGTGGGATCGTGTCGGCGCTGATGGCCTTTCTGCCGATCATGAAAGCGGGATAATCTGCCAAATGGCATTGGCGAGAAATTCGGGAGCTGGTCGCGAGGCGGTGGTGTTGCTGTCTGGCGGACTCGATTCGATGGTTACGGCAGCATTGGCACGCGAGGCGGGCTATAAACTCAATGCGCTGACCATAGACTATAACCAGAGGCATCGGCGCGAGTTGGAGAGCGCCCGAGAAATCGCCCAGTTGCTGGGCGCAAATCGGCACGTTGTTCTGCCGTTGGACCTGCGGCAATTCGGGGGCTCGGCACTGACCGACAATATCGAAGTCCCGAAGTCCGGACTGGGCAATTCGATCCCCGTTACCTACGTGCCAGCCCGGAATCTTGTGTTTCTCTCGCTTACACTTGCCTGGGCCGAAGCAATCACGGCGCAGGACATCTTTATTGGAGTGAATGCGCTTGATTATTCCGGATATCCAGATTGCCGGCCGGAGTTCATCGAAGCATTTGCCCATGTGGCCGAACTGGCGACCAAGTCGGGAGTTGAAGGCGATCAATTCAGGATACATGCGCCCTTGCAGCACATGTCGAAGCGCGAAATTGTCATGGAGGCCAAGCGACTAGGTTTGCCGACGGAAATGAGCTGGTCTTGCTACGATCCTGGTCCTTCTGGCCAAGCTTGCGGTCGCTGTGACAGTTGCCGACTGAGAAAGGCCGGCTTTGCGGAGGCGGGCCAGGAAGACAAGACCGTATACGCGCCCTTGCGGCACGAATGAGGTCGCAGCGATTGTGCCGAGAGACTTAGCCGGGTTTTACGGCCAAAGTCGGTGAACCGAGTCGCAAGCCCGACGAACCTTGCTCGACTAGGATGAAGGACCGGTATTTCTGGTTTTCCGGCGCATTGAAAATCGCATAAGAGATTAATCACGCGCTCAGGTCGCAATTGATAATGCGGATTATCCGCTGGAGTTAGGTCAATTGGCTTGCAAACGAATGATCCGTACCGCTTCGTTGGCGGTTGCAGCTGCGCTGGTGGCCGCGACCGTACCTGCCGTCGCCAAAGGTAAGAAAGAGGCGGCAGCTCCTGAAGCCGTTCCGTCCCATCTGGCGGGATTTGTGCAGGGAGCTGCGGTACAATCCTATTACAAGCACTTTGGAGGCCCCAAATGGTTCGAAGGCAACGGAGAGGCTGTGACCGAGCTGGTCAAAGTGCTTCGCCGCTCGCAACTCGACGGGCTGCCTCAGGGCCCTTCGTTGGCAGAACAGGTCGAGCGCGCGGCGCAGCTAGCGACTTCCAAGAGCAAGTCTGAAAGAGCTGCGGCCGAACAGCTTCTTTCGGCTGCCTGGGTGACTTATGTCGAAGCGATCGAGCGGCCCTCGCCGGATGTCATTTTCGGATATCCTACGCTGGTTGCCCGGCCATCCACTCCGCGTTCGATTCTTACTGCTGCAGCATCTGCTCCGTCGCTGGCGCAGCACCTCGCGGCGGTTGCCGAAGTCAACCCCATCTATGCCAAGCTGCGCGAAACGGCCTGGGCTCAGGCAGGATCCAATCCGATGGCGATTCTGGACCCGCGTATCGTTCTGAACTTGTCGCGCCTGAGGTCACTGCCAAAGACCGAACGGTTTGCGCTTGTGAACATTGCTACGCATACGCTGACCATGTTTGAGAACAATCAACCGGTCGATTCAATGAAAGTGATTGTGGGCACTGACGAATTGCCGACGCCGATGATCTCAAGCGTAATTTATTATGCGACGTTCAACCCCTACTGGAACGTCCCGGCTCATTTGGTTCGCAAAACGACGGCGCCCGCCGTTCTCAGGCAGGGCAAGAAGTATCTTAGTGTGCGCGGCTACGAAGTCATGTCTGACTGGACGAGCGATGCTGCGGTGGTTCCGGCCGACAACGTTGATTGGGCTGCGGTCGCCGCTGGCCGTACGACGGTTCGTGTGCGTCAAAATCCCAGCGCATACAATTCAATGGGCAAGCTCAAGTTTTCCTTCGAGAACGGCGAAGGCATTTTTATGCACGACACGCCTTCGAAGCACCTGTTCAACAAGGCACAGCGTACATTGAGCAACGGTTGTGTGCGGTTGGAAGATGCGCGTCGCTTCGGGCGATGGCTTTTGAAGCGGGAGCCTATCGCGCCATCTTCGTCGCCTGAACAATTTGTTCCCTTGCCCGTCGGTGTGCCCGTTTACATCACATATCTGACTGCGCATGAGGTCAACGGAACCGTTGCCTTCACGAACGATGTCTATGGGTGGGATGCGGGCGGCAGGTTCAAGCCTTTGGGTGCTGCGGCCAGCGCTGCGCGCTGATTTTCAGCGGCTTGGTCCCACCGTTCCAAGACCGGGCTTTGCGCATGCATGGATAGTGATTCATGTCGGCAAATCGACGTCGTTCCAAGACATAGCCAGCAGCTACGCTCGCGTAACCGCCTGAGCTCCTGCCGGTTCTGTTGAAGAATTGCTCCATCGAGAGCTGGCAAACGAAAGGGCCGAGGTCGCATGCGACCCCGGCCCTCCGTTCATTCAATTGAATAACCGGATATTATCCGCGCTCTGGCTCCGGCGGAGGCGGCGGAGGCGGCGGAGGCGGCATCGGGCACGCCTCGTTGACGTTCACGACCGTGCCATCCGGGCAAGTCATCGTTTCCGGAGGCGGCGGCGGCGGCGGTGGTGGAGGCGGTGGAGGCGATGATGGCGTCGGCGTCCTCGTTGTCGCGGATTGCGCGTTCGCGGGCGGCACTTTCTCGGTGCGCCGTCAGCACGCGCAATGCCGCGCCAAAGTCGAACTTGTGGCCGTCCGCATCCTTGGAATCGCCGGTGCGCAGGCGCCGCAGCACTTCCATTTCGAGATTGTCGTACCCCTCGCAAAGCGCCGCCATCCAATTGCGGGCGAATTCCGGCTCGCCGCGGCGAGAGGCATAGACTTGCGCGGTGGTGACATTCGCCCACTCGGCCGAGGCAGTGACATTCGAGGTTTCTGCCAGCTTTTCCAGGAAGACCTCACGCCAGCGGGTATTGTTGCGAGGCGTGGGACGCGCGACGACGCTGTCGCCACGCCTGATCGGCTTGGTCATTGAGCGGATATCCGTGATTGGTGAGATTGGGCCGGTTCGTTGCGAATCGGTCTATCGCGATGTTCCTGTTATGTGCCAAAACAGCGTGACGATGTCAAGCTAAAAGAACCGTATAGGTTAAGTTTTGGCAGTCCCTGGCGCTGTGGGCAGTGCGCGTGAAGTCCTTGCTGGCGGTCGTACATCCCCCTAAGAGCGCGCGAACCCGCAGACGCAGAGACGAAACCCATGCTTCGCCGCCTCTATGACTGGACCATGGACAAGGCGGCGCATCCGCACGCGCAAGGGTGGCTCGCCGCCTTCTGCTTCATGGAAGCGAGCTTTTTTCCTATCCCGCCGCATCCGCTTCTGGGGCTGATGTGTCTGGCAGAGCCGAAAAAGGCGGTGCGCTTTGCCCTGATTGCCACCTTGGCGTCCGTCGTTGGCGGACTGTTCGGTTATCTGATCGGCTGGGGCCTCTACGACACCATCGGCAAGTCGCTGATCGCTGCGCTGGGGCTGTCCGAGAGCTTCCCGATCGCGGCCTGTCATCTCAACGAGCGGGATTGGGAAGCGATCGTGATCGCGGGTGCGACGCCCCTGCCCTTCAAGCTCCTGACCATTACCTCTGGCTTTATCGGCATGAACCTGCTGACCTTCACGCTCGCGAGCCTTGCAGGGCGCGGCTTCATATTCATGACTGTGGGCGTGCTGTTCCGCCTGTTTGGCGCGCCGATCAAGGCCGTGATCGACAAGTATCTGGCGACAGTGACCACAGCATTCGTTCTGCTGGTCGTCGGCGGTTTCATCGTGATTACGCAGCTCGGCGGCGAGGAAGACGAGACTGGCGGGAAGTGCGCCACGGTAGCCGAGTTGCCGGGCTGAGCGAGGGTCCGGACCGGGGCTATCAATCGCGTGTTGCGCGTATGATCGCTTGGTCGAGGACTGGCCGCATTCTGGCATAACCAGACTGGTTGGGGTGGGCCTCGTCTTCAGCCAGCTCTTGAGGAAAGCGGCCATCCGGTCCGGCCAGCACGGCGTGGTAATCGGCCAACACCAGCTCCCGCTCCTCAGCCAACGCCCTGATTTGCGTATTGAGCACATCGATCCACGGGTAAGGCTTGACCCCGTCAGGCCAGGAGTTCGACCGGGCGGGGGGAACCGTCGCCACGATCGGAACGATGTCATTCGCCAATGCGAGATCAACCATGCTGCTAATATGAGCCGTAACCCTTTGCGGGCTGCTGGCGCTATCATTGCCGGCTATGTCGTTCGTGCCGACAAGGATGTGAACAACTTGCGGTCGCAGCGCCACGACATCGCTGCGAAAGCGCACCAGCAATTGCGCGCTGGTCTGGCCGGGTATGCCGCGTTTGGCGATATCCGGCTCGTCAATCTGCCAACGCCATGTCAGCGAATCCCCGAGCAGGACCACTTTCGGGCGCGTGCCGGATTGCAGGATCCGGGCATTGTCGGCTCCGAACTCACAAAGCTTCGCCCAGTCGTAATACCTCTGCTGGCGGGCATCGCTCCTGTCAAACTGCGCGCACGGCGCTTCTGACATGCCGATATTCGGTGGCAGCTCGCGCTCGTCGAATATCCGGGAGACGGCATAGACAAAGGCGAACGCCAATGCCGCGCCCGCCAGAAAGATCGAAAGCGTGCGAAGCATGGCCCGCCCACCCTTAATCGAGGATGCCGCTAGCCTTGCCCGCGCGTTCGAACATGCCGATGATCTGCTGTACCTGCTCCGCCGAATGCTCGGCGCAGAGCGAACACCTCAGGAGGGTCATGTTGGCGGGCGTGGCTGGCGGACGGGCCAGGTTCACATAGAGCCCTTCGTGGAGCAATGCTTCCCACATCGCCGCACCGCGTTCGAGATCGGGCATGATGACGGAGATAATCGCGCTCTGCGGTTCGTCGGTTCCCAGCGTAAGGCCAAGCGCCTTGATCCCGGCATGCAGGGTGCGTGAATTTTCCCACAAGTGCGCGCGCTTGTTGTCCGAATGCATAAGTTTGCGGATCGACGTCGCGGCGGTGGCGACCACGCTAGGCGGCAGGCTAGCGGTGAACACATAGGGGCGGCAGACCAGACGCATGACCTCGAACTTGGGATGGTTCGATACGCAGAAGCCGCCGACAGTGCCGACGCTCTTGGAGAAGGTGCCGATCACGAAATCGACCTGGTCGAGCACGCCCTGTTCCTCGGCCACGCCGCGCCCGTTCGGACCGATGAAGCCCATTGAGTGCGCCTCGTCGACCAGCACCATCGCGCCCTGCGCCTTGGCGATGCCAATCATCTCCTTCAGCGGCGCGATGTCGCCCAGCATCGAATAGACGCCTTCGAGCACGACCAGTTTCCCCGCGCCTTCGGGAATGCGCTTGAGGCGTTTTTCCATTGCCTCGATGTCGTTGTGCTTGAAGGGCACGACTTCGGCGTCGCCCATCTTGCAGCCGTCCCAGATCGAGGCGTGGCTGTCGATGTCGAGCACGATGTAGTCGCCCTTTCCGGCGATGGTGCTGATGATCCCGAGGTTCGCCTGGTAGCCCGTTGAGAATACCATGGCATGGTCCATGGCGTGGAATTCCTTCAGGGCCTCTTCGACTTCACGGTGGCCGATGTAGGTGCCATTCAAGACCCGGCTGCCGGTTGTTCCCGACCCGAACCGGTCAAGCGCGTCCTTGCCCGCGTCGATAACGTCGGGATCGAAAGTCATGCCCATATAGTTGTAGGTGCCGAGCAGGATCGTCTCGCGCCCGTTGCACACCGCGACGGTGGGCGAAATCACGCGCTCCATGACGAGATTGAATGGGTCTTCCACGCCGGTCGCGAGCAGTGCGCGGCGCATTTCGATGATGTCATCGAACTTGCTGAAGAGATCGGTCATCCCTGTAGCTTGACCACCGCGTCGACCAATTGGCCGAAGTTCTCGATCTCGGCCTGCTGGTTCATCGAGATGATGATGTCGAATTCGTCTTCGATGGCGGCGACGAAGTCCATCACTGTCAGGCTGTCGAACTCAAGGTCGTCGGTGAAGCGGGTGGCATCGGTGATGGCCACGCCCTTCTTGTTGAAGGGTTCGATCAGCGTGCGGATGCAGGTATCGACTTCAGTTCGGTCCATGGGCCGGGTTCCTAGAAATGCAATGCGGCGCAAAAGAGGCGTGGGCAGGGCGTTGTCAAGGTCGGCATTACAGCAACTCGCGAACCGCTGTCATAAAGGGACCTATTGAAACGGGCTTTGCCAGGTAGCCGTCGGCCCCGGCATCACGGATCCGCTCCTCATCACCCTTGCCGGCATAGGCGGTGACGGCGAGCACCGGGATGGCGCGCAGAACAGAGTCGGCCTTCGCCGCTTCGATCAGCTCGAGCCCCGAAACACCGGGAAGCTGGATGTCCATGATGATGAGGTTGGGCACGAACTGCCGCGCCGCATTGAGCACTTCATTGCCGTCGCCAATGGGTTCGACCGCAAAGCCTTGGTTCTTCAGGACGTCGCAAAAGAGCTTCCGGTTGAGATCGTTGTCCTCGACAACCAGGATTCGCTTTGCCATTCGCTGTCCCGCACACCATCTTGCGCTATGACCCCTGCTCTATGCATTCAGAGGAAAGCTGACAATTCTCAGACAAGCGCCATCCCCGGCTACGGATCCGCACACTTTGGCTCTGGCTGCGCTCGGCTGGTTTCTGAGTCAGTCGGACCGAGCTGAGCGGTTGCTCGCGCTGACAGGTCTCACGCCGGATGCCTTGCGCGAAGGTTTGGGTGATTCAGCTGTGCTCAGCGCCGTTGTCGAGTTCCTCTGTGCCCATGAGCCAGACCTCATCGCGGCCTCTGACGCACTAGGGGTCGAGCCGCAAGAACTGGCCGCAGCAAAGGAAAGGCTGAACCCATGAAACGCCCGCTCGTCATTTCCGATTGCGACGAGGTGCTGCTGCACATGATCGGGCCGTTCAGCGACTGGCTGGGCGAGGCGCATGGCATCGATTTCAGCCTGGCGGGGAACGAATTCCACAGGGCAATGACTCGCCGCGACACTGGCGAAAAGGTCGAAGCTGCCGACGTTTGGCCGCTGCTGAATGGCTTCTTCGACAGCGAAATGTACCGGCAATTCCCGATAGCCGGATCGGTCGGATCAATCGCCACGCTTGCTGAAAATGCCGATGTCGTGGTGCTGACCAATCTTCAGGACCATCGGGCGGAAAATCGCACGCGCCAGCTCGCCGATCACGGTATCAATCTGCGGGTGTTCACCAATCAGGGGCCAAAAGGACCGGCGCTTCAGGCTATCCTTGATGAATATTCGCCGAGCCGCGCTGTCTTCATTGACGATCTTGCCCAGCATCACGGTTCGGTCGCGGAGATCGCTCCCCACGTAGACCGGCTGCATTTGTGCGGCGAGCCCCGCATCGCGCCGCATATCGCCTGCGCGCACAAGGCGGGACATGCCCATGCCCGGATTGACACTTGGGAACATGCCTTGCCCTGGCTACTTGAGCGGTTGCATGGCGAAGGCGAAGAAGACCGATGACCGACGCCGAAATTGAGACCAAACTGGCTGGGCTAGGGTTTACATTGCCTGAGGCCGCGGCACCGGTCGCCTCCTATGTGCCAGTGGTGGTCGCGGGCGGGCTGGCGCACGTTTCAGGCCAGTTACCCTTCGTCAACAGCAAGCTTGTTACCGGGCGGCTGGGTGAAGACGTCTCGCTTGCACAGGGCGTAGAGGCGGCGCAGGCTTGCGCACTGATGATTTTGGCACAGATCAAGGCCGCTTTAGGTTCGCTGGCGCGAATCGAACGGATTGTTAAATTGGGGGTTTTCGTCAGTTCCACAAGCGCATTCACCGATCAGCCCAAGGTCGCCAATGGCGCGTCGGAACTGATGCAGCACGTGTTCGGCGAGGCAGGACGTCATGCCAGAAGTGCTGTCGGTGTGTCGGCCTTGCCGCTCGGCGCCGCGGTAGAAATCGATGCCATTGTCGCCGTTCGCCCTGATTGACCGGAGGCTCGCTCCGGCTCCGGCGGCTGGAAGGACTGACTGGATCGGGCAATGGTCCTATGCCCATCGCGGACTACACAAGTCGGGCGTGCCGGAGAACTCGCTGGCTGCCGCAACCGGTGCGATTGCGGGCGGATTCGGCATCGAGTGTGACATCCAGCGCAGCCTCGATAACTTTCCGATGGTGTTTCACGACTGGAACACGAAGCGCCTTCTGGGCGTCGAAGGCGATACCGAAGAGTTTACCGCCCGGGATTTGAAGGCAATGCCCTATCCGGGCACCGAAGAGCACCCGGCGACCCTTTCGGACCTGCTGGAGCTGGTTGCCGGACAAGTGCCCCTCCTGATCGAGATCAAGTCAAAGCGCGGGTACGATATCGGGCGCACCTGCTCGGCGGTTCGCGACAATCTGCGAACCTACAGCGGTCGCCACGCAGTCATGAGTTTCGACCCGCGCGTCTCGCGCTGGTTTGCAAGCCACAGTCCCGGAACTGTGCGGGGTCTGGTCGTCACCGAAGAGGGAACACACGGCCCGTGGGGCAATCTACGCCGCCATATCGCGCTGTGGCACGGCAAGCCGGACTTTCTCGCCTACGATATTCGCGACCTGCCCAGCCGCTTTGCCGCAAGTCAGCGCGCGCGGGGGCTGCCCGTGACGACATGGACCGTGCGCTCGCCCGAATTGCTGGACCGCGCCCGCTTGCATGCTGATGCGGCCATCGCTGAGGGCGAAGGGATCGACCCTTGAGCGACGGCGAGTATACCATCCGTTCTGCCGACGCGGTGGCGGACTTTCCCGCCGACCAGTGGGACGCTCTCACCGATGGCGCCAATCCATTTGTCAGCCATGCCTTCCTTTCCGCAATGGAAGACTCGGGCAGCGTCGGTGGCGGGAGCGGCTGGCGGTCCTTGCCAATCATTGCCGAAGCATCTGATGGAACGTTGGCGGGAGCGCTCCCCGCCTATGTGAAGCAGCACAGTCAGGGCGAGTATGTTTTTGACTATTCGTGGGCCGACGCCTTCCACCGCGCGGGCGGGGATTATTACCCCAAGATCCAAATCGCCGCGCCCTTCACGCCTGCAACCGGACCGCGCATTCTGACCCGTAATCCAGGACTTGCCGTGCCATTATTGCAGGCCGCTGAAGAGGTGTGCCGGGGCAACGGGCTGTCTTCGATTCACGCGACGTTTATCGAGGACGCGCAGGTCGACCTGTTCGAGAGCGCAGGCTGGCTGATCCGACATGATATCCAGTTTCACTGGGAGCGGCGCGGCTACGAGAGCTTCGATGATTTCCTTGCCGCACTATCCTCTCGCAAGCGCAAGGATATTCGCAAGGAGCGCGCTCGCGCACAAGATGGGGTCGAGATCCGCGCGCTGACGGGCGACGACATCAAGCCACACCATTGGGATGCGTTCTGGCACTTCTACCAGGATACCGGCATGCGCAAGTGGGGCACGCCCTATCTCACTCGCGACGCCTTTTCGCTGCTTGGTGAGCGAATGGGTGATCGGATCGCGCTGGTCTTGGCGTTCGTCGATGACGAACCCGTCGCGGGCGCGCTCAATTTCATTGGGGCGCATACGTTGTTCGGCAGGTACTGGGGCGCGGTGGTGGACAAGCCGTTCCTGCATTTCGAGCTGTGTTATTATCAGGCAATCGATCTTGCCATCGCTCTGGGCCTCGAGAGAGTCGAGGCCGGAGCGCAGGGTGGCCACAAGCTGGCGCGCGGTTATGAGCCGGTGCGCACGACCTCGGCCCATTACATCGCCCATCCGGGCTTTCGCGAGGCAGTCGGCGATTTCCTCGAACGCGAGCGCAAGGGCATCGCGCAGGATCAGTTCTGGCTGGGTGAAAGGCTGCCCTTTCGCAAGGGCGAATAGCCC
>CAZRVW010000096.1:0-10014 GCA_964603645.1 uncultured Novosphingobium sp. | reverse complement strand
GCGGCAGCAACGCCGCGCGCGCCTATCTCGTTTCAGCCCGGAAGCTCGATGACGGACTTACCGAAGTGGACCTGATCGCCAGCGGCAAATAGTATCTATTTGAGGCCGATGCCGATCGCGGCGCGCGGCTGTTCCGCTTCGCCTGAGGCGACTGGATAGGCGCAATAGTCCGCAGCATAGTGACCATATGGTCGGTGATTGCCCGAAAGGCCGATGCCGCCAATCGGCGCGGCATGCGATGGGCTGATCGTTGGACGGTTCCAGTTGACCATGCCGGCGCGGACATTTGCCCAAAAGCGGTTGTACTCTTGCGGCTGGCCACCGATCATCGAGGCAACTAGGCCGAAGCGCGTGTTGTTGGCTTCGCTAATTGCCTGGTCCAGATCGTTGACTTTCACAACTTGCAGGATCGGGCCAAACAGCTCTACGTCGGGGCGATCCTTCATCGCAGTCATGTCTATGATCGCAGGCGATAGAAACGGTTGTTCTTCGTCCGGTCGGACGAGATGCTTGATGGCCTTGCCGCCATTGCTCAGCAGGTAGAAGAAGCTGTCAGTAAGACCGTCGGCGGCGAAATTGTCGATCATCGGGCCCATGAACGGAGCCGGTTCCTCGAACGGCGCGCCGAAGATGATGCGATCAGCCAGCGATTTCACCTCTGACATGACAGAATCGTACATCGATTCCTTGATGATCAGACGGCGCGCGGAGGTGCAGCGTTGCCCGGCGCTGGCAAACGCGCTCTGCACGATCAGGGCGGCCGCGTCGGTAACTTTGGGCGTGTCCCACATCACGATAGGGTTGTTCCCGCCCATCTCGAGCGTGAGCAGCTTGTCTGGGCGAGCCGCGAGTTTACGCGCAATGGCAACGCCGCTGTTGGCTGAACCGGTGAACAGAACGCCATTCACGCCCTCGTGCCGGACCAGTTCCTGCCCCTGTTCAGGGCCTCCATTCACGCACTGGATCACTGCGGCGGATATGCCTGCACGGTTGAAGCAGCGCGCCAGAAGTTCACCGCTGGCTGGTGCCTTTTCGCTGGGCTTGAATACCACCGTGTTCCCGGCGATCAGCGCAGGCACGATGTGTGCGTTCGGCAGATGTGCGGGCATGTTGTAAGGGCCAAGCACTGCCATCACGCCATGCGGCTTGTGGCGTACGGCCATCATGCCTTGAATCGCACTGTCGAGTTTGCGTTGGGTGGTGCGATCGGCAAAGGCGCGGATCGAAAGCTCGACCTTGTTGATAACGTTCTCAACCTCGGCATTGGCTTCCCAAAGCGGCTTGCCGGTTTCGCGCGAAATGGTCTCAGCTAGCTTTTCGAAGTCCTTGCGAACCTCGTTGGCGAAGCGCCGCACCAGTTCCATACGAGTGGACAGCGGCTGAGCTGCCCAGGCCGGGAAGGCACGGCGTGCCGTTTTCGATGTCGCTGACCCGTCCGCGCCACAGTTCCGCGCCGGTTGCGGGTTCGTACGACACCATCAATTCAGGTGCGTCGTCTTGACGGTCAGTGCCGTCTGCCGCTTTTGGCTCGGTAGGGGTGATCGCGTTCATGGGACGAAGGGTCCGTTCAATTCGCTAGGGTCCGGGTAAAAAACTTTTTGCCATAGATTCTCTACCGGCGACGTGTAGCGATCTGGTTAACATGGACCTTCGGGAAGCGGTCTGAGAGCCGCTCCAAGCTCCCGGATTGCAGCGACTTTCTGGTTAAGCGCTGACCAGTCGTCATGGTCATCTATTGCCGCCCAGACACGTTCGACCTCGTCGATGACGAGACTTGGGGCTGCTTCGCTGCTCCACAGGGGATGGTCAGTCGCGCCTGGCACAGCCTTGAAATGGCTTAGTAACTCACCGAATTCGCCATTCGGGACGACCCTGCCCCCGCGGTGCTCAAAGAAGAAGCGGTCAGGGCCCATACTTGTTTCGCGCATGTGGCCTTCCGCCAAGCCGATGAGTTTCACGTCATCGGCGAGTTCGCGATTTTCAAGACCGAGCCGCCAGAGGAAATTTTTCGCCATTGCATGACGATAAACTTCGCCAAAGCGGTCGACGGCGGAAACCAAGGGATCGTCGCCCGATACTATGAGCCGCAGTGCCACTGCGAGTTGCGCACAATTCCAATGGATCGCCGCGGGCTGGCGGCCGAAGGCGTAAAGTCCAGAGTGGTCGAAATAGGCGGCGGTGAACGACGGGTCCCACTGCGGTAGCCAGCGCCACGGGCCATAATCGAAACTTTCGCCTGAAATATTCATGTTGTCGGAATTGAGCACGCCGTGGACGAAGCCTGCTGCCATATAGCTGGCCGCCATCCGCGCCAGTCGTTCGACAACCTGGTGTAGCAGAATCACGGCGGGCTCATCTCGTCCCGGTGCATCGTCGGGCGGCATCGGACCCGGATAAGTGTCAAGGCAGTAATCGACCAGTTTGGCCAGATGCTCCCGGTCTTCATACGCAGATAGCCGTTGGAAGCTGCCGATGCGGATATGACCGTGCGAAAGGCGCACGAGGACCGCCGAGCGGGTAGGAGAAGGCTCGTCGCCACGCCACAGGCTCTCCCCGGTTTCGATCACCGAGAATGTCTTGCTGGTGTTCGCTCCCAGCGCTTCGAGCATTTCGGTAGCGAGAATTTCACGGACCGCGCCCTTTAACGTCAGTCGTCCATCGCCATCGCGGCTGTATGGGGTTTGTCCCGATCCCTTGGTGCCGAGATCGAGCAGGCGATCTTCGTTGTCACGCATCTGCGCAAACAGGAAGCCGCGGCCATCGCCGATGTCCGGATTATAGACGCGAAACTGGTGGCCATGATAGCGCAGTGCCAGCGGCTGGGGCAGGTTATCTGGCAGCGGCACGAAGCGGCCATAATGTGTGGTCCATTGATCGTCACTCAGGCCATCCAGTCCAACCGTAGCTGCGGCGCGATCGTTGCGGAAACGAAGGGTATGTTTCGGGAACTCAGCAGCCTGGACCGGATCGCCCAGCCAATCAGCAATACCGGTGATCTTCGGATCTGGGCGATAGCGTTCGTCTTGCGGTTGTCCGTCCATGCAGCGATAGTGGGACCGTGTGGCGGAGTGCGCAAGCGGCTCCTCGTTCCACAGGGGGAACAATGGCAGACTTCACCGACGGCACCTGGACCAGCAGCGACGGGCTGGAACTGCATTATCGCGATTATCCTGGCCGCCAAGACCGTCCGCCGGTGCTGTGCCTCCACGGCTTGACGCGCAATGCTCGCGATTTTGCCGACCTGGCTGGCCGGATCGCGGGTGAGTGGCGGGTGATCGTGCCGGAAATGCGGGGGCGGGGCGACAGCGAATATGCCAAGGATGCAGAGAGTTACAACCCAATTCAATACGTCGGTGACGTGAACGCGTTGCTCGAGAAGCTGGGCATTTCCAGCTTTGTCTCGATCGGAACGTCGATGGGTGGGCTGATGACCATGCTGATCGCGATGAAGACGCCCGAGCGGCTTGCCGGAGTAGTTCTGAACGATATTGGCACATCGCTTGAACGCGAAGGGATCGACCGCATCCTCTCTTATGCGGGGCAGGGCCGCACCTTCCCGACCTGGGTTCATGCTGCGCGTGCGCTGGAGGAAACTCAGAAGGTGGCACATCCGCAGTTCGAGCTGGCCGACTGGATCGCCATGGCAAAGCGCACAATGACGCTTACCGGTAACGGGCGGATCGTTTTCGATTACGACATGAAAATCGCCGAGACCTTCGCCAAGGTCGATTTCGACAAGCAGCCGGACTTGACCACCGGGCTCGATAATCTGGCTGACATTGCGGTGGTCATCTTGCGGGGACAATTGTCCGACTTGCTTTCCGCTGCAACTTGCGACGCCATGATGGCAAGGCTGACCAATGCCGAAGCTATAACCGTGCCCGGTGTCGGCCACGCGCCGCTGTTGACCGAGCCGGAAGCCGCGGCCGGGATCGACAGATTGCTGGCAAAGGTTGCCTGAGATCAGGCCAATTCAAAAAATGCATTTGCTGCATCTCCATTCGACTTTCGATCCCGGTGGCAAAGAGTTGCGTGCGGTGCGACTGATGAATGCCTTTGGTCCAGCCGTGCGTCACACGGTCGTCAGTGCCGTCCCGGGCGCGCTCGGCGCGGCCAAGGCTGTCGATCCCTCGATTGAGGTCGACTACCCGGACAATTTCGAGCCGCTTGTCGGGAGGCCTCATCCCGCCCGGCTGCTGCGGCTTGCCCGCGCGATGAAGCCGTTCGATCTGGTGCTTAGTTACAATTGGGGAGCGATGGATGCGGTTCTTGCCCATTCGGTATTCCGCGATCATCTCTCGCTACCTGCGCTCGTGCACCACGAAGATGGTTTCAATCAGGATGAGGCCACGCGACTCAAGACCACGCGCAACTGGTTTCGCCGTGTGGCGCTGGCGCGCAGCGCAGCGCTTGTGGTGCCATCGCGGCGGCTCGAAGCAATCGCACTCGACGTGTGGCACCAGCCGAGGGGTCGGGTTCAACTGATTGAGAACGGGATCGATACGGCCCGCTATTCCAAGCGCCCGAAGCCCGATGCATTGCCCCGCATCATCAAGCGTGAGGGAGAGCATTGGGTCGGTACGCTTGCGGGCCTCCGAGCGGTGAAGAACCTGCCCCGCCTGGTGCGCGCCAGTGCATCCCTTCCAGAGGACTGGCATCTCGTCATCATTGGCGAAGGGCCTGAGCGCGAGGCAATCCAGGCCGAAGCGCTGCGGCTGGGTGTCGCGCACCGCGTTCACTTGCCGGGTTTCGTCTCAGACCCTGCCAAGGCGGTCGGCCTGTTCGATATTTTTGCCTTGTCATCCGACAGTGAGCAGTTCCCGATTTCGGTGGTCGAGGCCATGGCTGCCGGCTTGCCGGTCGCCTCACCGGAGGTTGGCGATGTCATGGGCATGGTCGCGGAAGAGAACCGATCTTTTATCGCTTCCCCGGGCGATGAGGTGGGGCTGGCGCAGGCCATCTCGCAACTCGCGGGAGATCAAGCGTTGCGGCAGACTATCGGGGCCGCCAATCGCGCGCGCGCGGCAGAATTACGACGAGGAGCGTATGATATCCGCCTACCGCGCGCTCTATGCAAGCGCAGCAGGAAGAGACGAATTGGCTTAACTCCGTTCATTGCCGCTTCAAGCGCACTTGGCGAACGTCCAATCGCGCACTACACAGCGCGCCAGTCTTAACCAAACAAAGGCCCAATCTTGGCTCTGCCACCCAACAGCACTGATAACGCACAGGAACGTGCCCGCAAGAAGGCCGATGCCGAACAGGAAACTTTCGTGCGCGAAGTCGACGATGCGTTGCGGCAGGACCAGTTCGAAGGGTTCTTCCGGCGCTTTGGCAAGCCCGTTATCGGCATTGTCGTTGCTGGCCTCGCGGGCCTTGCCGGATACCTGTTCTGGCACGAACACCAGCAATCGCTTGCCGATGAGCGCAGCGAGCAATTCGTTGTCGCGCTCGATGAGCTTGAGGCGGGCAATCAGCAGGCTGCATATGACAAGCTTCAACCTGTCATCGAGCAGGAAGGCACCGCAAGCGCAACCTCTGCGGCGCTGTTGCGCGCGGGCATCGCCATCGAATTGGGCAGGGCCAAGGAGGCGCAAGGCATCTATGAGGCTGTCGCCGCCGATGCCGACGCGCCGCAGCCGATGCGCGATCTTGCCCAGGTGCGCTTCGTCGCCCTGCAATACGATGAATTGAAGCCGCAGCAGGTGATTGAACGGCTGAAGCCGCTTGCGGTTCCGGGTAATGCCTGGTTCGGAGTGGCCGGTGAGTTGGTCGGCATGGCCTATCTCGACCAAGGCAAGGATGATCTGGCCGGCCCACTTTTCGCCCTGATTGCCCGCGACAAGGACTTGCCGACTTCCTTGAGAGCGCGCGCGCGCCAGCTTGCCGGACTGCTTGGCGTCGACGCGCTGGACAGCGAGATTGGCGAGGACGGCGAGGGCGTCGATGGGCCGGCCACGGCTGTGTCGAGCGCACCATGAGTTAGGCCTGCAGGCCAAAGAGTATTTTCGGGAGTTTTCGATGATCCGTGCCAAGCAAACCACGCGCATTGTTCTGATCGCGCTGCTCGCAGCGGGCCTTGCAGGTTGCGGCGTGTTCGGCGGCAAGGGCGGCCCGAAAACGCCCTCCGTGGGGGAGCGCATTCCGATCCTTTCGCGCATCGAATCGGGCGCGCGGGTCGATCCGGATCTAGCTGGAGTCTCGGTGATCCTGCCTCCCGAGGAAGTGAACGCGGACTGGGCGCAGGCGGGAGGCACAGCAGGCAAGTCTTACGGTCATCTCGCTCTTTCTCCTTCGCTGTCGCGAGCATGGACCGTCAGCATTTCCGGCTCGGGCAAGAAACAGCGCTTGGCCGCCGCGCCGGTCATCGGCGATGGAAAGGTCTATGTGATTGACACCGAGGGCATGGTCTCGGCTTTCAGCGCGACGAACGGAGCCAAGCTGTGGTCGGCGAGCTTCAGGGTCTCGGGTGACGGTGAGAGCAGCGTGTTCGGCGGCGGTGTCAGTTATGACAATGGCCGCGTATATGTCGCCACAGGAATTGGCGAAGTAGCCGCTCTCGAAGCGGAAAATGGTTCACAGGTTTGGAAGGTCAAGCCGGCGGGTCCGCTGCGCGGTTCGCCCACCGTTGCCTTCAACGCCGTCTACGTGATGACGCAGAACAACCAGATTCACGCGCTGAACGTTGCCGATGGCGCGCCGTTGTGGATGGAATCGGGCTCGATCGGCCAGGCTGGCGTGTTCGGCGTTGCCGCGCCTGCGGCGGGGCAGGGCACGGTCATTGCAGGCTATTCCTCCGGCGAGCTATCCGCTTATCGTTACGAGAATGGTCGCACGCTGTGGTCGGACGCACTGGCGCGCACTTCGATTTCGACCGAGGTCGGCAGCCTGACCGATGTCGATGCCGATCCGATCATCGATCGCGGACGGGTCTATGCGCTGGGTCAGGGCGGCCGCATGGCCGCTTACGATCTCGTAACGGGGCAGCGTATCTGGGAGCTCAATCTAGCCGGGATTTCGACACCGGCCGTGGCGGGCGACTGGGTGTTTACCCTGACCGACGATTCCGAATTGCTCGCCATCGCGCGGTCAAGCGGCAAGGTGCGCTGGCTCAAGCAATTGATGCGCTACAAAAACGAGAAGAAGCGCAAAAACCCGGTATTCTGGGTCGGCCCAGTGCTGGCAGGCAATCGGCTATGGGTGGCGAATTCGCGCGGCGAACTGGCTTGGGCGGATCCCGCGAGTGGCGAATTGACGCAGTTCACGAATCTGGGCTCGTCGGTCTCGCTGGCGCCGGTAGTGGCAGGCCAGACGCTTTACGTACTCGACGACAGCGGTCGGATTTCGGCGTTTCGCTAGCAACCCGTCTGCTCTGGCACCGTATGAGGATTACGCGAGCTTTAACCATTAGCCGCTAGGGCCGACCGGCCATGTCCGGAACGCCATCGCCCAGCCTCCAAAGGCCCGTCAGCGACGTTTCGTCGGGCGTCGGTCTTGCAGGCCTGCTCGGGCTGTTCTTCTGGATTGCGGTGTGCCGCAATTGGGCGGGGATTGCCGAAGCATTTGCACTTCCCGGTCCGCGCGAGCCGCTGTCCGGTCCCTACGCCTCGCTGGCGACATTGGTGTTCACTGCCGTGCCGATGGTGGCGTGGTCGATGCTGGTCGACAGGGTACATTGCCGCGCCTCCACAGGAATCGACTGGCAGCGTAAGGCCTCCGATGTCGCGCCGCTTTCGGTCACCATCACCAAGATTGCAGGTCTGTGGGCGACCTTCGCGATCATTGGCTTCGCCTACTGCATCGCACGTTGGTATTGGGACGGGTCTTATCTTTTTGCGATCGAAGTGCTGGCAATCAGCGCGGTGCCGCTTGCCATCCTGACGGTGCCCTACGTGCGTTGGCTCGATCGCTACATGGTCGAGCCGCGCGATGGCGCGTGGCATTTCGGTGCCTTGCTGATCGGGCGCGAGCGATACGATCCCGAGGCGGTAAGGTCGCATTTTCGCTCATGGGCCGTGAAGGGCTTCTTCATCGCCTTCATGATCTCGATCTTGCCGGGCGGATTTGCCTATGTGGTCAACCTCGACATTGGCGGCATGGCTGCCGATCCGGTACGGCTGGCAGTTGGGCTGATCGAGCTGCTGTTCCTGATCGACGTGCAACTCGCGATGGTTGGCTACCTGCTGACTTTCCGGCCGCTCGATGCGCATATTCGCAGCGCCAACCCTTTTGTTTCGGGATGGGTTGCCGCGTTGATCTGCTATCCGCCATTCATCCTGATGAGCGATGGCGGGCCGCTCGCTTATCACTACGGCACGTCCGACTGGGCGTACTGGCTTGCGGATTATCCTTTTTTGCTATCGGTTTGGGGTGCCTGGCTGGTGTTCCTGACGACGATCTACGCCTGGGCGACAATGATCTTCGGCCTCCGGTTTTCCAATCTCACCTACCGCGCCGTGATAACGAATGGGCCGTTCCGGTTTACCCGCCATCCCGCCTATCTATCGAAGAACCTGTTCTGGTGGTTTTCGGCCATGCCGTTTCTGGTCACCAATGGGTCAACGGTCGATGCGATCCGCAACACCGTCTTCCTGGCGCTGGTGAGCGCGGTCTATTACTGGTGTGCGAAGACCGAGGAAGCGCACCTCCTGGCCGAGGATGCGAAATATCGCGAATATCACGCGTGGATGGGCGCCAACGCGCCAGTGACTCGCGCGCTGTCGAGGATCGGAAGTATTCGCAGCGGCCGTGAGACGCTGCTCCAACCGGCGGAATAATTACAGGTCAGTACTGTGCTTGACGGCATGCATGGTGACCGCACGGTCCGTCATCCCGAACGCTTCGCGTTCTTCCTGCCAGGCTTTCATGTGCGGCATTTGGAAATGATTGGCGAGAAGATCGCCATTCACCCACATCTCGCTGACGATGAACAGTCCCGGCTCGAGCACGTCCTCGGAATAGGAATAGGCCAGGCAACCCGGCTCCTCGCGGCTGGCACTTATCACCCGCTCCATCGCCGGTCGGGCCTGTGCCACGTTTTCTACGGGAAGGCGGAAAGAACCGGTGACCACGATCATAGCAGGGTGTCCTTAGAAGCTTTTTTCCGCGTAGATGCGAGACAGGTCATGCTGCCACTCGCCGTTGTAGAGGTCGAGCAGCCGCTGGGCGGGAACGCGGCCGCGTGCCACGATTTCGTGCAGCGGGTCGAGATAGCCCGTCTCATTGTCGCCGCTTGAATTTAGCCGTGCGCGCGCCGCCAGTCCGCCACACGCAATTTCCAGAACTTCACCGGCAATGTCCTTGAGTACGCCTCCACCCGGAATTGGCGCATCGAGCGCGAGTTTGGGCACCGCGTTCCTCAGGGCTTCGCGCTCCTCCATCGACCAATGCTTCACCAGATCCCAGGCTGCGTCGAGCGCGGACTGATCGTAAAGCAGGCCAACCCAAAGCGCGGGCAGCGCGCAAATGCGGTTCCACGGTCCGCCGTCGGCGCCGCGCATTTCGAGAAAGCTCTTCAGGCGTACTTCGGGAAAGGCGGTGGACAGGTGATCGGTCCAGTCGCTCATGGTCGGGCGCTCGCCGGGCAGGGCAGGCAACTTACCCGCCATGAAGTCACGGAAGCTTTGGCCCGCCGCGTCAATGTATTTGCCATCGCGAAAGACGAAATACATCGGCACGTCGAGCATGTAATCGACATAGCGCTCGTAACCGAAACCATCCTCGAACACGAAAGGCAACATGCCGGTGCGCGCCGGATCGGTGTCCGACCAAATGTGGCTGCGATAGGAAAGGTAGCCGTTAGGCTTGCCCTCGGTGAACGGTGAATTGGCGAACAGCGCGGTCGCCAGAGGTTGCAGCGCGAGGCCGACGCGGAATTTCTGTACCATGTCCGCCTCGCTCGCATAATCGAGGTTCACCTGAATCGTGCAGGTGCGCAGCATCATGTCGAGGCCGAGACTGCCGACGCGTGGCATGTGGCGCAGCATGATCGCATAGCGCCCCTTGGGCATGATC
>CAZRVW010000095.1:0-10035 GCA_964603645.1 uncultured Novosphingobium sp. | reverse complement strand
CGGCTTCAGCCACTCGATATGAACCTACCGGCGTCAGCCGGTCAGTCATTCAGCCTGTTGCCGAACGCTTGCGAATTCCTCTCTGCTCATGCCGGGCGGAGGCGGGCCGTCCAAATCATCGTTTTCCGGCCCAGATTGTCTTCTGATCTCGTCAGAAAAGACAACATTCTCGTCTGCAATCAATTCGGCATCTCCCGCGAGAGCCCGGCCGCTGACGCGGCGGGCTTCGTTCGGTGTACGATCGCGAAGTGCGTAGTCGGGCGTGAACGACCCCTTGGTCTTGCGCTTGTCCTTGAAATTACCTTTCTTGCCGATGGCCCCTTGCTCAGCCTTTTCCTGCTCGGCCTGCCTGGCGGCATTCTGTTGCTGGTTTTCCGCCAATTGAGCTTCAAGGGCTTCCCGGTTCTCGCCGCTGGCGAACATCGCCAGGCAACCGGTGATCATCACCGTCGCAATGGCGAAGTGCCGATACATCTTGGCATCAACGGGAATGATCGGCGCGCTGCGGGACATGGCATGGCGTGATAAATCCACCCGGTTAACCAAGCTGCGACGCGATATGGTTAAGGTAAAGTTTCCTGCGTTCCAGGGCGGCCGCGATGGGTGCCTGTGATTTACAGACGAACGCTGTAAACCCGTCCGACACGGGCAAGGTGAAAAACCCGCAAAAACAGTAGCTCGTACGTCGCCTACCTATAGGGAATCTGTCAGATTTACCGACATTTTACCTGTCGACGCTAGACATGATCGCACACGGCCCCGGTGGCCTGATTGTGCGGCGTGCTTTGCAACTGGCTCGTATCGAGGAAGAAAACCGCAAGCTGGCGACCAAGGCCGGGAATGAAGAGCGCGTGCTCGGCAGCCTTGTCACCGCTGCACCGGAGATGATCAAGGTTGCCCGCACGATTGAACGCGTGGCCAACACCAGCGTATCGGTCATGTTGCTGGGTGCCAGCGGGACAGGCAAGGAACTGCTGGCGCGCGGATTGCACGACGCGAGCGATCGCGCAGAAGGTGCTTTCGTCGCTATCAACTGCGCCGCGATCCCCGAAAACCTGCTGGAAAGTGAGCTGTTCGGCCACGAGAAGGGCGCCTTTACCGGTGCGGTCAAAACCACCGAGGGCAAGATCGAGCAGGCCGAAGGTGGAACCCTGTTCCTCGACGAGGTTGGCGACATTCCGCTGCAATTGCAGGTTAAATTGCTGCGCTTCCTGCAGGAGCGGGTGATCGAGCGGATCGGTTCGCGCAAGTCCATCGCGGTCGACACGCGCGTGGTCTGCGCCACCCACCAGGACCTCGAAGCGATGATCGCCGACGGGCGCTTTCGCGAAGACCTCTATTACCGTCTCGCCGAAATCGTCGTTAAGATCCCGACGCTGGCAGAACGGCCCGGTGATGCGACGCTACTGGCGAAAGTGTTCCTCGGTCGTTTTGCGAAGGAGATGAATCCAGCGGTTCGAGGCTTCGCGCCCGACGCCTTGGCTGCCCTCGATGCATGGGGCTGGCCGGGCAATGTCCGCGAACTCGAAAACCGGGTGAAGCGCGCGGTGATCATGGCCGATGGCAAGCTGGTCAGCGCGCTCGATCTCGATCTGGCCGATCCTGAGGATGAGGAAGTCAACGCTCTGAACCTCAAGAGTGCCCGCGAAATGGCCGACCGCAAGATCATCCGGCATGCGCTGGCGCGTAGCGAGGGCAATATCTCAAGCACTGCGAAGCTGCTCGGAATCAGCCGCCCGACACTTTACGACCTGCTCAAGCAGTACGACCTGCACGCCTAGTTCCAGCGCGCTGGGATGCTTGTCGCATCACGCGCTGGAAATACTCAAGCGCCGCACGGGCGTGACCACGTTCCAATAAGGCGAGCTCTGTGGGACGTGGTTCGATCCCCTCGACATAGCGGTGTGTCTCAGGCATCGCCTCTCGAATACCTGTCAGGAAAGGAGAGGCCATGCCCGGCGCGCTGGAAGGGGTTACCATTATCGAATTCGCCGGGATCGGACCCGGCCCGTTCACCGGTATGATGTTGGCCGATCACGGCGCGCGGGTGATCCGGATCGACCGGCCGGGAACTGCCGAGCGCGGTACACTCAAGTTCGATGCAACCCTGCGCAATCGCGAACATGTCGAATTCGATCTCAAATCGGATGAAGGCCGCGCGCGGGTGCTCGAAATGGCGCGTGAAGCCGATGGCGTGGTCGAAGGCTTCCGCCCCGGCGTGCTCGAGCGGCTAGGGCTGGGGCCGGACGTGCTGCTCGAAGCGAATCCGCGTATCGTGATCGGACGGATGACCGGATGGGGGCAGGACGGGCCGATGGCCTCGGCGGCCGGGCACGACATCAACTACATCTCGCTGGCCGGTGCGCTCCATGCCTATGGCCGCGAGGGTCAGAAGCCGACGCCGCCATTGAATGCGGTGGGCGATTTCGGCGGGGGCGGCATGATGCTGGCCTTCGGCATGCTGGCTGGCATTCTTTCGGCAAAAACGACCGGCAAGGGACAAGTGGTCGATTGCGCGATGGTCGATGGCGCCGCGATTCTGACCACGATGTTCTATTCGCTGCACAGCCTCGGGCGCTGGGTCGACGAGCGCGGCAAGAACATTCTCGATACCGGTGCGCCTTACTACGAGGTTTATGAGACCTCGGATGGCAAGTTCATCTCGGTCGGGCCGGTCGAGAACCACTTTTACGTCGAATTGCTCGAACGGTTGGGCCTAGCCGACGAAGTGGATGCCGCGCAACAGAACGAGCGCGAGAACTGGTCGGCTACGAAGAAGCGGCTGGAGGAGATTTTCCTTACCAAGACCCGTGACCAGTGGTGCGACCTGTTGGAAGGTAGCGATGTCTGCTTTGCCCCGGTGCTCAGCCTTGGTGAAGCTCCGAAACACCCGCATAATTTGGCGCGCGGGACGTTCATTGAAGCTGCCGGAATCACTCAGCCCGCTCCCGCGCCGCGCTTCTCAGGCACGCCGGCGCCAGCTGTCAGGCCGCCTTGGAGCTAAAACATAGCGGGAAAAAGTGGGCGCCGGTTTTTCGCAATTGGCGACGCGACGGACGAGAAACTATTTCTTCGGCTGGTAGGTCTGTTCTTCGCCGGGGAAGGTGCGGGTCCGGACTTCGTCGGCATATTTCGCTGCGGTCTCGGAAATGAGGTCGGCGATTTCGGCGTAGCGTTTGACGAAGCGCGGCACGCGCTCGAACATGCCGAGCATGTCCTCAGTGACGAGCACCTGCCCGTCGCACTGGGCCGAGCCCCCGATCCCGATTGCGGGGCAGGCCACTGCCTTGGTCACGGCGATAGCGATGGGCTCGACCACGCCTTCGACAACGATCGCGAAGGCGCCAGCCTCGTCTAGCGCCACGGCGTCAGCGACGATCTTGTCGGCTTCGGCATCGCTGCGTCCGCGCGCCATGTAGCCGCCCAGAACGTTGACTGCCTGCGGCGTCAGGCCGACATGGCCGACCACTGGAATGCCCCGGTTGATGAGGAAATGGACCGTTTCAGCCATAGCCTGCCCGCCTTCGAGCTTTACGGCGGCAGCGCCGCTTTCCTTCATAAGCCATGAAGCGCTCTCGAAGGCTTTTTGCGGAGATTCTTCGTACGAGCCGAAGGGCATGTCGACCACCACCAGCGAGTGATAGGAGCCGCGAACCACAGCAGCGGCGTGGTTTGCCATCATGTCTAGCGTGACTGGGATGCTGGATGAAAGGCCGTAGATCACCTGACCCAGCGAATCGCCGATCAGCAGCATGTCGCAATGCGGGTCGAGCAATTGCGCCTGCCTTGCGGTGTAGGCGGTAAGCATGACGATCGGCTCTTCGGTGACGCCATCCTTCTTTCGCGAACGGATGCGTGGAACGGTGAGGCGGCGCATCGGCGCTGGCGTCGGGTTGGCGCGGCTGGTCGAAGTGTCGAGCTGGAAGGTCGTGGACATGAGCGTGCTTTTAGCGCCGCTGGGCGCAGGCGCAAAGCTGGCTCTCGACGCTACCCCGTTTTCGTGCATGATCGCGCCCCGGCAAGGAGAGCATATGGTAGCGGCAGCAGGAATTTCTGGCGGTGAGCAGGGGTGGTCGTCGCGCACGGCGTTCCTGCTGGCGGCGATTGGCGCGGCGGTCGGGCTGGGCAATATCTGGCGGTTCCCGACGCTGACCGGTGAGAATGGCGGCGGCGCCTTCGTACTGGTCTATATCCTGTGCGTTGCGCTGATCGGCTTGCCGATGCTGCTGACTGAAATTCTGCTGGGCAGGGCAGGGAGCGGCCGTTCCGATGCTGCGGGCTCGGTCGCCGATGTCGCCGAGCAATCGGGCGTCAGCCGCCGCTGGGGAATGTTCGGCGGAATCGAGATCATTTCGGCCTTCCTGATCTTGTCGTTCTATTCGGTCGTCGCTGGCTGGGTGCTCAACTACGTCTGGTTGTCGGGCGGAGATTTCTTCGGCAGTGTCGCGGCGGGTTCGCCTTTCGGCGGGGCCTTCGCCGGGCAATCGCAGGAGGAGGTGACCGGCCTGATGGGCGCGCTGTTCGCCAGTCCTTGGCGCATGTTTTTGCTGCACGTGATATTCATGAGCGTGACCTGCGTCATTGTCGCCGTGGGCGTGCACAACGGGATCGAGCGTGCTGCCGGCTGGCTGATGCCGGGCTTTTTCGCGCTATTGCTGGCGATTACCATCTACGGGGCGTTCACCGGGGAATTCGCCAGGGCGTTCGCTTTCCTGTTCACGCCTGATTTTTCGAAGCTGACGCCGGTGGTGCTGAACGAGGCGCTGGGCCAGGCGTTCTTCTCGCTGAGCCTGGGTTCGGCCGCGATCATTACCTACGGTTCTTATCTTGGCAGCTCGGTGAGGATCGCTCCGACGGCGGGAATGATTGCGGCGGCCGACACCGGGGTCGCGATCCTTGCCGGGTTGATGATCTTTCCAATCGTTTTCAGCGCCGGGCTCGATCCGGCGGCGGGACCATCGCTGATCTTCCAGTCGCTGCCGGTCGCGTTCCAGTCGATGCCTGCGGGTTCGCTGATCGGACTGTTGTTCTTTATCCTCATTTTCTTCGCCGCGCTGACCAGTTCGATCTCTCTGCTTGAAGGGCCGACCGCCTGGACGATCGAGCGGTTCGGATTGCGCCGCCCGGTGGCTGCGGTGCTGGTCGCCGGCGCGGCCTTCTCGGTCGGTGTCGCCTGCATTCTGGGCTATGGCGTGTGGTCCGATGTGCGCCTGCTCGGTTTCTGGGGCATTTTTGCCGAGACCGACATTCTCGACACTATCGACGGGCTGACCGGCAAGGTGATGTTGCCATTGTCCGGGCTGGGTCTGTCGATATTCGTCGGCTGGCGCGCCAATCGCAAGCTGATCGAAGCGGAATCGGGGCTGGTAGGCGTCGGTTTCGGCCTGTGGCGCGGTCTTGTGGCCTGGGTCGCGCCGGTGGCGGTCGGGCTGATCCTGCTGTTCGGGCTGTTCCCCGGCTTGCTGGGCTGATTGCGGGCGGCGTTCCGGCGGCTTTTGCCGAATCGCGAATCAAGCGATTGCGAATCGCCTCCAATGAGAACATAAATGGAACATTATGTTCCACCGAATCGATTCGCCTGCCATGTCTCCGGGCAGTTTCGCCAGTCTTGCGCGCGCGCAGGCATGGCGTCCCGGCCTCGTCTCGGACGAGGTCCTGCATGGTGAGATTTTCGCCCCTGCGCGCGAGGGCGCCGGCGCGGCATTGGCTCTGGCGCTGGCGCAGGATCGGCTGGCTGCGCAGAGGCCGGATCCACTTGCCGATATGCCCGATCAGCGCATGTGGCTGTGGGTGCAGGACCGCGATGCGCTCAGGCGTAGCGGGCGGCCTTATCGTCCCGGTCTGCCGCGCGCCTTGCGTCATCGGCTGATCCATGTCGCCGCCAGTAGTGCCGAAGATGCCCTGTTCGCGCTGGAAGAAGGGCTGCGCTGCCGTGACCTCGCCTTCGCGATTGGCGAGATCGCGGGCAATCCGAAGGCCCTGTCGTTCACTGCTTCGCGGCGGCTAAGCCTTGCTGCCGAGCGCCACGGCGTGCCGCTGTGGCTGGTGCGGCTCGATGCTGCGCGTGACCTGTCCTCGGCAAGGATGCGCTGGCAGGTGGGCGCTGCACCGTCACTGCGCCCGCAATACAACGCGGCCGCGCCGGGTTTGCCCCGGTGGCGGGCAGAGCTGTTCCGTGCCCGCCGCCATCCGCCGGGGGCGTGGGTCCTGGGCGAGGATGGAGGAAAACTCGCCGTTCATCCCGAGGAGCGATTGGCCGCGCCGCTCGTTGGTGCACTGCCTCAACCGCGCCTCGAAGGCCGAACGGCTTTGGCCTGATCGGGCACCATGCCCGGACCCTTGCCTCTCATCGGGACCTATCCCGCCGCTGCGCCGCCCGATCCGGCCAGCTTCCCGCCGCGCCGCATCCTTTCGATCTGGCTGTGCGACCTGGCGATGGACCGTTGGCGCCTTTCGCAAGGGCTCGCCGAAGGCGAGGGGGCCGATGTCGCACCGCTCGCGCTGGTGGCTGAAAGCGCGCGCGGGGTGCGCGTGGCTGCCGCCAACAAGGCAGGTCTCGCGGCGGGAGCCACGCCGGGCGTGATGCTGGCCGATGCGCGCACGCTGTGCCCATCGCTTGCCACGGCTCCATCCGATCCGGCGGGCGACCTCGCGTTCCTTGAAAAGCTGGCGCTATGGGCGCAGCGCTGGGGGCCGTGGAGCGCGCTCGATGCGCCTGACGGGCTGATCGTCGATGTTACCGGGGTGGCGCACTTGTTCGGCGGCGAAGAGGCGTTACTCGCCGATGTGCGCGCTGCCCTTGCGCGGCGGCGTCTTGCGGCTCGGCTTGCCATCGCGCCGACTGCTGGCGCGGCCTGGGCGCTGGCGCATTACGAGCCGGACAGGACGATCCTGCTGCCGCAAGACAATGCTGTACAGGTCCTTGCGCAGCTTCCCGTTGCCGCCCTGCGGCTCGACGACGACGTGTTGCTGGTGCTGCGTCGCCTTGGCCTCAAGCGGCTGGAAGACCTTCATGGCGTGGCGCGCGAAGCACTGGCGCGCCGTTTCCGCACCCGCAGCGCGCCAGCCGCCAATCCGCTGATTCGCATGGACCAGCTCATTGGCCTGGTGCCCGAGCCGATGCTGCCGGTGATCGAGGTCAGCGCGCCCTTGGTCCAGCGCCGTCTGGTCGAGCCGATCCGCCACCGCGACCTGCTCGACCAGGTTGTGGCCGATCTGGCCGAGGACATGGCGCGCGAGCTCGAAGGGCGAGGGCTGGGCGCGCGGCGGCTCGAACTGGGTATGTGGAAGGTCGATGGAGAGGTGCTGGTGCGCCGCCTCGAACTGGCCGCGCCGAGCCGCGATCCGGCGCACATCGTCTCCCTGTTCGGGCGCAAGCTCGACAATGTGGACGCCGGGTTCGGGATCGAGATGGTGCGGCTGCGCAGTGCCTGGAGCGAGAATGTGGCGCTGTCGCAAGTCGACATCGAAGCAGCTGCGGAACACCACGGCATTTCGCTTGCCGCTTTCGTCGATCGGCTGGTGGCGCGGCTGGGCGCGAAGGCGGTGCGCCGCCCGGTGCTGCGCGCCAGCCATGTGCCCGAGCGTGGGCAGGGCTGGGTAGGGGCGCTTGAGCCGGACAAAAGCTCACAGGAAGCATTTGAATTTCATGAGAGACCACTGAAACTGCTTGATAATGCCGAGCGAATCGCTGTGCTTTACGCCAGCCCCGACGGCTTGCCGCGCCGGTTCCGCTGGCGCGGCGAGGTGCACGAGGTCGCCCGCGTCGAAGGACCCGAACGGATCGCGCCCGAGTGGTGGCGGGAACGCTCATCGGTGCGACTGCGCGACTATTACCGGATCGAGGACGGGGAGGGGCGGCGCTACTGGATCTACCGCGACGGCATTGCCGGGGACGGGCGCGGCGGCGATGCGCAGGGCCGACCGCCCGACTGGTTCCTGCAGGGGATTTGCAGCTAGATCACCCTGGCATATATCCGCCGCCGCCAATCGCCAGCACTTGTCCGGTCGCATAGGCTGCCGCGTCGGAAGCGAAGTAGAGGCAGGCATAGCCAATGTCGCGCGGCCGCCCGAGCTTGCGCAGCGGTGGCAGGTCGCCCGGATTGGTCGGCGCGCCGCCAATCCCGCCCGTGAGTGCCTCCTCGTGCGCAGCATTGGCCTCACTCGGCTTGCCCATGATCGGCATCACGTTCCAGAAGCTCCCTTCCGAAGTTGCCTCGTTGTTTTCCGGCACCATCCAGCCGGGCGCGACCGAATTGACCCGAATGCCCGCAGGGCCGAGGTCAGCTGCCAGCGCCTTGGTGAAGGCGTGGAGGAAGCCCTTCGCCCCGGCATACATCGGATCGTTCTTGCCCGCCGGACCGGACAGGGCCGCGGCCGAGGTGATATTGACCACGCTGCCCGAACCGGCCTTGCGCATTTCGGCCACTACCGCCTGTGTTACATGGACGGTGCCGTTGATGTTGAGATCGAGGATCCAATCGATCGTGTCCTGCGTCACGTCAGGCAGGCGCTTCATGCCCTCGCCGCGCCCGGCATTGTTGATGAGCGCGTCGATGCGTCCGAACCGCTCCATCACCTGCGCCACCATCGCATCGATCGAAGCGCGGTCGGTGATGTCTGTGCGGATGTCGACCAATTCACCCGTGCCGAGGCTCGCGCGCTCGTTCAGCGGCGCGGCGAAATCCGCGACAACGACATTGGCGTTACGTTCGGAAAAGACATCGACGATGCCCTGACCGATGCCGCCGTTGCCGCCAGTGACGATCACCGTCCTGCACGAAAAATCGAGCGCGTCGCTCTCCATCCATGCCTCCCCTGCTGCTTGCGGCTATTCCGCCGCTTCGAGAGACTTTACGTCCACGCCTGTAGCTTTCAAGCGGCTCATGTCGGCCTTGCCACCGCGCAACAACTGGCCCGAGTGATTGCCAGTTTCCTTGTCGTCCTCGATCGTCACCTGACCGTTGACGAGCACGTAACGATAGCCAGTGCCGCCCGAGACGAGACGGTATTCGTCGCCGGGAAGATCACGGCGGAACTCGGGGAAGTTATAGTCCAGCTTGTCGTAATCGTAGACGATCAAGTCGGCGACGGAGCCTTCGCGGATGGTGCCGCGATCCTGGAACCCGGCGCAGAAGGCCGGGAAGGCCGAAAGCCGCCAGTGCGCTTCCTCCAGTGTCGAGAACTGGTGCTCGCGCACATATTTGGCGATGTATTCCGTGCCATAGCTGCCCGCGGCGAGATATTTCAGGTGCGCGCCGCCGTCCGACAGGCCGGGGATGATGTAGGGGCTGTCGATCAGCTCCTTGATGCCCTCGAGCGTGGTGTCGAACTGGGTTGCCTGGAGAACGGTTTCAAGCTTGTCGGCGAGCACAATGTCGCAAACCAGATCGACCGGATGCACGCCCAGTTCCTTGGCGATCTCGCCAAGTGGCCGGTTCTCGAACTCCTTGTACTTCGCCGTCTTGGTTTCACGCAGGCGGGTGTCCTGGATGTCATCGATGAACATCACCTTCATCGGTTCGGCGCGCAGCCGTTCGCGAACTGCAGGATCGGCGAAATTGGCGAGCTTGGCCTCGTGCGACAGGTCAGGCCCGGTCAATTCATTCCACAGCGGACCCCACAGATCCCAGTAATCGAACGTGAACAGGAGCGGCGGGTTCTGAGTGATACCCTGGCCATAGATGCGCAGGCCGCGCTTGTGGCATTCTTCGAACCAGGCCATCTGGCCGCGCCGCCAGTCCTGCATCATGCCGCCCGAGGGCACGACCGCCTGATAGATCATCGGTGCGCCGCTGACCCGGGCGAGGTCTTCCCACTGTTCGTTGGTCATGAAGCGGCCGCCCGACAGCTCGATGAAGCCTTCGCCCCGCTCACCGAGCACTTCGGCAAGGACCATGCGGGTTTCCTGATGCATGACGTCGCTCGGCATCGGCGTGCCGTCGAAGTCCGACTGGGCGGCATTGTCGCCAGAGGTCTTTTCCGGCTCGCCGGCAATGCCGAGGCATTGCGCCGACCAGCCGCAGGCGCCCGCGT
>CAZRVW010000094.1:5041-10147 GCA_964603645.1 uncultured Novosphingobium sp. | reverse complement strand
GAAGATCGCCAAGGAGCCGATTTCCCTCGAAACGCCGATCGGCGACGAGGAAGACTCGCACCTGGGCGATTTCATCGAGGACAAGAACGCGATCATCCCGGTCGATGCCGCGATCCAGTCGAACCTCAAGGAAACGGTGACCCGCGTGCTCGCCTCGCTGACCCCGCGCGAGGAGCGCGTGCTGCGCATGCGCTTCGGCATCGGCATGAATACCGACCACACGCTAGAGGAAGTCGGCCAGCAGTTCTCCGTCACCCGCGAACGTATCCGCCAGATCGAAGCCAAGGCGCTGCGGAAGCTCAAGCACCCGAGCCGGTCACGGAAGATGCGCAGCTTCCTGGATCAGTAAGAGAAAAGCCCCGCAGGTTGCGGGGCTTTTCCGTTCAAGCGATAGCGCGCCTCAGGCTGCGCCTTCGAGATGCAATTCGCGCGATACGCACTCCACATGCCTGTGGTCCGTCCCGCAGCAACCACCGACCACCCGCAGGCTGGGCAACATCTTCGCAAGCTCGCTGTGGAGCACTCCGAATTCGTCCGGATCACCGTCGTCCAGCTCTTCAGCATTGTCGAGTTCCTCGTGGCTCATGCGCGAGGCATTTGCACGCAGGCCCCCGATCCGTGCAAGCCACCCCTCACCCTCGGCAAGCACATCGCGGAAGTGATCCGGATGCGCGCAATTGACCATGTAGTAGGCTGCATAGCCCTCGGTCGCAGCATCGACAGCCTCGATCGCTTCGCCCAGCAGGTCGCGTGACGGCAGCTTGCCGTCGGTTTCGACGGTAAAGGATATCACAACCGGCAAGTCCACATCCTTCGCAGCGCGGACGATGCCGATGGCCTCACCGACATTGGTCATGGCGATGGCAGACAGCATGTCGACGCCTCCCTCAGCCAGCGCGCCGATCTGCGGCGCGTGAAGCGCCTGGGCCTCTTGCGCAGTCGGAATCGCACGGGGCGCATAGCCGTCGCCCGACGGCCCGATCACGCGGTTCAGCACGATCGGCTGGACACGATCCTGCCAATCGTCCCGCACTTCGCGCGAAAACTTGACTGCCTCGCGGCTGAGCTCAAGCAGCTCCGCCTCGGACATGCCCAGCTTGTCGGCCCAGACCGTGCACCCGCGCCAGGTGTTGGTGTCGAGCACATATCCCGTGCCAGCCGCTTCGGCGAGCGCCAGGAACCGGTCGAAGTAGGCGCGCAGCGCAGAGCGAAAGGCCGGGTCCTCCATCAGGGTGATCGCGGCGAACTCGGGCGCCTCGAATACCTCGCGGAAAAACTGCCACGTCTCCATGCCGCCATCGGTGAGGATGGGCCTTTTGGCGCTCGATAGGGCTTCGATCGGTTGCATTGTCATCCTCCTGTCCTGCGATACCGGGAAGATGAACCCAAGTACGCCAGGCAGCTAGCCGACTCGCAGTCTAGTCCTGAAAAATCCATTTTCCCGCATTAGATCAATGGATTGACCGTATTCCAAGGAGCGCGCCACAATTGGCGCTTGGACATTTGTGTACCGCCGGTACTGCACCGGCGGTACGGTTTGCGGCGGAGACTGACGGTGTCACGAGGAAGCGAGACGCGCTGTTCGACGACCTGTTCGCACGCGCGCGCGAACTCACGGACGACCCGCTTCACATCATGCTCGTGGGCCTCAAGTTGCTGGCCGAAATGCTCGAGGACATGCCCGAAGGCCATCCTGGCTGCATCGTCGCAACCGCGGTCTATCAGGATCGGCTGTTCGACCGGGACGTGCAGGAAGCGAACCGGAGGGCCATGCTCGGCTGGAGGAAGCGATTTCGTGAAATTTTCGACGCCATTGCGGAGGTCTATTCGACGAACGAGGACGTCGATCTCGACGAGCTGGCCGACATGGTCAGCGTCGTCATCGAAGGCGGGCTGATCACGGCGCGCGCGCTCGGCGATCCGAAAGCAACATCGCAGCAGATCATGCTGATGCGCTCATACGTAAAGCTGCTGTTCTCCCCGCCCCGGGCCTGATGCGAAGACTGTCTCGCGCGGCCTGCTGCGCTCAAGGAGGTCTGCTGGCAGTCATGCAACCGTCACAATTGGCCGATGGGCGCCGACCAGTGCGGTGGAGGATGGCGTAAATTGACTGACAACTACCGGCAAAAGCTTGCGAGCGAATGCCTCGGCACCCTGCTGCTCGTCGCCACTGTGGTGGGCTCCGGCATTATGGCCGAAAACCTTTCGCAAGGTAGCATCGCGCTGGCGCTGCTGGCCAACACCGTCGCCACAGGTGCAATCCTCTATGTGCTTATCACGGTGCTCGGCCCCGTTTCCGGCGCCCACCTCAACCCGGCGGTGAGCATGGTTTTCGCACTGCGCGGAGAACTGGGCTGGCTCGCGGGCCTTGGCTTCGTTCTGGCGCAGGTTTCAGGCGGAATCGCGGGTACCCTGCTTGCCCATGCAATGTTCGCCGAGCCTTTGCTGCAATTCTCAGGCCACGCCAGGACCGGAGCAGCGCAATGGCTGTCCGAAGCGGTGGCGACTTTCGCTCTGGTGCTGACCATTCTCGGCACCGTGCGTCACAGGCCCGATGCAACGCCGATGGCCGTCGCGCTGGTCATCACCGCGGGCTACTGGTTCACGGCCTCGACGTCCTTCGCCAATCCCGCCGTCACCATCGCCCGATCGCTGACGGACAGCTTCTCGGGCATCGCTCCGATCGACGCGGCGGGCTTCGTACTTGCGCAGTTGGCAGGTGCGCTGGTTGCGCTGGGCGTCGCGCATTTCGTGTTCGGCTGGCGAGCAATCGCCGGTCAGGATTGAGATTTCGACAGCGCGCGAAGATCAGTTCTCGCCGCAGGCAAGCTCGTCGAAGCCCAAAACAAGCTGGTTGTCTGCCACATGCACGGCATCGGCGCCCTGTTCGGCGAACAGCCTGATTTTCTCGACCGCATTGAAGCATGACACGGCGAGCATCACCTGTTCGTCCTGAAAGTACTTCATTTTCAGCTCGTTCTGGAAATGTACGGTCATCGACAGTTCGAGGCGCGTCATTCCCGGCTCGATTTCGGACACTTCATAACGCTCGGTGGCGCGTAGCAGGCGGCCCATCATTGGCTCGCTCCACGCCTCGAAGGCAATGACCTTGCCGGGTTCATGCTCGGCGGTTTCCAAGAAAAACTTCGCGTCCGGCACCATGGCCAGGACCATCTCGAACTTGCCGGGAGCCACCTGCTCGACCCGGTCGCCCATCTGCCGCTTCCAGTAGGTGGGCTGATAGAGGTCGAGCAGCGCGAAAAGCTCGCCTCCCGGACGCGCAATCTCGGTCTCTGCGCTGAACTCGTGCGGGCCTGCCGGGACGCGTTCCTTCCGGAAAAAGCTGAACATGATGCATTCTCCCTTTGTCCGCTTCAACCTGCCGCCAAGTGGTAAAATTCTTCTCTACACAGGCCATCTGTCGCGCGGGTTGCGACTCGGTCGCTCCCTGCCTATAGGGCGTGCGTTCGCGTGACTGACGAGACAGGCGGAGCACCGCCGTGGAGCGCGAACCCCATTGGCCAGGTTAATGGGTTTGCCGCTCGTCTGGGCCCCCCCCAAACACTCAGGTGTGCCATGCGCATTGCTATCGCTTCCGACCATGCCGCCATCGGCCTCAAGGCCGAACTGCGCGAATATCTGATCGAACTGGGCCACGAGGTCGCCGATCTCGGGCCGGCCAGCGCCGATTCGGTCGATTATCCGGACTTCGGCTACAAGCTCGCCAGCGTCGTTGCCGATGGCACGGCGGAGCGCGGCGTCGCCTTGTGCGGCACCGGCCTGGGCATCTCTATGGCGGTCAACCGCAATCCGGCCTGCCGCTGTGCTGTCGTCTCCGAGCAGCTGTCGGCCTACTTCTCGCGCGATCACAACGACGCCAACGTCATCGCCATGGGCGCGCGCATGATCGGTATCGAACAGGCCAAAGCCTGCCTGCACACCTTCCTCGAAACTCCGTTCGGCGGCGACCGGCATGTCCGCCGCGTCGGCAAATTGTCTAACCCTCCAGTCAGCGAGACCGCATGAGCACTTCCGCAACTCTCGACTCCGTAACGTCACGCGGCTTTTTCACGGCCAGCCTCGCCGAGGCCGATCCCGAGATTGCAGGCTGGATCGGCAAGGAACTGGGCCGCCAGCGTGACAAGATCGAGCTCATCGCCAGCGAGAACATCACCAGCCGCGCAGTCCTCGAAGCGACCGGCTCGGTGCTGACAAACAAATATGCCGAGGGCTATCCCGGCCGCCGCTATTATGGCGGCTGCGAATATGTCGACGAGATCGAGACCATGGCCATCGAGCGCGCCAAGGCGCTGTTCGGCTGCGAGTTTGCCAACGTCCAGCCCAATTCGGGCAGCCAGATGAACCAGGCCGTGTTCCTCGGCCTGCTCCAGCCCGGCGACACCTTCATGGGTCTCGATTTGGCCGCTGGCGGGCACCTGACTCATGGATCGCCCGTCAACATGAGCGGCAAGTGGTTCAACCCGGTAGCTTACGGCGTGCGCGAGGACGACCATCGCATCGACATGGACGATGTCGCGCGGATTGCTCGGGAGAACCAACCCAAGCTTATCATCGCTGGCGGCACCGCCTATTCGCGCGAGTGGGACTGGGCCGGTTTCCGTGCGATTGCCGACGAAGTCGGCGCCTACCTGCTTGTCGATATGTCGCACATTTCTGGGCTCGTCGCGGGGGGCGCGCACAGCACGCCGATCCCGCATGCCCATGTCGTGACGACGACCACGCACAAGTCGCTGCGCGGGCCGCGCTCGGGCGTGATCCTCTCGAACGACGAAGCCATCGCCAAGAAGATGAACTCGGCGATCTTCCCCGGCCTGCAAGGCGGCCCGCTGATGCACGTCATCGCCGCCAAGGCGGTGTGCTTTGCCGATGCGATGAAGCCCGAATTCAAGGCCTATGCCCGGGCCGTTGTTGAAAATGCCAAGGCGCTTTCGGAATCGATCAGGGCCAATGGCCTTGACGTCGTTTCGGGCGGGACCGACAACCACCTGATGCTGGTCGACCTCAGGCCGAAGGAAGCCAAGGGCAAGCATGCGGAAAAGGCGCTCGATAGGGCCTCGATCACCTGCAACAAGAACAACATCCCCT
>CAZRVW010000094.1:0-5031 GCA_964603645.1 uncultured Novosphingobium sp. | reverse complement strand
TTCGACACCGAAAAGCCCGCGCTGACTTCGGGCCTGCGGCTCGGCTCGCCGGCGGGAACGACGCGCGGCTTTGGCCCCGATGAATTCCGCCAGATCGGCGTGTGGATCGCCGAAGTGGTCGAAGGCCTGCGCAAGAACGGCGCGGAAGGCGACGGCCAGATCGAGGCGCGGGTGGCGAGTGAAGTCGCCGAGATGTGCGCGAAATTCCCGATATACGAGGGAATGTGAGTGCGCTGCCCATTCTGCGCGCATGAGGACAGCCAGGTAAAGGACAGCCGTCCCACCGAGGACAACACTGCGATCCGCCGGCGCCGCCAGTGTTCGAGTTGCGGCGCGCGCTTCACCACGTTCGAGCGCGTGCAGCTTCGCGACATTGTCGTCGTCAAAAGCACTGGCACACGCGAGCCATTCGACCGCGCCAAGATCGAGCAGTCGGTCACGCTCGCCTGCCGCAAGCGCGGCATTTCGCCCGAGCAGATCGATCGGCTGGTTTCCGGTGTGCAGCGCCAGGTCGAGACGCTGGGCGACAGCGAGGTTGCCTCAATGGCGATCGGCGAAATGGTGATGGAGGGCCTGCGCCAGATCGATACGGTCGCCTATATCCGCTTTGCCTCGGTCTATCGCGACTTCAGCGAGGCGCGCGATTTCGAGGAAATCGTCAGCGAGGTGCAGGACGAGGACAAGGCTGGCTGAGGGATGAGTGGCAGTGCTCCCGTCATCGTTCTGGTCCGCCCCCAGCTTGGCGAGAACATCGGCAAGGCCGCGCGCGCCATGCTCAATTTCGGGCTCACCGAAATGCGGCTGGTCGCTCCGCGTGACGACTGGCCCAACCCGAGTGCCGGTCCCGCTGCCGCTGGCGCGGATGAAGTACTTGAAAAAGCGCAGGTGTTTGAGACGTTGGCCGAAGCCGTCAGCGATTGCGCGCATGTCTATGCGACCACGGTGCGCAAGCGCGGCATGACCAAGCCGGTGCTGACGCCCGAACAGGCGGCGCATGAGATCCACTCTTCGCCGGGCCGTGCAGCGCTTGTGTTCGGGCCGGAACGCTCAGGCCTTGAGACCGAGGACGTGGCGCTCGCGCGGGCGATCCTGACAGTGCCCGTTAACCCTGACTTCGGTTCGCTGAATCTCGCGCAGGCGGTGATCCTGTGCGCTTACGAGTGGTCGAAAGTGGCAGGCATGGCGCTGTCCGGCGACGACGCATTGCTCCCCCCTGCCCCGCAGGATGAACTGGAAGGCCTGATCGGCCATTTCGAGGCCTTGCTCGAGCCGAAGAACTATTTCTGGCCCGAAAGCCGGGCGGCCGCGAGCCGCCTGACCTTGCGCAATGTGCTGACCCGGCCGAGCTGGAATCATCTGGAAGTGCGCACCTTGCGCGGCGTGCTGAGTACTCTGGAAAAGGAACCGCGCAAACGGGACTAGTTCCTGGTGGTCGCATCGCCGATGCGCAAAACCGGTTCCCACTTTTGCGCGCGATGCTCAGGGCGCGGCGTGCTGAGCACACTGGAGAAGGAACCGCGCAAACGGGATTAGCTCTGCTCGCGGTGCTCGTCCCATCGCTCCAGTTCGTACGCGATAGAACCCTCCACCAGTCGCTCCCATAGCTCGACTGCCAGATCGGGCGGAACTCCGAGTGACACTGCCTGGCTGCGCACCCCGCCTATGACCTCGGCCTTGCGCGCCTCGTCGCGAACCTGCGAGCGCTCGGGCTTGAGCCGGGCTGCGGCACGCATGTAAGCAAAGCGCCGCGCCAGCAATTCGACAAGCTGCGCGTCGAGCGCGTCGACCCCCGCGCGGACATCGGCCATCGAGCGGCAGAGATCGGGATCGGGTGGGCTTTGCGACATGGCCTTGCGCGCCTAGTGCGCCCGGTAAGCCTTGCCAAGCCTTGACTTCCCCGCACTATCGCCTATTTGCCCGCCTTCACTTCGGCGCGCGTCCCTTGATGGACGACCCGATTGGCCCCGCACCCCGGTGAAGCGGTGGCCGCGCATGGCGAATTTCGCGGTGTGGTGCGGTTCCGGGTTTGAGCTGTGGCCGATGTGGCTGCGGCAGCAGATTGGAGAAGACTCATGTCGAAGCGCACCAGCGCCAAGTACAAGCTCGACCGCCGCATGGGCGAGAACATCTGGGGCCGCCCCAAGAGCCCCATCAACACCCGCCCCAACCCTCCGGGCCAGCACGGCGCGCGCCGCAAGGGCAAGCTGTCCGACTACGGCATTCAGCTTCGCGCCAAGCAGAAGCTCAAGGGTTACTACGGCGACGTGACCGAAAAGCAGTTCAAGCGTACCTATCAGGAAGCGGCGAGCATGAAGGGCGATACCGGCCAGAACCTGATCGGCCTGCTCGAGCGCCGTCTCGACATGGTGGTCTATCGCGCCAAGTTTGCGCCGACGATCTTCTCTGCGCGCCAGATCGTCAGCCACGGCCACATCTATGTGAACGGCGTGAAGTGCAACATCGCCAGCCGCCGCATCAAGATTGGCGACGTGATCTCGCTGGGCAGCAAGGCCAAGGAAATGGCGCTGGTCGCCGAGGCGCAGGCGCTGGCTGAACGCGAAGTTCCCGATTACGTCGCGCCGGACGGCACCGACAAGGTGCAGTTCGTGCGTGTGCCGACGCTCGACGAAGTGCCCTATCCGGTGCGCATGGAGCCGAATCTGGTCGTCGAGTTCTACTCGCGCTGATCAGGTTTTCTCAACGACACACAACAAGGGCGGTCCCGCGGGGCCGCCCTTTTTGCTTGCCGCGAGCAGTTCGCAGGCAAGCTTGCGCCTTCAGCCGCGCTGGCCTCTCCCGTAAAAAACAATTTTCCTACATGGTCCCGATTCGCATATGCCGCGAATCGTCCGATGCGGCTGCAGGCGCTTCGGACGGACCGTCCCGCGGCGTGCACTTAGTTCATGGGCGCGGGAAACGACCGGCGCGGGCGTCCCGGCACACAAGCCGAACGTTCGAAATGGCAGGCCACCAAGACAGCTCCCCTCTCCGTCGCCTCTTTGCTGGGGAAGGGACCTCTGCCGGTGGCACAAAATCTCGACGCGACTGACTTTCACCTACCCTGAAATACCCAAGCGTCGTCGAGTCCGGGCACGAAACGCGGCAACCCCGCGCCGGTCGTTAGTCTCTGATCCCCCGGCAGCCCATGGCTAGCCGGGCACGAGGCATATCTCGTCACCCACCAGGATTGCTGCGATCGCCGGGTTCACGCCCTCAGCGGTGCAATCCTCAGGTCCGGTCGCTTGCCCTCGCGCAGGCGCGTCAGCCCGCCGCCTATGGTGATATTGCCCATCACCGAAAGGCCCAAACGCTGCCGCATATCGTCGTCCAATCCGGACTGAAGCTCAGGCGGCATGACCATCGCCCAGTTGACCTGGGGACGGATGAAATCCCGCGTGTAATAGGCAAAGGCCATCGCGCGGCGCTCGTTTTCGGTCACATTGGCGCCAGACGTGTGCCAGACACGCCCTTCCATGGCGACAATCGACCCGGCAGGGGCGCTGAACGGCACCGAACGCTCCTGCAAATCGGCTGGCACATCGTCGAAGCTCGTCCAGTGCTGGCTTCCGGGCACGTAACGAGTCGCGCCGTTCGCTTCGTGCACATCGTCGAAACACCAGATGATATTGATCGCCCACGGCTCGTTCCACGGCGGAGGCACCACCAGCGCCTGATCGGAATGGACGTTCATCGGGCCCGAACCCGGCAGGGCGACATCGGCCGTGAAATTGGAGACCAGCCACTGCGGGCCGATGCATCCTTCCACCAGAGCGCGCGCGACGGGATGGCCCAACAACTCGATGAACACCGGGTCCCACGCAGCGAGATGATAGAGCCGCACATTCGCATCATTGGGATCGAGCGTTTCGCTGAAGGTATCGATGCCTTCGGCACGCATCGCCTCGATAATCCGCTCGATGGCGGTCTGCGCACGCTTCAGAAGCTCACCCGTAATGACATTCGGCACGACCGCGTAGCCGTCGCGGGCGGCCCGCTCCCTTGCCTCATCGAGATCGATGGTTGCAGTCGCCACGATTCGGCCGCCACCTGATGCGCAGTCTCGTGCAGCTCGCAAACGCCGTCGAGACCGAGGACATGGACGAAACGTCCCGTGGCGATCCAGGTGGTGATGCTGTAGGTCAGATCGACGATCTCACCTTCGTCATAGTGCGCGTGCAGCCGCTGCCAGAACTCGTCATCGACCGGCAGATCTGCCGGATCGAAGGAAATGCGCTCGGCATATTCGATGGCCAGCCGCTCGCGTTCGGAGAATATGTCGCTGTCGCGCCAGTCTTCGATGGCGTCATAGAACGCCTCGTCCGGAGCTTCGCCGCGCTCACTGCCGGTATTGGGCACTGCGCCCGAATTTATCCGTTCCATCAGCGACTTGAGATCCTCGGCCACGCGGAATTTCTGGCACAGGAGACAGCCGTTGACGAGCGAAAGACGGTATCGAGCCGCTTCACCTTCGCGAAAGCTGAGCGTGCTTTCCGCATAGACCGATTGCGAGAGTGCCAGGGTCGCCTCTGCCATGCGCGGGCGATGCCCCTGCCACAGCACCGTGTTAGGCACGGCCGGATTGGGTGATTTCGTGATCCGGGTCATGCTGCTCTCCATCCTCTCGGGAACCAGTATTCTATGCTCGTCGCGCGCCTCTGGCAAAATCAATCCGATCCCGTGCTGCCCCCGCCGAGATAGTCACGCCTGAACTGCGCAGCGAACTGCGCAAAACGCCCCTCGCCTATCGCCTCGCGCATGGCCTGCATCAGCGCCTGATAGAACGAGAGGTTGTGCTCGGTCATCAGCATGGCGCCGAGCATCTCGCCCGCCTTCACGAGATGGTGCAGGTAGGCGCGGCTATAGCTGGCGCAGGTCGGGCATTGGCATCGCTCGTCCAAAGGCCCGGTATCCTCTGCGTGGCGCGCGTTGCGGATATTGAGCGGCCCCGACCACGTAAACGCCTGCCCATTACGGCCAGATCGGGTCGGCAGCACGCAATCGAACATGTCCACCCCGCGCTCCACCGCCCCA
>CAZRVW010000093.1:0-10149 GCA_964603645.1 uncultured Novosphingobium sp. | reverse complement strand
CGACGAGGACGGCTATTACTGGATCACCGGCCGCGTCGATGACGTTATCAACGTCTCGGGTCATCGCATGGGCACTGCCGAGGTCGAATCCGCGCTGGTTGCCCATGCCACGGTTGCCGAGGCCGCGGTGGTCGGCATGCCGCACGAGGTCAAGGGGCAGGGCATCTATGCCTATGTCACCCTGAACGCGAACGAGAAGCCGACGGACGAGCTCAAGGCCGAACTGGTGCAATGGGTGCGCAAGGAAATCGGCCCGATCGCGACAATCGACGTGATCCATTTCGCGCCTGCCCTGCCCAAGACCCGTTCGGGCAAGATCATGCGCCGCATCCTCAGGAAGATCGCGGAAGGCGATACGTCGAACCTTGGCGATACCAGCACGCTGGCCGATCCGGGTGTGGTCGATACGCTGGTACAGACGCGCGTGTGATCGCGCAGACCATCCAGCTCGCGCTTGCGCCGGTGTTCGTGCTGGTGGCGATCGGCCACCTGCTCGCCACCCTTTCGGCGCGGCTGAGCCGGGTGGCGGATCGCGCGCGGGAATTGCAGGATCTCTACGGGCGTTCGTCCGGCAAGGAACACGAGACAATCGTCGTGCTCATCCGCGCGACAGACCGTCGCATCGTCCTGATCGGCAAGTCGATAAGGGCCATGGTGCTCAGCAGCCTGTTCATCGGCGCGGCTGTCTCGGTCCTGTTCCTTGAAGAAATTCTCGGTATCGACCTGCAACTGGTCGCAGCGGCAGTGTTCCTGATTGCGATCGCCCTGCTGATGTGGGGGCTCGTGCTGTTCCTGCGCGAGACGCAGGTGGCCTCCGATGTGTTACGCATCCCCAGTGAAATGCGCGATCCAAAGGCCTGATCCGCGTGGCCATGCGACCGCATCGGCGGTCGTTGACACGAGGATGAAGACGCGGGAAGGGTAGCGGGCGCTTGTCCCTGTCGGGCTGCGGGCGCAGTCGGGCAAGGGAGAGGCCATGACTTCTGGCGTGAACGCGTCGAGTGTGAGCGAATGGAAAGCGAGCTGGACGCTGGTTCTTGCGTCCTTCGTCGGCTTCGTGCTGCATTCGATGCCGATTTCGGCCCTCAGCACCTATATCGGCCCGCTCGAGGCCGAGTTCGGCTGGAGCAGGACCTTCATCGCAGGCGGCATTTCGGTGGCATCGGCGCTGACGGCGGTGATGATGCCATTCATCGGTGCCGTGGTGGACCGCTTTGGCGCGCGGCGCGTCGTCTTGCCCGGACTCGTCTTCAGTGCGCTGACCTGGTCGCTGATTGCGCTGCTGACCGGCGAGCAATGGCAATGGTTCGCCGTGTTCCTGATTCACGCGGTGTTCAACGCGATGATCGCCGCGCTACTGTGGACCACGGCGGTGGCCGGGGCCTTCAGAAAGTCGCAGGGAATGGCGATCGGCGTAACCCTGGCTGGCGCGACGGCCGCGCATGCCTTCATCCCGCCGATCTCCGTGGCTCTGGTCGACACGTTCGGCTGGCGAGTGGGCGCGGTGCTGCTGTCGTTGGGACTGGGTCTCCTGGCCTATGCCCTGTGCTATTTCTTCTTCTATGACCGCCGCGACCGGCAGCGCGTGGCGGCGCGCACGGCAAATAAGGCCGACAGTTGCGACGAACACATGCCTGGCTTGTCCTTGCGCGAGGCGGCGACAAGCCTCGCCATGTGGCAAATCGGTGTATCGACCCTCGTAATCCTGGCCCTGACTATCGGGTTCCTCGTCCACCAGATCGAGATCCTGGGCTCGGTTGGGGTCTCGCGAAGCAACGCCGCGTGGCTCGCCAGTCTTTCCGGCATGATGGGGATCGTCGGCAAGCTGGTCACTGGCTGGCTGCTCGATCGCTATCGCGGAGACATGGTCGGTGGCCTGACCATGGCGGCAGCCGGTCTCGCCTTCGCCATGCTGATCGGCAGCTCGGGGTCCAGTGCGGTGATTGTCTTTGCGATGATGGTCAACGGCTATACCGCAGGCGCCAAGCTCCAGATCGCCAGCTACCTGACCGTGCGTTACGCGGGCCTGAGAAACTTCGGCAAGATCTACGGGGTGATTTCGAGCACGGTGTCGCTTGGCTCGGCACTCGGCCCGCTGATTGCCGGGGCCATGTACGACGCGACCGGCAGCTACATGCAGTTTCTTACCATTGCAGCGGCAGGGCTGGGCATTTCGGCATTGCTGCTGTTCAGCCTGCCGCGCTATCCGGACTGGGATCACGAGAAGGGGCCGGTCGCGGATGGCGCGGCTGCTCCGGCGGCGGGTTGAGCCGGCAGGACTAATGCAGGGAGGTCCTTGGGGCTGACGTCCGCCTTCTCGCATCAGGCATCAAATGCGGACTATCGGGACACGACGACCTAGCAGACGTTCAGTTGCCAGCATCCGCGAGGCTTGCTTCACTTGTTCTCGGCATCTCCGAGTCGGACCATCAAATGCGCGAAAGGCGTGTCCTTCCACATCACGTAAACGGGGTTGGCTACATCGTTCGATATATCGGCATACATTGCAGGATCGGGCAGGATGATCATCATATGTGGCCCATCTTTGATCCACATGTTGTCCTCGGTAGGCTCGGTTGCAGCAGGGTCCAGATTACTTACGCCAGGCGCATTTCCTTCTCCGGCCAACATGTATGACACCCCGAATTCGCCGGTCGGAAATGCAGTGCCTGCCTGCATTGCACCGAGTGCAGCCATCCAGGTCTTATCATTGCACATCGGACCCATTGCTGCCGTTTCCGGAATGCATGTCCAACCATTTGTCCCTTCGCGAAGGACATTGCCCTCACCATCAATGACGGTGGCATTTTCAGTGACGTCACTTGGTCCAGCAGAAAGTGCGTTGGCTATCAGCGTTGTATTCCCTTCCGGACCGTCTCCTTCGCTGGCGGCAACTTGTTGATCGTTGGTATTGCCGTCCGTGTCTTGGCAGGCCGCCGTGACGCCCAAGATTGAAAAGGCCAAACAGACTTATAGCATCTTCATCGCATGTTCCTCCCTACTAACTCGTCCAAACAGGATCGCAGGCTAGACCCAAAATTCATGATCGACAGATGCGCCCCGATCCGTTCACTAGGACGGTGCAGGAACCATCTTTGATTTTAATGACCGATTTCCGCCACTTTCGCGCCTTTCGGTCAGTGCAAACGACTGCCCGAAACCGCACCGCCGCCGCCCCTACGCAGCCAGCTTGAACGGCTCGATCGTGCCTTCGAGGTAAAGCTTCTTGGCCTTGGCGCGGCTCAGCTTGCCCGAACTGGTGCGCGGCAGGCTCTTCGGCGGGATGAGTTCGACCACGCAGTTCATGCCGGTGATCGAGCGCACCCGTTCGCGGATGGTGTCGTGCAGTTTCACCCGTTCGACCGGATCGGAAACGCGGCAATGGACCAGCACGGCAGGCACTTCCTCGCCAAGGTCGGTCTCCATCGCGAACGCCGCAATGTCCGCATGGTTGAAGCCCGGCAATTGCTCCACCGCCCACTCGATGTCTTGCGGCCAGTGGTTCTTGCCGTTGATGATGATCATGTCCTTGGCGCGGCCGACGATGAACAGGTGGCCATTGGCCATGTAACCCATGTCACCGGTGTCGAGCCAGCCGTCGACCATGCATTCCGCGGTGGCATCGGGATCGCGATAATAGCCCTGCATCAGGCTGGAGCCGCGGCACCAGACCTTGCCGATGCGATGATCGGCGACGGGGGTGTTCGACTCGCCCCGGATTTCCACTTCCATGCCGCGTACCGGCACCCCGCAATTGACGATGGCGCGGTAGCGGGCGGGGCGCGACAGGTCGCGCGGTGCGCCCGACAGGCGCTCTTCCTCGACCAGTTCGACCCGGATGCCTTCGCCCGGTGGCATAAGGGTGACGGCGAGCGTCGCCTCGGCCAGGCCGTAACTGGGCATGAAGGCCGAAGCCTTGAACCCGGCAGGCGCAAAGGCATTGACGAAATTCTGCATCACGTCGGGCCGGATCATATCGGCGCCGTTGCCCGCCAGCCGCCAGCGCGACAGGTCGAAACGTTCGGAGACATGGGTCTGGCTGGAGACGCGCCTTGCGCAGATGTCGTAGCCGAAGGTCGGCGAATAGGAACACGAGGTACCCTTGTTTCGGCTGACAAGATCGAGCCAGGCGAGCGGACGGCGGGCGAAATCCTCGGTCCGCAGGTAATCGGTCGAAACCTGATTGGCGATCATCGAGAGCATGCAGCCGACCAGGCCCATGTCGTGATACCACGGCAGCCACGAGATGCAGCGGTCGCTAGCGATGAAATCCATGCCGTGGCTGTGCGCTGCGAGATTGGCGAGCAGACCCTTGTGCGTGATGACAACGCCATGCGGGAAACGGGTCGATCCGCTTGAATACTGCAGGAAACAAACGTCGTCCGCCGCGATCTCGGGCAGCGGAGTTTGAGGCGCATCGTAAGCGGCAAAGTCTTCCCAGGCGAGGCCCTTGCACCCCTGCCGCTCCGCTGCGGCATCGGCCATGGCTTCGAGTTCGCGCGGGTAAAACAGCATTTTCGGTTCGGCGCTCGCCATCTGCACCGCGATCTGGTCGATATAATTGTCCTTGCCGCCGAAACTGGTCGGCAGCGGCAGCGGCACCGGCCAGGCGCCTGCATAGATCGCACCGCAGAACAGCGCCGCGAAGTGCGGCCCGGTCTCGGCGATCAGGGCGATCCGGTCACCCTTTTGCACCCCGCCGGCAATCAGGTTGTACGCGGCCTGCAGCGCCAGTTCGCGCAGTTCGGCAAATGGCAGCACGCGAACAAGATTGCCGCGCGGATCGTGGAAATTGAATCCGCGCTTGCCGCGCGCGGCATAGTCCAGCGCTTCGCCAAATGTGGCGAAATCGGCCAAACGGCGCGGCAGAGCGTCGTCATTCGGTGTCTGCACGAGTTCTACGCCGGTGGCCGGCTGCTTCGTATCGGCATCGCTCATGGATATGTTTACCCTAATGGTTTCAACCGTTTACAAACCACTTCCCGCGCCCTCTTCCACTCTTTCACGCAGGCCGCCCGTTTGATTACCGGGCTTTCAACCACTCCCCATTCTAAGCGGACTGTGGCACGAATAGGGCAAGATGCCTCGTTCTCCCCGACCAAAGCCTCCGCTCGACGCGCAACGCCTTGAAGAACTGGCACTTTCCTATGTCGCCCGGTTTGCCACGACGCGTGCGAAGCTCGAACACTATCTCGCCCGCAAGCTGCGCGAGCGCGGCTGGGATGCCGCCGAGCCGCCGCGCGTGGCCGAGATTGCCGAGCGTTTCGAGCAGGCGGGCTATATCGACGACGAGGCCTATGCCCGCAGCAAGACGGGGAGCCTGTTGCGGCGCGGCTACGGCATGCGGCGCGTCGGGCAGGCATTGGGCGCGGCAGGGGTCGAGGACGAGGTTCGCGATCTCGTCGCGCCGGATGAAAGCGAGCGCCGCTCGGCCGCCCTGACCATGGTGCGCAAACGGCGTTTCGGACCGTACGCAAGCGAGTCGGCGGACCGGGCGCTGCGTGAGAAACAGATTGCCGCCATGCTGCGCGCGGGCCATGCGATGGATCACGTGCTGGCGTTGTTCGAATGCGCCTCGGTCGAGGATGCCGAGGTCTGGGCCGAGGCGGAAGGAGAATGAAGCCCATGAGTGGGGCGATAGTCCGATCACTCCCGCTGCTCGCGGCGCTGAGCCTGTTCGGCGCTGCCGCTGGTTGCTCACCCGCTGTTTCCGAAGCGCCGGCCAAGGTTGCGCAAGCCGAGGCGACCCATCCCGAATCGGGTCTTGCGGTGATCCCGCTCAGCGTGACGGGCTCGGGCAAGACCCATCGCTTCCGTGTCGAGCTGGCCCGTGACCGGCTCGAACAGGCCAGGGGTCTGATGTTCCGCACCGCGATGGGCGCGGACGAGGGCATGCTGTTCCCGCTCGATCCGCCGCGCACGGCGAGTTTCTGGATGAAGAACACGGTGATCCCGCTCGATATCATTTTCATCGGCCGCGACCGGCGCATTCTCAACATCGCCGCCAATACCGTGCCCTACAGCGAGGACAACATCCTGTCCGAAGGAGAGGCCGTGGCGGTGCTGGAACTGGTTGGCGGACGGGCGGCGCAGCTCGGCATCGCGCCGGGCGACAAAGTGACCTGGTGAGCCGCAAGCGGCTTGCCTCGCCTGCGCCCTGCAGGTATCGCGCGAAGCCATGGGAATTCTCGGCAAGATCTTCACCTGGTGGGACGGCGCAACGATCGGCACGCTGCTCTGGAGTGCGCGCAAGGGCGTGCATGTCGGCACCGATGCGCAGGGCAACAAGTATTACCGTGCGAAGAAGCCATCGCCGGACGGGCGCGAGCGCCGCTGGGTGATCTACGACGGCGCCAACGATGCCAGCCGGGTCCCTGCCGAATGGCACGGCTGGCTCCACGGCAGTTTCGACGACGTGCCCGAAAGCCACTTGCCGCCGCCGCGCATCTGGGAAGTCGATTACACGCCCAATGCCACCGGCACGGCTCAGGCCTATCGCCCGGCAGGCGCGCTCGAACGGGGAGGGCAGCGCGCCCGCGCGACAGGCGATTACGAAGCCTGGTCGCCCGACGCCTGAAAGGTGAACCTTTGAAGCAGGCGTTCGTCCTTCCTGCGCTGATCCTGCTGGCCGCTTGCGGTCAGAGCGATAGCGATGGGGACGATGTTGCCGCCGAGGCCACGCCAAGCCCCGTCCCGACGCTTGCAGCAGCTGCCGAGACCGGCTCGGTCACGCCCAACGAAGAGCGCATCGCCACCATCGGGCTGCTCAACAAGCGCAACAACATCGCCCGCGATTTCGTCCTCAAGGTCGGCGAGCGCAGACAGGTCGGCAATGTCGTCGTCAGGGTGCAGAGCTGCGAGCGCACCGCGCCATGGGAAATGCCCGAGGAGACTGGCGCCTTCGTGCAGGTCTATGTCGAGGAACCGCCCGAGCCGGGCGCGGACGCGATCTGGCGCAAGATATTCTCAGGCTGGCTGTTCAAGAATTCGCCCGCGCTGAACGTGGTCGAGCATCCGATCTACGATGTCTGGGTCAAGGATTGCGCGATGAACTTCCCCGGCGAAGAAGCGAAACCGGCCGCGTCTGCTTCTCCCAGCAGCAGGCCGAAAGCGACGGGAAGCGGCACTGGAGAATCGCCAGCGACACCCGAGCCATCGCCGCCCAACGCGCCGGTTGGGGATGCCGAAGCCGCATAGGGCCGCTGCGCCCGCTTCAGCTGTACGAGGTAGCGTTCCTGCGGGATATCGACCGCGCCGAGCGTTTCGAGGTGCCCGGTCATGAACTGGCAATCGAGCAGCTCGGCCCCTGCCACACGCAAGGACGCGACCAGCCAGGCCAGCGCCACCTTAGAGGCATCGCTGGCCAGGCTGAACATCGATTCGCCACAAAACACCCGGTCGAAACCGACGCCGTAGAGTCCCCCGACCAGGTGCGGCGGCGTATTTTCGCGATCCTGCCAGCATTCAATGGAATGGGCGTGGCCAAGAACGTGAAGCCGCTCGTAGCTGGCCTGGATGCGGTGGCTGATCCAGCTTCCTCCCTCGTCGCCCGATCGCGGCGCGGCGCAATGGTCCATCACTTGCGAAAAGGCCGCGTTGCAGGTGACGCGGTAGCGCCCGCGTTTCAGCGTGCGCGCCAGCGAACGCGAAAGGTGAAACTGATCGAGCGGGATCACCGCTCTGACCCGCGGTTCGATCCAGAATACCTCGGGATCGTCGCGCGCGTCGGCCATGGGGAAGATGCCGCTGCGATAGGCCAGCATCAGCACATCGGGATCAATCGGGGCAAGCGGCGCGTGCATGCGGGCGATGATAGCAGAACGCCGGTCAAGGCAACATGGTTGCCGGGCTGGAGCGGCAGGTAATGCGCGCGCTTGTGTTCTCGTGCTGTGCGCTTTAGAGGCACCGGCTCCTGCAGGAGTGTAGCTCAGTTGGTAGAGCGTCGGTCTCCAAAACCGAATGCCGGGGGTTCGAGTCCCTCCACTCCTGCCATGGGCTCCCTATTGGCCGGAATCGCGCTTTCGCTGCTCGTGCTCGTGCCGTTTGCTTTTGCGGTTCGCCCGCAGCAGGCCGACTACCCTTCGCATCTGGCGCGCTACCATGTGATGCTCGATGGCGGGCAGAGCCCGTGGCTGGCGAAATATTACAGTTTCGAGTGGGCGCTGAACGGCAATCTCGGGGTCGACCTGCTAATGGTGCCGCTTGGTCGCCTGCTGGGCGTCGAGACGGCGGCGGAGCTGATCGCGCTATTGCTGCCCTTTCTGGTGGCCACGGGCATCATCGCCGTCGAATGGGCATTGCGCCGCCGGATCGGTGTGGGTTCGCTGCTGGCGCTGCTGACCGTCTGGTCGCCTGCCATGGCGATGGGCTTTGCCAATTTCAGCCTGGCGCTGGCCCTCGCGCTGTTCGCCTTCGCGCTCTGGGTCCGGCTTGACGGCTGGCGCTGGCGCGCGGCGCTGTTCGTTCCCATCGGCCTCGTCGTCTGGCTGTGCCACAGCGCTGGCTGGGGCGTGCTGGGCGTCATGGTGTTCGGCTACGAATGGCATCGCCGGCACTCGTGGCGCGCGCTGCTCGCCCCGTAGCCGCTGTTTCCGCCGTTCCTGCTGCTCCTGTCCGAGGCCAAGGTCGGCAGCAGCCTGAACTATGGCGACGGTCCGGTCATGTACAAGCTCAGCATCTGGGTGAAGGCGCTGGCCGGCACGACCATCACGCTCGACCTCCTGACCTTGATGATGATGGTCTTCGCGGTGCTGATCGCCCTGCGTTTTCGCGCGATCGACGGACGGCTGGGCTGGGCGGCACTGCTAGTCGCAGGACTGACGATCGTGATGCCGCGCCATTTCGGCGGCGGCGATTTCGCCGACCTGCGGCTGGTGCCGGTGGCGCTGATGCTCGGCGTGCTCGCCATCGATGCGAAGGTGCCGCGCTGGGTGTTGTGGCTCGCTCCGATCGTGCTCGTGGCAAGGCTTGGCGTGACGACGCAGGAATGGCGGGGGCAGTCGACACGCCTCGAAGCGGCGCTTCCGGCGCTGGAAAAGGTGTCGATGGGCGCGCGGATCGCGGTGGCCGTGCCCTACGACCCGAGCATCTGGGGCAGTGCACGCCTCTCGCACGCGGGCTCTTATGCCACGGTCCAGCGCGATGCACTGGTCAACACCCATTTTGCCATCCCCGGCGTGCACATGCTGCAATTGAAGGGCTTGGGCGCGGAATTCATCGACCCTTCGCAGCGCACCCCCGTCAAGCCTGGCGAGCCGGTCGACCTGAGCCAGTTCCCGCCCGCTGCATATGCCGACTACCTGTGGTTCATCGGCGACAATCCGATAGGCAAGCTGCCCGCCGGGGCAAAGGTGCTCTATCGCGCGCCGGGATCGGTGATGGCGCAGCTTGCAAAACCCGGCGGTGAGCGCTAAATCGCTCCCCGTCTTCCGACATGGACAGCATCAAGGCCCCTCCCGATCCCGATCGGGGCGGCGATGTCCCCTAGGCGGAAGCCGCGTAACGATTGACAGGCATCAGTTCAGGCAAGGATGCACACGATGGCAAAGACCAGCCCCGGCGAATTCCTGCGCCAGGTTCGCAGCGAAGCCTCGAAGATTCACTGGCCGACGCGCCAGGAGACGATCACCACAGCGATCTTCGTCGGCATCCTGACCACGTTGCTCGCGCTGTTCTTCATGGGCATCGATTCGGTGTTCGGCTCGGTGGTGCGCTTGGCGCTGTCGCTGGTGTGACGCACCTGATTTATTGAACCCTGCCTGTTCCAAGAGAAAGACGATCATGGCCCGCTGGTATATCATTCACGCCTATTCCGGCTTTGAAAACAAGGTGAAGGAAGCGATTGTCGCCGAAGCCGAACGCATGGGCCTTTCGCAGCTTGTCGAGGAAGTCGAAGTGCCTTCCGAAACGGTGACGGAGATCAAGCGCGGCAAGAAGGTGCAGGTCGAACGCAAGACCATGCCTGGCTACGTTCTGGCTAAGCTGGCGATGAACGACGATGTCTATCACCTCGTCAAGAACACCCCGAAAGTAACCGGATTTCTCGGCTCCAGCGGCAAGCCGCAGCCGATCAGCGAGGCCGAGGCTGCGCGCTATTTCGGTGCGGCGGAAGAGGCCGCGTCCGCGCCGCGCCGCGAAATCAGCATCGAC
>CAZRVW010000092.1:0-10209 GCA_964603645.1 uncultured Novosphingobium sp. | reverse complement strand
TAGGAAAATGAAAAATATAAAATTCACCATAATGGTGAAACAGACAGGGCTTAGTCTCTCTTTGGTGCAGAGAAGGTGCCCGAGACTCGCCTGCCTTCCGCTGACGATACGCCGGTGTTCAGGTCGATCACGAATCGATCGCCCTTCAGTGTGTCGTTACCCCGTTGAAGTGAGGCGTTCCCGGTCATCGTGATGATTCGACGATTGAAGTCATAGACCGCGACATCGCCTTTTGCAGTTTCGTCGCCTCTCGTTACGACAACGCCCCCCGTCGCAGTGATCCTTTGTATTCTCAGCGTGCCCGTATTGGTGAAGTCTACTACAGTGCGGGGTGCTCGCACACGCAGTCCGGCTTGAGACACATCGACACTGCCGGAGAGGACAACGCGGTCCTGCCGTCCCTGCAGCTCGATGCGATCTGCTGAATAGTCCACTGGGGCATTCGAAGTGTGCCCCGCAATCGCCTGGGCGCTCAGCGCCTGCCAGCCGCCAAATCCAACGGCCATGATTGCCGCCGAAAATAGGGCGGCGCGCGCGGTATGAGGCGAAAGCAATCGGGTCATCATCTCGGTACTCTCAACTTGCCGGGGACCATGCGCAGTTGCGCATTTCCTTCCAACCGAACAATGCGCTCAGGTAAATCGGCGAACATACTGGTGGCGGAAAATGAACCTGTTGGAACCGAGCCTTCGACCCCGCCGCTTCCCACCGCCGTCTGAGCATCAAGATCGATGCGCACGTTCTGCGTGGTCATCCGATATCCGTCGGCAGCCGAAAATACGACTGGCCCTCTCACCTCAATCTGCTCGGTACGATAGTTGTATTTACCATTCGGGGCAGCGATCCGCGCCGGACCATCTGTCAATTCGAGAAAAGCCTGCAAGCCGTCAAGCTCAACGACCGGCAGGTCGGCGGAAAGTTGTGCCGCCTTGCCAGCGAGCACCCGGAAAGTCCGTCCGTTGGCATCCTTGCCGCGATAGGTCGCCGAATCAACGGCGATGCGCTCGCCGGTAATCGCCACTTCGTTCCGGTCAAGCAGGAAACCGATCTCGCCCCGCGGACTGAGTGGGGAGAGAATCATGATCGCGGCGACCAATCCGATCGCCGCTGGCAACGCTTTCGAGAGCCTTGCGATCAATCGGTCGTGCGAGCCCCCGGGCGCCGCAAACCGGCAACGCCGGTCCTGAATTAGGTCGGCTTCGACGGTCATTCGCGGATCATGCCGATGTATGGCTGAAGATGTCGTGATCCGGCCAACCGGCAAGATCGAGCCGCGCGCGCGCAGGCAGGAAATCGAAACAGGCGCGTGCCAGTTCCAAGCGGCCCTCCCGCTCGAGGCGAACGGCTAGCCCTTCTCGCAAGGCGTGCAGGTAGCGAACATCGGAGGCGGCATATTCCCGTTGCGCTTCGTTGAGTTCCCTCGCTCCCCAGTCGCTTGATTGCTGCTGTTTGGAAATCTCCTTGCCGAGCATCTCGCGCACGAGGTCCTTGAGACCGTGCCGGTCGGTATAGGTCCGCACCAGCTTGCTGGCGATCTTGGTGCAGAAGACCGGCGCAGCCATCACCCCGAGATAATATTCGATTGCGGCAAGATCGAACCGCGCGAAGTGGTAGAGCTTCTCGCGCGCCGGGTCGGCCAGCACTGCCTTCAGATTGGGCGCGTCAAACGAACTGCCGGAGGAAAAGCGGACGAGATGCTCATCGCCGCCGCCGTCGGAAATCTGCACGAGGCAAAGGCGGTCGCGCGGCGTGACCAGCCCCATCGTTTCGGTATCGACAGCTACAGGACCCGGGCCAAGCACGCCTTCGGGGAGATCTTCTTCGTGGAGATGGACAGCCATACGGGCGAAATGCTTAGGCTGTGCTTATCGGTTAGGCAATGGGCGGGATAACTGAGCCAGACGATGAATGAGCAAGCCGGGCAGACAGGCGTTCCCGAAAGTTGGCATCCCGTGCTTGCGCCGGTCCTTGGCACCCGCGAAGCGCGCAAGCTAGGTGGCTTCCTTCAGGCGCAAGAAAATGCGGGCAGGCGTATTTTCCCGCCACGCGGAAACCGTTTGCGCGCTCTGGAACTCACTCCGCTCAACAAGGTCAAGGTCGTTATCCTCGGACAGGACCCGTACCATGGGGCGGGGCAGGCCCATGGACTTGCGTTCTCGGTACCGGATGGCGTCAAAGTTCCGCCCTCGCTGGTCAATATCTACAAGGAAATGGCCAACGACTTGAATATCTCGCCGCCGGGACATGGCAATCTCGAAAGCTGGGCGCGGCAGGGCGTCCTCCTGCTCAACAATGCACTGACCGTCGAAGAAGGCAGGGCTGGTTCGCATCAGGGAATCGGCTGGGAAGCAATCACCGATGCCATGGTCGCCGCTATCGCCGCGCGTTCCGAGCCTGTCGTGTTCATGCTTTGGGGGGGGCATGCGCGCAAGAAGGCCGAACGCGTCCCGGGCCTTGCGTCGAGCGCTCATCTCGTGCTCACAGCGCCGCATCCTAGCCCGCTCTCCGCGCATTCAGGGTTCTTCGGTTGCCGCCACTTCAGCAAGGCCAATGACTTTCTCGAAGCGAATGGTCGCGGCCGGATCGACTGGGCGTTATGACGCAATGACCGAGTTCGAAGCGCGCGAACGCCTGCTGGCGAGATTGGCCGAGCTGGACAACGAGGAGCGTCTCAACGCCGACTCGCGTGATCCGGTGGCGTTGCGACAGGACAGCGTCGGCCGTCTCTCGCGCATGGATGCGATGCAACAGCAGGCGATGGCAAAGGCGATGCAGCGCCGCCGGGAGGCGGAAAGGCAACGGGTCCACGCAGCTTTGGCGAGGCTTGACGAGAACGAGTGGGGTTGGTGCCTGACATGCGGCGAGGCAATTGCCGAGGCGCGCCTGCAACACGATCCTAGCGTAGGCCAATGCGTGGGGTGTGCTTCTGGCACTTAGCCAATTCGGTCTTTGCGTTGCCCATCCGGGCAGATAAGCTCAATCCGGTTGAATGCGATAAACGCACCACTGACTGGAGAGACTGCCCATGACCTACCCGCTGGAGCCGGGCAAACCCGCTGATTACCCCGTTCACCCTGGTTCGATGCTGCTCACGCTTGTAGAGCCGCACAAGGGCTATGAAGTCGCCTTCAACCGCTGGTACGAGCGCGATCATTTCTATGGCGGCTGCATGGAAGGCGAGTTCAACATGGCTGGCGCGCGCTGGGTGGCGACGCGCGACCTCAAGGACCTGCGTTTCCCGAAAGAGACCGATGCGGCAAAGCCGAACTACGATTCTGGTTCTTTCATTGCGGTCTACTGGGTGTTGGCAGGTCACCACGACGAATGGCTGGCCTGGTCGGGCAAGCGCGTGTTCGATCTCTATTCGGGCGGGCGCGGTTTTCCCGAGCGTAGCCACGTCAACACCAATCTCTACACCTTCCTCGATGCCGACTATCGCGACGAGGATCCGGTCCCGGTGATGCTGGCGCTCGACCGGCACTATCAGGGCATGATCGTCATGTGGTTCGATGGCATGGACGGCGCGAAGCCTGCCGATAGTCTGAAGAAACTGCGTGAGAAATGCCTTCCCGAAATGCTGGCCGGATCGCCGGTCGAGATCGCCGCGACCTGGGCGCCAATCCTGCCCGACGAACCGCGCGAGTCGCCGATGGATCTCGGCGCAGGACCAGGCGGGCCGAACCGTTTCTGCCAGCTGATGTTCACCGACGAGGATCCGGAAGAATCGATTCCGGCGTTGAAGGCCTATGCGGAAGCGGTCGAAAAGGCAGGCATCGCGACGCTTTCACTGTGCGCGCCGTTCAAGAAGACTATCGTGGGCACAGACACCTATACCGACCAGCTGTGGTGAGCGCGCCTCGCGCTATTTGAAGCGTACGCCAGCCAGAACTTCTGGCAGGTCGTCAGATTGTTCGAGGCAGGCATTGGGATTCTCGTTGGGATAGCGTTTGCAGTCGAACTTCGTGGCCGCACCGGTTCCTCCGCCATTGCGGACATATTCGAACACCATCGTCGAGCGCGTCAGCACTGGGAGCGGATAGGATGCCGGTATGTCATCCTCGTTGGCCCAGGCGTTGACGCGACACGGCCCCGGCTTGCCACACAGCGCCAGCGCCGCATTCACGACTTGTGAGGCGCTGATGCCCTCTGGTGCGAACAGGCCGAACGAATGGCCGTCGCTCCCCACAAGCTTCACCTTGTTGCCGTAGAGAGGCACCTTGCCCATGCTTGCAGGCAGCCTCGCTGGTGCCTGTGGCAGGCCCAGAATCTTCGGCTCGTTGTCCATTCCCGATCCGTCCTCACCGGTCGCCCCAAGCGCCAAACCAGCAATGGCGAAGGAACCAACTCGCTCGTTACCGCGATAGACCTTGCCGAAAGCGCCCGGTCCGCCCCACGTTCCAGGCCATCCGAAGAAAAGGTGCGTGCCGACCTGAGCGAGTTTGCGCAGTCTCGGGCTCCAGTACGGATAGACCCAATCGGTGTGGTAATCGGTGGCCAGGCCCACCGTCGCGTCGACGCTACCGGAAAGCGCGCGTTGCGCTACGTCACGAGCTCGCCGCCACGCCGCGTCGCTCATCTTGCGGGCAAGTGACCCGTCGCAAGTGAAAGTGAATTGGCAGCCTGTAGTGCGTTGAGATCCTTGGAAAACAACGCCACAAATTGTGCCAGGAAAAGCGGCATGGCGCACCCGGTTGAGCACCACCTGCGCCACGGCCGCCTGTCCCGTCGTATCGTCCCCCGCTTCGTAAAGCACTGCAGCGGCTAGACATTCCGTAGCTCGGTTGCGGTCGACGTCCGACCCGGCAAACTCGAAAGGACGCGCAATAGCGCCTTCGCGCGGCTCGAAACCCACCCGATCGTTGCGTTCGCGTGCATCGTCGGGCGGCAAGGTTGTGCGCGCAAGCTTGCCATGTTTTTCAATATCTTCCGGAAGCGCGGGCAGTTCGCGCAACTGCTTGGGCGCAGTCGAGACGCGGTCGAGACGAACCCACAGGGCGACCGCAATAGCCAGCAACAGCAACGCAACGAACCCGCAAACGAGGTGCAATCGGCTCCGTGGTGAAGCCAGGATCGCTTCCGCCCGCCGTCGCATGGATTGAACCCGATCAGAGCTTGCTGATGCTGAATCGGTCATGACGGAGCGCTACGTCCGGAAAGCTGAACCTATCCCAACCAGATCGTTCGCTTCGTCTACCGCGGCAGCTCGCTCGTCCCCATCAGCGCCTCGTCGACCGCGCGGGCACACTGGCGGCCTTCGCGGATCGCCCACACCACCAGCGACTGGCCGCGCCGCATATCGCCGCATGACCAGATCTTCTCGTCGCTGGTATGGTAGTCCACCACGTTGGCCTCGACGTTGCCGCGCGGATCGAGCTCCACGCCCGCCTGATCGAGCATGCCGGGTTTGCGCGGGCCGAGGAAGCCCATCGCCAGCAGGATGAGGTCAGCCTCGAGCGTAAATTCGCTGCCCTCCACCTCCTGCATCTTGCCGCCTTCCCACTCGATGCGCACGCATTCGAGGCCCTGCACCGCATTCTCGCCGACCACGCGTTTGGTCAGGATCGCCCAGTCGCGCTCGCAGCCCTCTTCGTGGCTTGACGAGGTGCGCAGCTTGAGCGGCCAGTCCGGCCAGGTCATCGCCTTGTCCTCCATGACCGGCGGCTTGGGCATGATCTCGATCTGGGTGACGGACTTCGCGCCCTGCCGGTTGGACGTGCCGACACAGTCCGATCCGGTATCGCCGCCGCCAATGACGATGACGTTCTTCCCCCGTGCGGTGATAGTGCCGTCGGGCGCCGCGCGCATTTCCTCGTCCCCAGCATTGCGCTTGTTCTGCTGACGCAGGAAATCCATTGCGAGGTGAACGCCGGGCAGCTCGGCGCCCGGAATTTCCAGCCGCCGGGCTTCTTCCGCGCCACCCGAAAAAACGATGGCGTCGAAGTTTTCCTTCAGTTCGGCCACCGAGACTTTCACCCCGATCTCAGTCGATGGGCGGAATTCGACGCCTTCGGCTTCCATCTGCTTCATGCGCCGATCGATGTGCCGCTTTTCCATCTTGAAGTCGGGAATGCCGTACCGCATCAGGCCGCCGATACGGTCGTTCTTTTCGAACAGGACAACCGAATGCCCGGCGCGCGCCAGCTGCTGGGCGCAGGCCATTCCTGCCGGGCCCGAGCCGACGACCGCGACCGACTTGCCGGTCCGCTCGGCTGGCACCTGCGGCGTGACCCAGCCATTCTCCCAGCCCTTATCGATGATCTGGCATTCAATCGACTTGATCGTCACCGGCTGGTCGATGATGTTGAGCGTGCAAGCCGCCTCGCATGGTGCGGGGCAGATGCGGCCGGTGAATTCCGGGAAATTGTTGGTCGAATGCAGCACGTCGAGCGCATTCTTCCAGTCCGCCTCGTAAATGAGATGGTTCCAGTCAGGGATCATGTTGTTGACCGGACATCCGGTATGGCAATGCGGGATCCCGCAATTCATGCAGCGTGAAGCCTGGTCGCGCAGTTCGTCATCCTTAAGCGGGATGACGAATTCCTTGTAGTGGGTCAGCCGCTCCTTTGCATCGCCATAGGTGCGATCATGACGTTCGACTTCGAGGAAACCGGTTTCCTTGCCCATAGTCTTGCTGTTCCTGTCGGTTATTCGGCGGCGACGGAAGCGGCTTCAAGCCGTTCGGCCTCCAGCTGCTTCAACGCATTGCGATAGTCACGCGGCATGACCTTGACGAACTTGCCGAGCGAGGCCTCCCAGTCATCCAGAAGCGCGCGCGCGCGTTTGCTGCCGGTATGCAGGTGATGCCGTTCAAGCAGGACGCGCAGTCGCTCCGCATCGTGGCGCAACATGTCGCCCATGCCGTAGTCATAGACGCTGACACCGCGCTGTTGCGGTCGTCCGGTGCCTTCATCCTCATCGGGCTCGCGCGCTATCTTTTCGAGATCGACCTGCGCATGGTTGCACAGCTTCTCGAACATGCCGTCTTCGTCATAGACGTAGGCCACGCCGCCCGACATGCCCGCCGCGAAATTGCGACCGGTCGTGCCCAGCACGACGACCACGCCGCCGGTCATGTATTCGCAGCCATGGTCACCCACACCCTCGACCACGGCAATCGCACCGGAGTTGCGGACCGCGAAGCGTTCGCCGGCAACGCCATTGAAGAAGGCCTCGCCCGCAATCGCGCCGTAAAGTACGGTATTGCCGACAATGATGTTCTCGGTCGGCTCGCGGTCGACATGATCGGGCTGGCGCAAGATTACCCGTCCGCCCGAAAGACCCTTGCCGACATAGTCGTTGGCATCACCTGTCAGGTCGAGCGTGACGCCATGGGCGAGCCATGCGCCGAAGCTCTGGCCGCCGACGCCACGTGAGGTGATATGGATGGTGTTGTCGGGCAGGCCCGCGTGGCCGTACTTCTTTGCCACCTCGCCCGACAGCATTGCGCCGACCGTGCGATTGACGTTCGCGAAGGCCTGTTCGATGCGAACCGGTTGCTTGGCTTCGAGCGCAGGTCTGGCTGCTTCTATCAGCTCGTTATCGATCGCATTAACGAGACCGTGATCCTGCCCTTCGGACCAGCCCAAGGACGGGCTGTCGCCCTGCGGCGCCTGATAGAGGATGCGCGACAGGTCGATGCCCGCCGCCTTCCAGTGATCGATGGCGCGCCGGGTATCGAGCATGTCGACCCTGCCCACCATCTCGCTGACAGTGCGGAAGCCAAGATCGGCCATGATCGCGCGCAATTCTTCGGCGACGAAGAAGAAATAATTCACCACGTGCTCGGGCTGGCCGGTAAAGCGCGCGCGCAACACCGGGTCCTGCGTCGCCACGCCCACCGGGCAGGTGTTTAAGTGGCATTTGCGCATCATGATGCAGCCTGATGCGATCAGTGGCGCAGTGGCGAAGCCGAACTCGTCGGCGCCGAGCAATGCGGCAATGGCAACGTCGCGACCGGTCCTGAGGCCACCGTCGGTCTGCACCGCGATGCGGCTTCTCAGGTTGTTGAGCAGCAGCGTCTGCTGGGTCTCGGCAAGGCCGATTTCCCACGGGCTGCCGGCATGGGTCAGCGAGGTCAGGGGCGAAGCGCCAGTGCCGCCCTCGTAGCCGGAGATCGTGACATGATCGGCGCGCGCCTTGGAGACGCCCGCCGCAACGGTGCCGACGCCGACCTCGGACACCAGCTTGACCGAGATGCGCGCCTCAGGGTTCACGTTCTTGAGGTCGTGGATCAGCTGTGCCAGATCCTCGATCGAATAGATATCGTGGTGCGGGGGTGGGCTGATCAGGCCTACGCCCGGCGTCGAATGGCGGGTCGCACCAATGGTCTTGTCGACCTTGTGACCCGGCAGCTGGCCACCTTCGCCGGGCTTCGCGCCCTGCGCCATCTTGATCTGGATATCGTCGGAATTGACGAGATATTCTGTCGTCACGCCGAAGCGCCCGCTCGCGACCTGCTTGATCGCCGAGCGCATCGAACGACCATCATCGAGCGGGAGAAAACGCTTGGGATCTTCGCCGCCTTCGCCGGTATTCGACTTGCCGCCGATCTGGTTCATCGCCAGGGCCAGCGTGGTATGCGCTTCCCAGGAGATCGAGCCGTAGCTCATCGCCCCGGTGGCGAAGCGCTTGACGATCTCGCTCGCCGGTTCGACTTCGGAGAGGTCGATCGGCTTGCCAGGCCTGAACTGCATCAGGCCGCGGATGGTGAGCATACGTTCGCTTTGCTCGTTGATCGATGCTGCGAATTCCTTGTACTTGTCGGGCTGGTTGCCGCGCACCGCATGCTGCAGTGCACCAATGTTGGCCGAAGTCCAGGCGTGTTCCTCGCCTCGCAGGCGCAGCTGATAGATTCCGCCGACATCGAGCATCGAACGGTAGAGCGGGCTGTCGCCGTAGGCCGACCTGTGACGGCGCACGGTTTCCTCGGCAATCGCGGCAAGGTTCGCGCCTTCGATCGTAGTGGCGGTGCCTGTGAAATATTTCTCGATCAGGTCGCTTGAAAGGCCGACGGCATCGAAGATCTGCGCGCCGCAATAGGACTGGTAGGTCGAGATGCCCATCTTGGACATGACCTTGCGGATGCCCTTGCCTACCGCCTTGATATAGTTTTTCTCAGCCTCTTCGGCGCTGACTGGCAGGTCCTTGCGAACGCGGACATCTTCCAGCGTTTCGAAGGCGACATAGGGGTTTATGGCTTCGGCGCCGTAGCCCGCCAACACACAGAAATGGTGTACTTCGCGCGCTTCGCCGGTTTCGACAACGAGGCCGGTCTGCATTCTCAGGCCCTGGCGCACGAGGTGATGGTGCACTGCCGATGTCGCCAGGACAGCGGGGATGGCAATGCGGTCGGGGCCTTGCGCCCGGTCGGAGAGGATCAGGATGTTCTTGTCGGCAAGCACGGCTTCGGTCGCGGCGAGGCAGATATCCTTGAGGGTTCCTTCGAGGCCCTCGACCCCGGTTTCGGCCGACCAGGTGATGTCGAGCGTTTCGGTGCGGAAAGCGCCATCCAGCGCCGCCTCGACCGAGCGAATCTTGGCAATGTCGCGGTCGGTCAGGATCGGCTGCTCCATCTCAAGCCGCCGGTGGCTGCCGGCTTCGTGACCGAGCAGATTGGGGCGCGGTCCGATCATCGATACCAGGCTCATCACCAGTTCCTCGCGGATCGGATCGATCGGCGGATTGGTGACCTGCGCGAAGTTCTGCTTGAAATAGTCGTAGAGCAGGCGTGGACGCTTGGAGAGGACCGGGATCGGCGTATCGGTGCCCATCGAGCCGATCGGATCGTCGGCCTTCGTCGCCATCGGTTCAAGGAAGCGGCTGATGTCCTCCTGAGTGTAGCCGAACGCCTGCTGGCGATCGAGCAGTGAGGTCGTGGTTACGGGCAGCGCCGCCAGCTCCGGCTCGATCATGTCGAGGACTTCGAGCATGTACTGCGCCTTTTCGAGCCATTTCTCGTAGGGCTCTTTTTCGGCCAGCTTGGACTTGAGTTCCTCGTCCTCGATGATGCGGCCTTCATCGAAGTCGATCAGCAGCATGCGGCCCGGCTGGAGCCGCCACTTGCGCACGATGTTGTCTTCCTTGACCGGCAGGACGCCGCTTTCCGACGCCATGCACACGAGATCGCTCTTGGTGACGCAGAAGCGCGAGGGTCGCAGGCCGTTGCGGTCGAGCGTCGCGCCGATCTGGCGGCCGTCGGTAAAGGCGATC
>CAZRVW010000091.1:0-10227 GCA_964603645.1 uncultured Novosphingobium sp. | reverse complement strand
ATCTGGGCACCTCCAAAAACCTCTCGCAAATCCTGGCCTGATCTGATTCACTCGGGTTCGAAGGGATGGGGCGATGAGGCAAGCGGGATTGTTCGGGTTATCGGATCATCTGAAGCGGCTTTCGGCGCATGGCGACCCGCTTGAGGTTCTGGCCCGAGTTGTGGATTTCGAGGCGTTCCGGCCGACGCTGGTGGAGGCGCTGGGTTATTCGGACGGAACGAAGGGCGGACGTCCGCCCTATGACCCGGTGACGATGCTCAAGGTGCTGGTGCTGGCGGCGCAGAACAATGTCAGCGACGCGCGCATGGAGTATCTGATCCGCGACCGGCTGAGCTGGCTGCGCTTTCTGGGCTTCGATCTCGGCGCACCGACGCCCGATGCCAACACGATCCGACTGTTCCGCGAGCGCCTGACCCAGGCCGGCGCGCTCGATTTGCTGTTCGCCGACTTCGACCGGCAGCTCAAGGAACGCGGCTATTTGCCAATGGGCGGGCAGATCGTCGATGCGACGCTGGTTGCGGCGCCCAAGCAGCGCAACAGCGAGCCTGAGAAGGCGGCGGTGAAGGAGGGCAAGACGGCAAGCGATATCTGGCCGGACCAGCCCGCCAAGGCGGCGCAGAAGGACACCGATGCGCGCTGGACGGTGAAGTTCGCCAAGGCCAAGCCCACAGCCGACGGCAAGCCCGGGATCGACATCGCCATTCCCGCCTTCGGCTACAAGAGCAGCGTGTCGATCTGCCGGACCTTCGGGTTCATCCGCAAGGGCAAGGTCACCGACGCGGCGCGCTTCGACGGCAAGATGCTGCGCGATGTCGTCACCAAGGACAACACCGCCTCGGACGTGTGGGCCGATACCGCCTATCGCAGCCAGGCCAACGAGAAGTGGCTCAAACGGCAAGGCCGGGTCAGTCGTATCCATCGCAGGAAGCCCAGAGGCAGGCCGATGCCCGAACGCACGGCAAAGGCCAACGCCGCCAAATCGAAGGTTCGCGCCCGCGTCGAGCATGTCTTCGCCCATCAGAAGGCGGTCATGGGCCTGTTCGTCCGCACCATCGGCATCGAGCGCGCCGAGGCCAAGATCACGCTCGCCAACCTCGCCTACAACATGCACCGCCTGATCTTCCACGAACGACGAGAAGCCATGGGATAACTGCGCCCGAAAGACAGGAAAACCGCCTGAATACGACTCAATGGAACCCCCAAAGGCTTGGATTTGTGCCAAATACAGCGCCAATCACCCAAACCCGCCCGTATCAGCCGGTTGATGGAGGTGCCCAGATTTGCTCGAGGAGGCGTAAACGATGTTGGCGCAGCCATTACCGCGCTTCTGGGCTTCGCTTCGGCAGGATCGGCCGTCACCGGTGCAACCGGCGCGGGCTTCGGACTCTTTGACAGCACTTTTCGCAACTACGACGAAGCGTTCCTCGTCCATGAGGATTTGCCGGCTCTTCAAAAACTCGTCGTTGCGGAACAGGCAAAGTTTAAGACTTCCTTGTTTGCGGAAAACAACAAGACGAACTTCCCAGTAAGCTTTCAAGAGGCGTCGAGCGCGATCAACGACTACGCAAGAACATGAACATTCACGGGGATGCGCGGTTTGTTAAATGAGTCGATGATCGAAAAGGCCCAAAAAGCGGCAAATCCGCTCGATCAGACCCGCATCTTCAATCCTGCAGAACTGTCGCTCGAAAACTGGAAAAAAATTCAGGACTATCTGAAGGCGAGCAAGACGGAAGAGACTGCGGAGCCTTAGAGTGCAGAAGCGGACCATAAGAGCAGTTGGTATTGGATTGCTTCACAGCGGCTAGCCGATAAGTTGTGGCTCGTTGGTCAACGGGAGACGGATCATGGCAGGCATCGACAGGCGTGGACTGATGGCAGGAGCCTCCACGCTGCTGGGAGCAGCGGGCCTCGCGCCCTTTGCTCTGGCGCAAACAGCGAAGCCGCTAGCAGGCAAGAGCGTGCTGGTGACCGGCACGTCTTCGGGGTTCGGACGGCTGGGGGCAGAACACTATGCCCGGCTTGGCGCCCGTGTGTTCGCGACGATGCGCAATGTACCTCGTCCCGAAGCAGAGTAATTGCGCAAGGTCGCCAAACGCGACGGTCTCGACCTGCACGTGCTCGAACTTGACGTCCTCTCCGATGAACAGGTCGCCAATGCGCTCGCACAGGCCGAGAAGATCGCCGGCGGCCCGCTCGACGTGCTGGTCAACAATGCAGGCATCAACATCCATGGCCCGGTGGAGGCGCAGGACATCGAAGCGACGCAGCTGTCCTTCGATACCAATGTCTATGGCTACCTGCGGCTGTTCCGCGCCGCCCTGCCCGGAATGCGCAGCCGCAAGTCGGGCCTCATCGTCAATGTTTCCTCGCAAGTGGGGCGCGTAATGTCGCCCAACGGCGGCATCTATTCGGCGACAAAGTTCGCGGTCGAATCGATGTGCGAGCAGCTGGCCTACGAGCTGGTGACGCATGGGATCGATGTCGCTATCATCCAGCCCGGCGGCTTTCCTACCGGCATCGGCAAGAGCCGCGCCACGCTCACCGGCGCGCTCTATGAACGCTCGGCAAAAGATCTCGAGCAGGCCTATCCAAAGGCGGTCGGGGGAATGAAGCCGGCCGACGCACCCTCAGCCACGACCTGGCCGAACGCACCCGATCCGATGGACGTGCCGCGCGCCATTGCCGAAATCATCGCCATGCCTGCAGGCACGCGTCCGCTGCGCAAGGCGGTCCATCCCGGCAACAAGCCACAGCTCGAGATCAACCGCGTCAGCCGCGAAGCTCAACTGGCCTGGCTCGGCGACAGTCCGGTCGGGCCCTAGATCAAGGCGGTGCACGATTGATGCCTCTGGCTGCCGCTCTTGCGGTCTCCGCCCTAGCGTGCCTCGTCACCGGCACCGCTGTCGCGGGTGAAAGGACCGAAAAGCGCTGCGGATATCTGTCGAATCCCACGCCTGCTAACTGGTGGCTCACCGACCGCGACGGTGAATGTACCATCGGCGTCCAAGGCGGCTACCAGGCCGAAGGGCTCGATGTGCTGCCCCAGGATTTCTACAAACAGGGCTGGGTGAGGACGAATGGCTATTATGGCTATCGCTGCGCCTGCCTGACCGTGACCACCGACCGCGAGGACATGCGAATCACGCAAATATTCTCCGGGGAGCCGCTGTCGATGAAGCGCTGCAAGGCCGACAAGGCGCTCAAACGGGATCCCTAGGCTGACAGGAACAGGTGAAATTCAAAGGTTAACAAGTTAACCATATCTGGTGTCGGTACGCATTACAGTCTCGGAACCGGCGGTTGGCCGTAAACATCGTAACCCCTGCAAATCCCAATTGGCACAGCATTTGCTTCGTTGTTGTCAATCTTTGACAGGGGAAACGACCGACATGAAGATCAAGACCATCATTATCGCCGGCCTGGCTTCCACGCTTGCCATTTCCACGCCTGCTCTCGCTGGCGGCTCTTCCTATGGCGGCAGCTCTTCCTATGGCGGCAGCTCTTCCTATGGCGGTAGTTCCTCCTATGGCGGTAGTTCCTCCTATGGCGGCTAAAAGGGCGGCTACGGCTTCACGCACCGCCATACGTGCGGTTGCGGGCACGTCACCTGCGGAACCCCGCCAAAGAACACGACTTCGGGTGGCACGCCTCCGACCACGACCTCGGGTGGCACGCCCCCGACCACGACTTCGAGCGGCGGCAATGAAGTTCCCGAGCCGGATATGCTCGCGCTGCTGGGCCTCAGCCTCGTTGGCCTCGGCATCGCACGTCGCCGTCGCAGCCGGAAATAACCCGATATTCCCTGCTCTAGCCGGTCGCCGTCTCCTGGGGCCGGTCAGACAAACCCGCAGGCCTCGTGGCGATCACGGGGCCTGCTGCCGTTTCGGGTTTTGCTCAGGCGCCTGACGCCTGGGCCTGAGCCTCGGCCAGAAGCGCAAGTTCTTGCGGCGTGGCGTCGGTCCACCCGGCGACAGGAGCAAGCGTCTCGAGTGCGCCTTCGGCATCGTCGCCGGCCAGTTTCGCCTCCGCGAGCAGAACCCGGACCTTGCAGTTGTCAGGATCGCGCAGGAGCTGTGACGACAACCGCGAGCGGGCCAGATCGACCTGCTCCAGCCGGATCAGTGCTTCGGCATAGAGTACACTGGCGGCCGGCATCTGCTCCATCCTGTCTTCATAGGGCTGAAGCAATGCGCGCGCCTGGGCCCAGTCCTTGCGCTCGGCGGCAAGCAGGGCCTCGAAATAGAGCAGTTCGGTATCTTCCGGCCGCAATACCCGTCCTGCCTCGATCAAAGCGGCGACCTTGTCGAACTGCTTGAGTTCGGCAAGCATGGCGATCCGCCCCATCAGCGCAGGGCGGCTCTCCGGGTAGATCCTGGCCGCACGCGTATACCATGACAGCGCCGCGCGAGGCCGCTTCGAGACCATTTCGACATTGCCGGCCACCAGCAAGGCATTCTCATCGGTTTCGTCGGTGCCGACCGCCTGCTTGGCAAGCGCAGCTGCACCGCCGATATCGCCCTGCGACAACCTGAAATGGGCAAAATCTGCAAGCAGTCGCGCCCGATTGCCCGGCGCGCGGGAGCCGCTTTCGAATGCATAGGCCACCTGGCCCAGATCGTTGCGTCCGGCTTGCGCGATCGCCCTTATGCGCCACGCTTCGGCGCTCGGGTCCTGGGCAACGACAGCCATCGCGTCATCGAACCGGCCAAGCATCAGCAGTGCCACTGCACGCAGCAGACGAAGAGCGCGCGTCCGCGTTCCCCGGTCTTCCATGCCGTCGAGAATTCGCACAGCGTAATCGGGATTTTCCTGCGCGATGTGGATCCTGATCAGCGCGATTTTCGCATCGCGGTTTTCGGGCTCGGACTGCAGGATCGCCTGATAGTCGGCGCGCGCATGGCTATAGCGGTGCGCCTCCAACGCCTTCTCGGCACGCGCCATCCGCTCCTGCGGGCTGGGCGCGCAGCTCGCCAGCAGACCGGCGACCAGCGTGGCTGCAAGGAAGCGCTGTGACCTTCGCATAGTTGCGCCGCATTAACCTTCCCGCATGAACATTGCGTAAAAGACAGTCGCGGGCGGATTGGCAGGAGAACTGGCCAAAGCCCTATACACCCGGTATGGGCGCGCGCTTGGAAGGGCGAGACGCCCGATAATTGGGTGCATCATGGGATTTCGCTGCGGTATTGTCGGCCTGCCGAACGTCGGCAAATCGACCCTGTTCAACGCGCTAACCGAAACGCAGGCGGCGCAGGCTGCGAACTATCCGTTCTGCACGATCGAGCCCAACGTCGGCCAGGTCGGCGTGCCAGACGAGCGGCTGGACAAGCTTGCGGCCATCGCCAGCTCGGCGAAGGTCATCCCCACCCAGCTTGGCTTTGTGGATATCGCAGGACTTGTACGCGGCGCGTCGAAGGGCGAAGGCCTCGGCAACCAGTTCCTCGCCAACATCCGCGAGGTCGATGCCATCGTCCATGTCGTGCGCTGCTTCGAGGACGATGACATCCAGCATGTCGACAACCGCGTCGATCCGCTTGCCGATGCCGAAACGGTCGAAACCGAGCTGCTGCTTGCCGATCTCGAAAGCCTTGAAAAGCGGGTGCCTGCCGCAGAGAAGAAGGCGACCGGCGGCGACAAGGAGGCAAAGATCATGGCCTCCGTACTCGGCCAGGCGCTCGCTCTGCTGCGCGAGGGCAAGCCAGCGCGCCTCACCGAACCGAAGGACGAGGAAGAAGCGCGCATCTTCCGGCAGGCACAACTGTTGACCGCCAAGCCGGTGCTCTATGTCTGCAATGTCGAAGAAGAAGCCGCAGCGGGCAGCAACGCCCACTCAGCGAAAGTCTTCGAAAAGGCGAAGGCCGACGGCGCCGAAGCGGTGATCGTCTCGGCGGCGATCGAGGCAGAGCTGATCGGCATGGAACCCGATGAACGGCTCGCCTACCTTGAAGAGATGGGCCTGCACGAAACCGGCCTCGCCCGCATCATCCGCGCCGGTTACGACCTGCTCCACCTCATCACCTTCTTCACCGTCGGCCCCAAGGAAGCACGGGCATGGACCGTCCACGAAGGTGCGAAGGCCCCGGATGCCGCCGGTGAAATCCATTCCGACATGCAGCGTGGTTTCATCCGTGCCGAGACTATCGCTTACGACGATTTCGTCGCGCTGGGCGGCGAAAACGCGGCTAAGGACGCAGGCAAGCTGCGACAGGAAGGCAAGGACTACGAAGTGAAGGACGGCGACGTGCTGCACTTCAAGTTCAATGTATAGGAGCGCTGCCGCCGGGCAGGTTTGAATTTTATGCAGGCGACACCCGTCAACGAGAAGCGCTCGCTTCGCCGGGTTCTAACATTGCCGCTTCTCACGCTTTACGGCCTTGGCGTGACGATAGGTGCGGGCATCTACGTCTTGGTCGGTGCCACTGCTGCAAAGGCTGATGTCTTTGCGCCGATGTCCTTCGTGATCGCGGCGATAGTCGTTGCCTTCACAGCATTATCCTACGCGGAATTGGCAACCCGCTATCCGGTCAGCGCTGGCGAAGCTGCATATGTGAAGGCCGGGTTCCAAAGCACGTCGCTCGCGACAATTGTTGGCTTGCTCGTGGCTCTGTCCGGCATCGTCTCGGCCTCAGCCATTGCCATCGGGGCCGGGAGTTATCTCAATATTATGTTCGGGCTCCCTGTGCCCGCGCTGACGATAGCAACCGTTTTGCTCGTCACTGCTATTGCCTGTTGGGGCATAGCCGGGTCTGTCAAGATCGCGGCACTTGTCACACTCGTCGAGGTTGCAGGGTTACTACTCGTAATCGGATGGGGCTTTGGTTCGGACGGACAAGGCGGCGCGAGTCTATCCGAACTTGTGCCGCAGTTCGAAGGTGCGGCATGGCTTAGCATCGCTTCGGCCTCCCTCCTCGCATTCTTTGCGTTTGTCGGCTTCGAAGACATGGTCAATGTAGCGGAGGAAGTGAAAAAACCGCGCGAGACCTTCCCAACGGCAGTCGTCATCACGCTGGTCTGCACGACAATGTTGTACGTCGCGACTACAAGCGCGGTCATAGTCAGCGTACCAATGTCCGAACTTGCAGGAAACCCCGCCCCGCTCGCGCTGGTATTTGCGAACGCGCCGGACAGGTTGAGCGATGCCTTCGCCCGCATCGCCGTGATCGCGACGGTGAATGGCATCCTTATCCAGATCATTATGGCTTCGCGCGTGATCTACGGCCTGGCCAATGCCGGACATCTGCCGCGCCGTCTGGCATGGATCGCCCCGAGAACTCGAACGCCGGTCGTGGCGACCGTGCTTGTGACTGCCGCGATCCTGCTGTTGACCCAGACGTTCCCGATCGAAAGGCTTGCACAGCATACATCGCAGATTGTTCTTGTCGTCTTCGTGCTTGTAAATTTCGCGCTGTTGCGCCTCGGACCGCCCGCGCCCGACGAAGCGAACCATTTCTTCACGATCCCCAGAATCGTGCCAATGCTGGGCCTGGTCACCAGCCTGGGCCTCATGTTGACGACCTGGATCTGACCGCCTGTTCGCCCTCCCATAGATTCGCGCGAAAAGGCGGTGTGCCCCGACCGTATTTGGTCTGGTCCGACCTAGGGTCCGGGCCCTAGTCATGACAAACCACACGCTCATGCATTTTGCGGGCACCAGGAGGAAATCCAAGGAGCACTGTGAACGCTACGAAGTTCGCCTCACTTGCGCCCGAAGAGCTTCTCGATGTCTTCGTGGGCGAGCTTGATCCACGTCGGGCGGCCATGATTGCACTGGCCCGAGCGGGGGGTCGCCTCCATCTCGCGCAAGAGCGCGTTCATCTCGGCGACCGAGAAGGTGCGCCCTGCGCGGACGGAACCGTGGCAGGCCATGGTCGCGAGGACATGATCGAGCCGCTCGCCAAGCAACAGGCTGTCGCCATTGGCCGCGAGATCGTCCGCCAAATCGCGCAAGAGCGCGTGCGGATCGCTGTTTCCCAGCGCCGCCGGGACCGAGCGCACGAGCATGGCGGAGGGACCGAAGCGTTCGAGCGCGAGGCCGTATTCGGCCAGTTTCGTGGCCTGTTCCTCAAGGCGATCACAATCGGCTTCGTCGAGATCGACCACCTCGGGCATCAGCAAGGCCTGCGCCGCTGCCAGCTTGTCGCCTGCGCCTGCAGCCCTGAGCCGTTCCATCACCAGCCGCTCATGCGCGGCATGCTGATCGACGATTACCAGGCCGTCCTCCGCCTCAGCGACGATATAGGTCTCGGCGACCTGCCCGCGCGCTACTCCGAGCGGATGATCGGAAACTGGCGGTGCAACCTCCTCGGCCTGCTCCGCTCGCGCCTCGGGCCGCGTCATCAAGGCCGCTTCGTAGCCGCGCCACATGCGACCCGCCTCACTTACGCGCGGCACCGACGCCGAGTGCTCCCGCGCGAACAGTGCGCCGAGCGACGGCGCCGGTCCTGAAGGCTCCGCCTGCCAGCGCGCCATGGCTGGCGCGGCGGGCGTCTGCGCGCTGCGCCCGCCGGCAGAGTCGAGCGCATGACGCAGCGCACCGACAATGAACCCGCGCACGAAAGCCGGATCGCGGAACCGCACCTCGGTCTTGGCCGGATGGACATTCACGTCCACGTTCTCGGGCGGCACCTCAAGAAACAGTGCCAGCACCGCATGCCGATCGCGCGCGAGCATATCCGAATAGGCCCCGCGCACGGCGCCGATCAGCAGCCGGTCTTTCACCGGCCTGCCATTGACGAACAGGTACTGGTGATCGGCAACGCCGCGGTTGAAGGTCGGCAGACCCGCAACGCCGGTCAACCGCGCCTCGCCCCGCTGCGCGTCTATCGTCACGCCGTCATCTGCAAGTTCGCGCGCGACAATCTGCGCGACGCGCTCGGCGAGAGTGTCTCCCGCACGGACCGACAGCACCCGCCTGCCATCGCTTTCGAGAGCAAAGCCCACATCGGGCCGCGCCATGGCCAGACGGCGCACCACATCGCGGCAGGCGCCATATTCGGCGCGCTCCGAACGCAGGAACTTGCGGCGGGCAGGTACGCGCTCGAACAAGGCTTCGACACGCACCCGCGTTCCTAGCCGCAGTGCAACAGGCTCGTCAGCCGCCAGCGCCCCATGATCGACCACACGGCGCCAGCCTTCGGGGGCTCCCTGCGGACGGCTCTCTATCGTCAGCCGGGCGACACTGGCAATCGATGGCAGCGCCTCGCCCCGAAAGCCAAGAGTCGTCACTTGCTCGATATGTTCGTGGGGCAGCTTCGAGGTCGCATGACGCTCCAGCGCCAGGGCAACTTCGTCCGGTTCCATGCCGCAGCCATCATCACTCACCTCCATCATTACGAGGCCGCCGCCTGCCAGACGCACGCTGATCGAAGTCGCTCCGGAATCGATGGCGTTTTCCACCAGTTCCTTGAGCGCGGAGGCAGGCCGTTCGACCACTTCGCCCGCGGCAATGCGGTTGACGAGATGTTCGGGAAGGCGGCGGATCTGAGCCATGCGCACGAGCCTAACGGCGAATCCCCGGCAATTCGAGACGGACCGAAGATTCCTCCCCTGATTTGGCCACAAATTTTTGGCATTTCGCTAATCCATCGGCTAAGGGCTCCGCTTTCATGCCTATCGAGTATCGTTCCCGCGCGCCGAGCGCTTGGCGGGATGCTCGCAACGAGGATGCGAAAGAGCCGATGTCTTCAGTTTTGACGAAATTTTTTAAGTTCGGATCGCAGAATATGGCGATCGACCTGGGGACCGCCAACACCCTGGTCTATGTGCAGGATCGCGGGATCGTGCTCAACGAACCTTCTGTAGTCGCAATTGAAACGAGCAACGGCATCAAACGGGTAAAGGCGGTCGGCGACGACGCAAAGCTGATGATGGGCAAAACGCCCGACAACATCGAAGCGATCAGGCCCCTGCGCGACGGCGTCATTGCCGACATCGAGATCGCCGAAGAAATGATCAAGCACTTCATCCGCAAGGTGCACGGCAAGAAGAGCATGTTCCGCTATCCGCAAATCGTGATCTGCGTGCCTTCGGGCTCCACCTCCGTTGAACGCCGCGCGATTCGCGATGCGGCCTCCAATGCAGGTGCTTCGGAAGTGTTCCTCATCCTCGAACCGATGGCCGCCGCGATCGGCGCGGACATGCCGGTGACCGAACCGGTCGGCTCGATGGTCGTCGATATCGGCGGCGGCACGACGGAAGTCGCGGTGCTCTCGTTGCGCGGCCTTGCCT
>CAZRVW010000090.1:0-10324 GCA_964603645.1 uncultured Novosphingobium sp. | reverse complement strand
CGGGATCCTGCGCGACCGGACATTTGCCAAGATGGACCCGGCCGATTTCGAACTGGTTGTGCGCGTCCACCTGCTCGGTACTGCCTACGCGACGCACGCCGTCTGGCCGCTGATGCGAGAGCAGGGCTATGGCCGGGTGCTGATGACGAGCTCCTCTTCCGGGCTTGGTGGCAATTTCGGACAGGCCAATTACGCTGCGGCCAAGGCGGGGATCATCGGCCTTGCCAAGACTTTGTCTCTCGAAGGCGCCAAGCACGACATCCGAGTCAACCTGATCGCGCCCACAGCGGGCACGCGGATGACCGAGGACATCTTCCCGGAAGAGGCGTTCAATGCCTTCACGCCGGAATCGGTGGCAGCCGCAGTAGCCTTCCTGGTTTCGGAGAATGCACCGGCCAATGTCATGATGGGCGCCGGCGGCGGCGTCTATCAGTGCTTCTGGCTGACCATGAACGACGGCGTCCTGCTCGCCCCTGAGCATCGCACCGCCGAGGGAGTCGCGGCAGCCTGGGCGCAGATTTCGGATCGCACGAGCGACGCACCGCTGGCCTATGGGATGGAGCAGCAGACCCATGCGATGGAAATGCTGACCAAGGCAGCGGGGGAATCGAACTAGGGCTTCAGCCCTCGACCACCTTCAGAAGCCGACGCTCAAGCGGGAACAGCACGCCGGCAAGCTCGTGCCCACGCCGGAGCACCTGCCCGGCCTCGCCGAACAACGTCCACATGCCCTGACGACCGCGCAGCGCCGGGCGCTTCTCGATCCGCGCCTGCGGCCGTTCAGAAGCGCGGCGATAGGCGCTGAAACTGGCTGCGTCCTTCTCGAAATTCATGGCATAATCGCGCCACTGCCCGGCTGCGACCATACGGCCATAGAGATCGAGAATACGCTGCAGTTCAAGGCGATCGAACCCGACCTGCGCCGCTCTTGCGGCCGGTCTCGGGAAGGGTGTGATGGTCGCGCTCAAGCCGACTTCTTGCCTTCACCGGACGGCGCGGCGGCTTCGGCGTCGCGCTCTTCCATAAGCTGCGTCAGCCGCCGCTGCATCACGTCCATCTCGCACTGAAGCAGTTCGAGCTTCTGCGTCGCCGGATCGAACTTATCGCTGCAAGGCGTACCATAGGGCATGAATTCCTGCTGCCAGGTCTCTGCCGGAACCAGCGTCGAGCGCGCCTTGATACCGATCATGGTGGCGCCATCCGGCACATCGTCAGTGACGACGGCATTTGCGCCGACCCGCGCCCGCTCACCCACGGTGATCGGGCCGATGATCTGTGCGCCGGAGCCGATAATGACATTGTCCTTGAGCGTAGGATGGCGCTTGCCCCCCTTGCCACTCGTCGGATTTGTGCCGCCAAGCGTAACACATTGATAGATCGTCACATCATCGCCGATTTCGGCAGTCTCGCCGATCACCGTAAAGCCGTGATCGATGAAGAAGTTCTTCCCGATCTTGGCGCCGGGATGAATGTCAATCGCGGTAAGAAAACGCGAGAAGTGGTTTACCACCCGGGCGAGGAAATAAAGCCGCGCCTTGAACAGGCCATGCGCCACGCGATGCCAGAACAACGCCCAGACGCCAGGATAAAGCAGCACTTCCCAGCGCGAACGGGGCGCGGGATCCCGCGCCTTCACCGAGTCCAGATAGCGGATCAAACCACCGAACATTATGCGATTCTCCCACCAAATCCGCTTCAAAGCAAGCGTGGCTGGTCTGGCCCGGCAATCTGCTCCAGCGCTTCGCGCCAGACCGCGAGGGTCGGCGCCTGCTTGCGCTCGAGACTGATCCGGTCGATCGCCGCCACCAGTTGCTCGACGCCCAAATGGCTACGCACGCACCTTCCTACAAGATAAGCGGTTGCAGAATCGTCAAGGGCAAGACCACGCATCTCGGCATGGAGCAGGATGAGATCGGCCAGCATGGCATCGTCGGGCGGGCCGATTTCGAAGTGAAGCGCCGCTCCCATCCGCGATGCAAGGTCCGGCAACGTGATCTGCCAGCCGCCTTCCCCCGCATTACTGACAATCAGAAGCGCCTCGCCTTGTTCCTGCGCCCGGTTCCAGCGATGGAATAGCTCTTGCTCGTCGAGCGTTTCGGCATTGTCGATGGCCGCTCCCAGCCCGCTTTCGGCAAACCAGCGTGCGAGCAGCGATTTTCCGGAACGTGGCGGACCGGAGAGAACCGCCGTCCGGAATGGCCAGCGCGCCGGTTCGCGGAGCGCCTCGATCGCCTCGGCGTTGCCAGTTCCCACGATGATGCGTGGCGCAGCGTCCGGCCCGGTCCCGGACGACAGCGGCAGCGCGATCTGTGTCATCGTTCATTGATCCTAACGGCTGATCCTGATCGCACCGGAACCGGCCGTAACCTGCCAGCCCTGCGCGCGAAGCGCCGCGGCCAGGGCTTCGATATCACCGGCAATTGTCACCCGCATCACTGAGGTTCCGCCGATCGCGATACTCGAAGTCGCTGCGCCGCGCACCCCGGGCGCGCTGCGAACCGCGCCGAGCGCCGCGTCGACCGCCGCGGCGTCAGGCGTAGCGAACTGGACGGCAATCGTCGAAATGGCCGTCGAGGCGCTAGTCGTCGCATCGATCGCTGAACGATCCGAGCTCGTGTCTTCGTCCGTGTTCGCGCCCTTCTCAGCATCCTGGGCCGCGCGCAGTTTCGCGGCCAGTTCGGCCAGCGCCGCATCGATCTGCCAGTCACCAGCCATAAGCGACGGGTCCGGAGTCAGCAGACCGCGCGCCAGGGCATCTCGATAGATCAGGTCGATGCGTACCAGAGCCGTGTTGAGAATCGCCGGTACGCCTTCCTCGTTCTTGGCAGTGAGCGTGAAGGTTTCGAGGAGCCGGTTGTCGGGCCCGTAGCGCGCGGCAAAGGTTCCACGCACCGGCCCGCCCGGCCATTGCCGTTCGAGACGGGCGATCGGAATAAGCACGTCCGCAGCTTCGAACTGTTCGAGGACAGTGTGCCACCACAGGCGGCTGCGACGGCTTGTCTGGCCCGCTGTTACAATCAGCGAGTCGCCGCCGGCGCCGGTCGGCCGGACATACTGAATCGGGCTCGCGGCGGACTGGAAATTGGCCCAGGCGCGCTGCCATGGACTGCGCACCTCGAATACCTGTCGTACGCCGCCCGAATAGAGCACAGGAATGACCAGCAGCGGCGCCGAGCGCATTCGCGCCGCCCCGCCTTCGGCTGAAACGTATTGTCCAGCCTTGGCGCGGTCGAAGATCACGCCAAGCCGGGCGATATAGCGTCGCGGGCCGATCTGCTCTTGCTCGATGACGATGGCGGTCACCATCGAATCAAGCTGCGAATCGGGCATCTTTGGCCCGTTCAGTTTGGCCCAGGCCTTGCGCTGGGCCTCCTGCCAGCCCTTGGTTCGCGCCTCCTCGGCCGAATCGGCATGCACGTTGACTTCGATTCCGTTGACCTGAATGTCCTCGGACGAAGCTATCGGCGGAATGCCGCGATCGCCTTCGATCTGGGCGATGAGCGCACTGAGTCCAGCAACTCCGAGCGCCAGGAGCAGCGCGCAGGCCGCGACCGTGACCAGCCGCCTGCCGGATAGGGCCAGCCTGTCTAACCGGGAAGGGGGGAAAAATACGATAGCCATGGCTCGGGTCGCGCGCCTTTTGCCCAATGCGCCATGGAAATCCAAGCGCGAATGCGCCAAGGGATCACCATGACGTCCAATACGCCGAGCTACACTTACGAACAGGCCGGAGTCTCGATCGACGCGGGCAACGCGCTGGTCAAGGCAATCGGCCCATTGGTGAAGGCCACAGCGCGTCCCGGTGCGGACGCGGACATTGGCGGCTTCGGAGGCTTCTTCGATCCGCGCGCAGCGGGCTACAGCGATCCGTTGCTTGTCGCGGCCAACGATGGGGTCGGGACCAAGGTGAAGCTCGCCATCGACCATGACCGGCATGACCGGATCGGCGAGGACCTTGTCGCGATGTGCGTCAACGACCTCATCGTGCAGGGCGCCGAGCCTCTGTTCTTCCTCGACTATTTCGCGACCGGCAAGCTCGACAATGGCGTTGCCGAGCGTGTCGTTGCCGGGATAGCGCAAGGCTGCAAGCTTGCTGGCTGCGCGCTGATCGGCGGCGAAACCGCCGAAATGCCGGGCATGTATGCGGCGGGCGACTATGACCTCGCCGGGTTTTGCGTCGGCGCGGTCGAACGCGGCGAGCAACTGACCGGAGACAGGGTGGCAGAAGGCGACGTGCTTCTTGGCCTCGCCTCATCGGGGGTTCATTCAAACGGTTATTCGCTGGTGCGCAGGCTGGCCGAAGACAAGCTGTGGAAGCTCGATCGTCCTGCGCTGTTCGATCAGGATGTCCTACTGATCGATGCACTGATCGAGCCGACCCGCATCTATGTACAGAGCCTGCTGCCCGCGATCCGCGCGGGGAGGATTCATGCGCTGGCGCACATCACCGGTGGCGGACTGCTGGAGAACGTGCCGCGCGTATTGCCCGAGGGTCTGCATGCGCGGATCGACGCGGGTGCATGGCAGCAGCCGCGGCTCATGGCTTTCCTTCAGGCGCAGGGTAATATCGAGCCCGCCGAGATGGCGCGCACGTTCAATTGCGGGATTGGCATGGTGCTGGCGGTGAGCGCCGACGAAGTTTCCGGGCTGGTCTCCGACCTGACCGAAGCGGGCGAGACAGTCCATGTCATCGGCGCCATCGAGCAAGGCCAGCGCGGTTGCACCGTGCGGGGCAGCGCCGACGACTGGTCCGCGCGCGAGACCTGGGAGGCGGTCCACCTTGCCTGAGCCGCGCGCCAAGGTCGCCGTGCTCATCTCGGGGAGCGGCACCAACATGGCCGCACTGCTTTATGCCAGCCGCCGCGAGGCGTGCCCTTACGAAATCGTGCTGGTGGCTTCGAACAGGGCCGATGCAGCGGGCCTGAAGCTCGCCGAAGCCGAAGGCGTGCCCACCTTCGTGCTCTCGCACAAGGGCATGGAACGCGAGGCGCACGACCTCGCCATGCATGAAGCCATCGCTTCGAGCGGCGCGGAATATGTCGCGCTCGCCGGATACATGCGCATCCTGACCCCTGCCATTGTCGGCAAGTGGGAAGGTCGGATGGTGAATGTCCACCCGTCCCTGCTGCCCAAATATCCGGGCCTACATACGCATGAACGCGCCATCGAGGCAGGCGACAGCCATGGCGGCGTCACGGTCCACCTCGTCACTGCCGAGCTCGACGACGGCCCCATGCTGGGCCAGACGCCGGTCGCGATCTTGCCGGATGACACGCCCGAGACGCTGGCCGCGCGCGTGCTGCTGGCCGAGCACCAGCTCTACTCGCGCTGCCTTGAGGACCTGGTGAGCCGCGAAACCTCAGCCGAATGGCTGCACTCGTAGGTCGAGAAGCTGGCGCTCGCACTGCCCGAGGCCGAAGCGCGCGAATCGCATGGCTCGCCCGGCTGGCGGACGGGCGGCAAGAGCGGCAAGTATTTCGCCCATTTCAGCGATCGGCATCATGGCGAGCCGCACATTGCCGTGCTGGTCAAGACATCGGGGGCTGACGAGATGGCAGCGCTGATCGAGCAGTCGCCCGATGTGTATTTCCGCCCCGCATACTACGGCGCGAGCGGCTGGGTCGGCCTGATCCTCAACCGCAAGGGGGTGGACTGGGACCACGTCGCCGAATGGCTGGCACGGTCATGGCGCGAAGTCGCCCCAAAACGGCTGACGAAACTGATGGACGCGGCGGACGAGTTTTAGCCGGCAAGGCCGATCTTCTTCCGGCCCGTCTTGTCGTCATCAAGGACCTGCCACTCCGCAACCATGGTGCCGTTAGTCACAGCAAGCCAAAGCGCGGGGCCGTCCAGCCGCTTGTCGGAACAGGAACTCGATCCCGCCATGGCGACCTCGACGCCGTTCGTCCGCCACTCGGCGGCATCGTTACGGTAGTTCGAAAAGGCCGCGAAGAAGCCGCGCCACACATCGAGACACGCTCCCTTGCCGCGCACCTGTGTCGGTAAACACATGATAGTCCGACATCAGCGCGCCGAGCCGGTCCAGATCCTGACAGTTGATCGCGTCGTGAAAATCTCTGGCAAGCTGCTCGGGATTCACCACCACTGCACCCGGCGGCTAGACCTCCGAAAATTCCACCAGCGGACGGCTCTCACGGGTGCCGCGATACTTCGTATCGGGATCGTTCGGATCGCCAGCGATGACCACGTAATCGTCGTGCACCTCGATCAGCGTGCCGACGAAAGGAAAGCCTTCGAGGCTGCCATTCACACGGTAACTCACAGTATCCCCGACCTTGAAGGTCTTCTCGTCGAAGTTGAATTCGAACGGGCAGTCTTCGCCCTCTTCACCCATGCCGAGCATCGCTTATCTCCTTGCTGGCTCACAATCTACATCGTGAGCCAGCATGGATCAATCAAGGCTATTTGCGTTCGATCCCCGGCAGTATCATGCAAACGCTTGCCTGATACTCGATGTAGCTTACGCCGAATTCGCCCACCAGATCACGTTCCTCGTAGCCCGCACCGATGAACAGGTAGATCGACAGACCGATCGAGAGCACGAGATGGCCCAACGTCATGTCCGGCGTCGCCCATAATGCGATGAGGAACCCGAGATAGATCGGATGGCGCACCAGTTTGTAGAAAAGCGGTGTCTTGAAAGCATGCTTATGCGGGGTCTCGCCGCGAAAATGCGACCAAGCCTGCGAAAGACCGAAGAGCTGGAAATGGCTGATCAGCCATGTGCTCAGGAACACGATCAGGAAGCCCAGCCCGAACAGGGTCCACAAGACGATCCGCCCGGTTTCGTTGGTGACCGACCACACCGGTTGCGGGATCGGATGCCAGAACGCGTAGAGCACGAACAGGACGATCGCCGTCGCCAGGCAATAGACGCTGCGCTCGAGCGATTGCGGCACGATCTTGGTCCAGGCCGCCTTGAAGCCGGGCCGCGCCATGACACTGTGCTGTAAACCGAACAGTGCGATCAGCAGTACGTCGACTGCAAGCGCAACGCCGGTTGTCGCCTCGATGCCCTTGTCGACATTGGTCGGAAGCGCCGGGCAACCGCCCAGAAATCCGACCAGATAAACAAACGACAGAAAAAACGCGAAATAACATATCGCTGCAACAAGCAGCGTCAGAACACGTCCCATTGGCTCTCTCCCCCAGCCCAAATGGCGCCAGAAGAGTCCCTTCCGGCGACGCGACACCGCCGGAGAGTTACCACGTGTTACCGATTACGCGAAATCGGTGCCCGGCTCAGCCGACGATCTCTGCGGGCGAGAAGAAGAAGTCGATCTCGATCTTCGCATTCTCGTCGCTGTCCGAACCGTGGACCGAATTGGCCTCTATCGATTCAGCGAAGCTCTTGCGGATCGTGCCCTCGGCCGCATCGGCAGGATTGGTCGCGCCCATGACGTCACGGTTGCGCTTCACCGCGTCCTCGCCTTCGAGCACCTGCACGACCACCGGGCCGGACGTCATGAAAGCAACGAGGTCGTTGAAGAATGGGCGCTCGCGATGGACGCCGTAAAAGCCCTCGGCCTGCTCCTTGGTCATGTGGATGCGCTTGGAAGCGACAACGCGCAGGCCCGCCTCTTCCAGCATCTTGGTGACCGCGCCGGTAAGGTTGCGGCGCGTGGCATCGGGCTTGATGATCGAGAATGTGCGGGTGACCGCCATGACGGGTGTTCCTTGCGAATTATGGTGTTTTTCTGAAGTAGCGCGCCCCTAGCGGGGAAAATGCTGCGCTGCAAGGTCGTGCCTCATGGCCCTTCGACCCAGCGCCCGCCTTCCTGTTTCCAAAACCACCGCTCGACGCCATCGCGCGCGCCCAGTTCGCGCCAGCAATCCCGCGCGCCCTGTAAGGTCATCTCATCGAACAGCAGGAAGGTCCGCTCGAATGCAGGCTCACCCTCGCGCCACACGCCGTCGGCCAGAGCCACATAACGCGCACCATTGGCAGGTTCGGGTTGGTCGGACAGCAGGATCGGCTGGCGGTCCTCGTGAGGCTGGCCGGCGCGACCATTGGCAAGGAAGGTCTCCCTCGGCTCCCATAACGCCTGCCCGATGCGATCGAGTTGCTCGCCGTCGCCCGACACCACCAGCAGCCGCGCGCCCGATTTCAGGGTGTTGCGCGCCAGTAGCGGCACCACCTTTTCGGCAGGATCGCGACTAAGCTGGTAGAAATCGACCCGCATCACCCCTCCATGTTGTCACGCACGAAGCGGTCGATCAACCGCACGCCATAACCGGTCGCGCCCTTGTCCCAGGTCGCGCCGGGCTTGTCGGCCCAGACCATGCCCGCGATGTCGAGATGCGCCCAGGGCCGCTTGTCCTCGATGAAGCGTTGGAGGAACTGCGCGGCGGTTATCGATCCACCAAAGCGCGCGCCCATGTTCTTCATGTCGGCGATCTGGCTGTCGATCATCTTGTCGTAGGCCTTGCCGAGCGGGAAGCGCCACACCTTGTCGCCGCTCGCCTTGCCAGCACTGTCGATCTTCGCGACGAGATCCTCGTCGTTGGAGAACATGCCCCCATATTCATGTGCGAGCGAAACGATGATCGCGCCGGTCAGGGTGGCAAGATCGATAATCGAGGCGGGATTGTACTCGCGCTGGGCGAAGGTCAGCACGTCGCACAGCACCAGCCGACCCTCGGCATCGGTGTTGATGACCTCGATCGTCTGTCCCGACATCGAGGTGACGACATCGCCGGGCCTTTGGGCATTGCCGTCGGGCATGTTTTCGACAAGCCCGCACAGGCCGACGACATTGGCTTTCGCTCCGCGCTTCGCCAGCGCGAGCATGGTGCCGGCGACGACGCCCGCGCCGCCCATGTCCCATTTCATGTCTTCCATCCCGGCGGGAGACTTGAGCGAGATGCCACCGGTATCGAACGTCACGCCCTTGCCGACGAGCGCCAGCGGACGGTCGCCCTTAGCGCCGCCCAGCCATTCCATGACCAGCACACGCGGTTCGCGCGCAGAGCCCTGCGCCACGCCCAGAAGTGCTCCCATGCCCAGCCTGCGCATCTCGTCGGGATGCAGGACGCGCAGGGAAAGGCCGCTGCCCTGCATCGCTTCCTCGCAACGCGCGACAAAGCTTTCGGGATAAATCGTGTTGGCGGGCTCGGTAACAAGCTGCTTGGTCAGTTCGACGCCCTCGGCTAGGGCGGCCTCGACCTCCCAGGCGGCTTCGGTTCCGTCCGGCGCGCCAACGACAGCAATGCTGGTGAGAGTCGCCTTCTTGTCGTCGGGGAGCTTGGTGCGATAGACATCGTGACGCCAGGCGCGCAGCCGTGCGCCAAGCAGCGCGGCACTCGCTTCGCCTGCCGAAAGCCCAGCCCCGGACAGGTCGAACACCATCTCTTCCTCGCCCGAGGCCTGGTATTTCGCAACCAGGGCAGCACTGGCGCGCTCGATGGCCGACTGGCGGTCGTCGCTATCGGGCCCGCCGATCCCGGCCAGCGCCACCCGCACGACCTGTCCGCCCCGTTCGACAAAGCCTTCGAACATCTGACCCGGCTTGCCCGAAAAACGCGACATCGTCGCGGCTTCGACCAGCACCTGTTCAAGTCCGGAAGGAAACGCATCCTGATTCACCAGATGGGCGACAATGCGCGCCGATGAGTCCGATGCGTCCTGAAGGAAGCGAATCTGCATGGAATCTCCTGAAATCGTGGCTTTTGCGCGGCAGTCTGGCGCCGGGACGGATTGCAGTTACGCACCAGTGCTGCGATAGGCAAGCCATGCGCCCGCCCTTCCCGTTCCTGTTGCAGGCCGTAGTCAGACGCCTGGGCTCCGGGCCGGGCTGCGCGCTGGCGTTAGCCCTGGCGGCAGCTTCGCTGGCAGGACCTTCGCCGGTTCTGGCCCAGAGCGAGGATCAGGCAAGCGAAGAAGCCGCGCCTGCCGCCGAAGCACCGGTCGCGTTCGAGGCGGATCGGGCCGAATACGACGACAATGCCGACACCGTAACCGCCAGCGGAAACGTAGTGCTGCGGCGCGACGGACAAGCGGTCCGCGCCGACCGGGTGACGTGGCACCGCAAGACCGGGCAGATCCTGGCAAGCGGCGATGTCAGGATGGTCGATGCCGACAGCAACGAGCTTTTCACCGAGCAGGTCGAACTGACCGACGAGCTTGAGACCGGCGCGATGGAGAACCTCTTGCTGGCGCTCCGCGAGGGCGCCCGGATCGCGGCGAATTCAGGACGCAGGCTGGAAAATGGCGATATCGAACTCGAACGCGCGGCCTATACCGCCTGTGCGGTCGAGAGCGCCAAGGGCTGCCCCAAGAAGCCGACATGGCGGGTAACGGCGA
>CAZRVW010000089.1:0-10359 GCA_964603645.1 uncultured Novosphingobium sp. | reverse complement strand
TGCCGCTGCGCGTCGTTGAAGTATGCCGGGACGGTGATGACCGCCTGCTCGACCGTTTCGCCAAGATAGCTCTCGGCGGTTTCCTTCATCTTCTGCAGGATGAAGGCGGAGATTTGCGAAGGGCTATAATCCTCACCCCCAGCAGTAACCCAGGCATCGCCATTCTTGCCCTTGGCAATGGTATAGGGGACGAGTTCCATGTCCTTCTTGGTCATCGGATCGTCGAAGCGCCGACCGATGAGGCGCTTCACCGCAAACACCGTGTTGTCCGGATTGGTCACTGCCTGGCGCTTCGCCGGCTGGCCGATAAGGCGCTCGCCATCCTTGGTGAAAGCGACGATCGAAGGCGTCGTGCGCGCGCCTTCGGCATTCTCGATAACCTTCGGCTTGCCGCCGTCCATGACCGCGATACAGCTGTTCGTCGTGCCCAGGTCGATACCGATTACTTTACCCATATACCCCAATTCCTCGCATTCGTGTTGACGCCGCGCTGTTGACCTCCCGTTATGGCGAGGCGTTTCGGCGGCTCGTTGACCGGGGCGATATAGGTGCGGTTTTTCTTGGCACAAGGCCCGCGAGGCGGCATTGTCGGACCTGTTGCAGGATAGAACAAATTCAAGGGGTCTCGCTTGAAACCGATCGCAGGTATCTCTGCCGCTTGTGCGCTGGCTCTGATGGTAGGACTCACCGGATGTGGCCAGTCCAGCGAGGGCGAGAAGTCACAGGAAATGAGCGCGACGATGCCGCCCGATGCCAAGCCCGGCATGGCCCTGGCAAAGGGGCAAATGACCCTGCCTATCGTTGCCGGTCGGCCCGCGGCTGTCTATTTCGAATTGACCAACGGCGGCAAGGAGTCGGTGACGCTGGTTGCGGCCTACGTGGATGGTGCAACGACCGCCGAGATGCACGAAACGACGGGCGGATCGATGAAACAGCGCGAGGCTGTTGAGATCGCTCCCGGTGCAACTGTGGCTTTCGCTCAGGGCGGCCTGCACGTCATGGCGTTCGAACCGAGCGAGGACCTGGCCGAAGGCGCAACCACCGAATTGACCTTGACCTTCTCGGATGGTGACAAGTTGTCCGCGCCTATCGAAATCGTCTCGGCCGGCATGGGCCACGACATGCACGGGATGGACCACTGAACGAAGCCGGGGATGCCATTGCTTGCCCGGTCGGGGGCGAAAGAGGGCTGACACCAGGCGAGGTCGGGCTGGTGCGCTCCGTGTTCGGCATCGCGATTGATTGCAGCAAGGTCAGGCTGAAGCGCAGGCGGTGGTTTCCCTTCCAGCCGGTGGACACCCTCATGGCGCCGAGCGGACACGTCCATTTCCATCCGCGCTCCCCGCATAGGTGCGAAGATTTCTCGCAAGCCTCGGTAGAGAAGCAGGCGCTATTCCTGCACGAGATGACGCACGTTTGGCAGACCCAGACGAGGGGACGCTGGTATCTGGTGCTGTCCCGTAGTTTCTCGCGGCGATACGATTATTCGTTGAAGCCGGGCTGGCGGCTCGAACAATATGGAATCGAGCAGCAGGCCGAAATCGTGCGCCACGCGTTTCTGCTGCGCAAGGGCCAGAAACTGGCTGGGGTCGCGGACAAGACGGCCTATGATGCGCTGGTCGATTTCCCGGGCGCTGCGCCTGCCTAATCCGGCTTTTTCGCCACCCCGACCATAGCCGCGCGCAGCAGCCGGTCGCGGATCATGTAACCCGCCTGCATTTCCTGAACGATTGTGCCAGGTTCAGCCTCTTCGGTAGGAACTTCGAGCATCGCCTGATGCTGATTGGGGTCGAGCGGCAGGCCGACCGCGGCAATGCGGCTGATGCCATGCTGGCCAAACACCTTCTCGAGCTCGCGCCCCGTGGCTTCCAGCCCGGCGACCAAAGCCTTCGTAGCCTCGTCCTCGCGCATGGAATCAGGGATCGCTTCAAGCGCACGGGCAAGGTTGTCGGCCACCGATAGGATATCGCGCGCGAATCCGGTCGCGCCATAGGTCTTGGCGTCGTCCCGCTCCTTCTCGAGGCGGCGGCGCACGTTCTGCGTCTCGGCCTTGGCGTAGAGCACATCCTGCTTGGCTGCTTCCAGCTCTTCGCGCAGGCGTTCGGGATCGCCGCCAATACCGCCAGAAGAGGCCACCGGCTCGTCTCCGCCTTCCAGCAGTTCCTCGGGAACGCCCTTCAATTCCTCCCCTACCGCGGGATCGTCCTGCGGGTCTTTTTCGTCGTTCATGGTCGTCAAATGTATCCAGCTATCCGATGAGCTTGCCCAGCGATTGGGCGGTGAAATCCACCATGGGGACGACCCGTGCATAATTCAACCGCGTCGGGCCGATTACGCCAACCACGCCGACCACCCTGCCCTCGCGATCATGATAGGGCGAGGCAATCACCGAGGAGCCGGACAGGGCAAACAGCCGATTTTCCGAACCGATGAAGATCCGGGCTGACTTGGCGTCGCGCGCCAGTTCAAGCAGCCGGGCGACGGATTGCTTGCTTTCGAGGTCCTCCAGCAGCGAGCGCACCCGCTCGATATCGCCCAGCGCCTCCTCGTCCAGCAGCCTCGCCTGTCCGCGCACGATCAGCACGGGGCGGGACGTCGCATCTTCGCTCCAAACCGCAAGGCCGCGCGCGACCAGCTCCCGGCTCGCCTCGTCGAGCGCGGTCTGGCCCGATGCGATCTGCGTCGCGACATGCGCGGCGGCCTCCGCTAGCGTACGCCCCTGCAATTGTGCGGTGACGTAATTGGAGGCCTCCTCGAGCGATCCGGCGGAGAGCCCGCGCGGCAGTTCGACCACGCGGTTTTCCACCGCACCATCCTCGCCAACCATGATCGCCAGCGCCTTTTCATCCGAAAGGCGCACGAGCGAGAATTGCGAGAGGCGCGGCTCGCGGTGTGGCACCATGACCACGCCCGCACAGGCTGAAAGCTCGGACAGCACCGCGCTGGTCGCTTCCAGCGCCGCCTCGATCGGACCAGGTTCGGACAGGCGCTGCTCGATCGCAGCACGCTCGTGCTGGCTTGGTTCCGCCACCTGCATCAAGCCGTCGACGAACAGGCGCAGTCCGCGCTCGGTCGGCATCCGGCCCGCGCTGGTGTGCGGCGCGGCAAGCAAACCAAGCTGTTCGAGATCGGCCAACACCGAGCGGATCGAGGCTGGCGAAAGGTTGAGGCTGGCGGCACCGGCCAACGTTTTCGAGCCGACCGGCTGACCGGTCTCGATATAACCTTCCACGACCCGCCGGAATATTTCGCGCGCGCGGTCGGTCAGTTCGGTTACGGGCACAGTGCTCATGGTAGAGCTTAATCTAGGCGATCCCCTTGCGGCGGCAAGCCCGTTGCGCCACAGGGCGGCCAAACTTCAGCAAAGGACATCCCATGCGACCATCCGGCCGCGCGCCCGACGAGATGCGCGCCATCGAAATCGTCACCGGTTACACAAAGCACGCCGAAGGCTCGGTGCTGGTGAGCTTTGGCGACACCAAGGTGATCTGCACTGCCTCTGTCGAGGAGCGCGTGCCGCCGTTCCTGCGCGGCAAAGGCGAAGGCTGGGTCACCGGCGAATATTCCATGCTCCCGCGCGCCACACACACGCGCGGCAGCCGCGAAGCCGCCAAGGGCAAGCAATCGGGTCGCACGCAGGAGATTCAGCGCCTGATCGGCCGCAGCCTGCGCGCCGTGTGCGACATGAAGAAGCTAGGCGAGCGGCAAATCACGCTCGATTGCGACGTCATCCAGGCCGATGGCGGTACGCGTACGGCGTCCATTTCCGGCGCTTGGGTGGCGCTGCGCCTTGCGGTGAATAAACTGATGGGCGAGGGATTGATCGAGGAAGACCCCATCACGGCCAAGGTCGCGGCCATTTCCTGCGGCATCTATGAAGGCACGCCGGTGCTCGATCTCGACTATCCCGAAGACAGCAATGCCGAAGCCGACGCCAATTTCGTGCTGATAGAGGGCGGCCTGATCGCGGAAGCCCAGGCAACCGCTGAAGGCGCGCCCTACGACGAGGAAGGCATGCTGCGTCTGCTGCGCCTGGCACGGATCGGCTGCGACCGGATTTTCGCCGCACAGGACAAGGCGGTCCGCGAGGCGTAGCGCGTTGTCCGACCCTAAAAATATCTCTTCCGACCGTCTTTTGTCTCTATGTACCGTCCTCCGCGAGGACCGAATTTGACGACATCCTCGGTACGATCCTGGATAGACTCGTACCAGGGAGCTGGTGGAGGCACACGATTGATCAAGAATCTCTGACGCTTTTGCGGCTCTGTCGTAGACAAGAACTCGGTGAGGACCCAAGCCTTCTTCCCGACGAACTCAATCAAGGCCCATTCGCCGCTCAGGTTAAGAATTGGAACTTTCTCGCCATATGGAGGGGCTAACCGGACAGGACTTTCTCCTTCAGGTTCGTAGCGACACTCTGCACCATCGCATGAGATGTAGGCACTACCTCCTACAAGAGATTCCCAATTTCCTTCATCACCATCAGCCACGTGGTTCATCCCACAGCCAGTCAAACACATAGCCCGGAGACCTACTCTGGTCAGGCAACTTGATAACAGCAAGCTCGTCATCGCCACCCACAACGCGGGCAAGCTGCGGGAGATTTCCGCCCTGCTTGCGCCTTTCGGGCTGGAGTGCGTTTCGGCGGGCGATCTCGGCCTGCCCGAACCCGAGGAAACGGGCACGACCTTCGTCGAGAACGCTCTGATCAAGGCCCGCGCGGCGGCTCAGGCGGCCAAGTTGCCAGCCCTCGCCGACGATAGCGGGCTCTCGGTCGATGCCCTTGACGGACGGCCCGGCGTCTACACCGCCGATTGGGCCGAACGGCAGTGGTTCGAGGGCGATACCGGTCGCGACTGGTATATGGCGATGGGCAAGGTCGAGGGCTTGCTTCAGGCGATCGGCCCCGCTGCCGACCGCGCTGCACAGTTCAATTGCGTGCTCGCCATCGCCTGGCCCGACGGCGAAACCGCTGTCTACGAAGGCATCGTGCGCGGATCGCTGGTCTGGCCGCCACGCGGCGGACGCGGATTCGGTTACGATCCGGTCTTCCTGCCCGAAGGGCGAGAAGAAACTTTTGGCGAGATGGACCCGGACGAAAAGCACAAGATCAGCCACCGGGCCGATGCGTTCGCGAAACTGGTCGCCGACCAGTTCGGATAGGGTCAGGGTCTATCAGCCGACTTTCTGGCCCGGCTGGTTTCCTTTCGGAGCATACCGGCAGACAAAATAGTCCATGCCGCGCCGTACGGTAAGGCCGCAGCCCACTTCGGTGGTCGTCGGCCAGATCACTTGGCTGTAGTGGCTCGCATCCTTCCAGTTTCCGGTGCGCGAAATGTTCGGGAATGTCCCTGCCTTGAATCGGGGCTTCTCGCTCAGGAACGTACCTGCCATCTGCGCCGGAGTGTAAGCGCCAGCAATATGTCGCAACATGCTTTCGCCCTCGCCGGGCCGGGCCGCGCTTGTCGCATGCACGTATCTCCCGGTGCGCGCCATTCTATCGGCCCATGCCTTGGCGTGATCGGCCAGCGTCGGGCTCCATACTAGCGGCGCTAGACCGAGGCTCTTCCGCTCCACATTGTGTACCTCGAGGATCTGCCGGACGAATTCCTTGTGACTTACGACTACGGGCGTTGGGGTCGGCGTGGGCGATACAGCGGACGCAGGGGCTTCGTTGGCTGCGGGCGATCCGGTAGCTGGGGGCACGTCCGCCACTACAGAAGATTCGATAGTTTCAGGCGTCGCGGTTGCTGAGGGCGATTCGGGGGTCGTCTTGCACCCGCTTCCAACGCTGAGCGCGAGTATCAGGACGGTAGCGATCTTTTTCACTGCGGCTGGGCCTTGACTTCGCGGACCGGAAAGCGGCTGAAAGAACAATGGCCCGCGCGCTGTACATACATTGGCCGTTCTGCCTGGCAAAGTGTCCCTACTGCGACTTCAATAGCCATGTCCGCGATACGGTTGACGTAGACGAATGGCGGCAAGCGCTAATTGCTGACATGCGGCACGAAGCCGATATTGCGAGGGGGGAAACGCTTACTTCTGTATTCTTCGGCGGCGGCACACCTTCATTGATGCCGCCAGCACTGGTCGAGTGCCTGTTGAACGAAGCAGAGCGATTTTGGGGCTTCGCACCGGACATTGAAATAACGCTTGAGGCCAATCCGAGCTCGGTCGAGGCGAGCAAATTTGCGGACCTCGCCCGAGCGGGGATCAAGCGCGTCTCGCTTGGCCTTCAGGCGCTCGATGACGAGACACTGCGCTTTCTGGGCAGGCTCCACGACGCAGCCGAGGGGCTTGCCGCGCTCGACGTGGCGCTGCGCGCCTTCTCGCGCGTCAATTTCGACCTGATCTATGCCCGGCCCGGGCAGAGCGCGACGGACTGGGACGCGGAACTGGCACGGGCGATATCTTTCGGAACCTCGCACCTGTCGCTCTACCAGCTCACTATCGAGCCGAGCACGCGGTTCGAGTCTATGGTGCGTCAGGGTGAATTCGAGCCGCTCGACGACGAGCGCGCAGCGGACCTTTACGAGCTGACTCAGGAGCTCACGTCGGCTGCCGGATTGCCTGCCTACGAGATCAGCAATCACGCCCACCCCGGCGAGGAAAGCCGTCATAACCTGACCTATTGGCGGTACGAGGACTATTGCGGGATCGGCCCCGGTGCACACGGACGGCGGGGCGGAGCGGCGACGGTGCGGCATCGCAAGCCCGAGAACTGGCTATCCGCAGTGTCTCGCAACGGCCGCGGTATTGCCGAGGAGCGCCCTCTCGCAGTCCGAGAGCAGGCCAGCGAGGCGATGCTGATGGGACTGCGGCTGGCGGAAGGTGTGGACCTGTCTGCGCTTGCCGCTCGTTTTGACCTGCCCGTGGTGGACCTGCACGATGCGGCTCGCTGCGCCCGTTACCAACGGCAGGGCCTACTGTGCTTCGAGGGTAGCCGCATGGGCGTTACACCGGCCGGCATGCCGCTGCTCGATGCACTGCTGGCCGAAGTGGTGCCTGACGCGCTGGTTTCGGAGCAAATCGGGGGCTGACGAATCCCTGCGAAGGCAGGGATCTCATCGACAAGGTCCCTGCCTTCGCAGGGACTCATTCAGATGTTAGAATTCACTTATGACCCGCGCCGATCTTCTGGAAGCATGGCATGCGTTTCTCGCGCAGGATCGCAGGCGTTCCGCCCACACGGTGCGGGCTTACAGCGCAGCGGCGGCGCGGCTGATCGATGCGGCCGACCTGGAGAGCTGGGACGACATCGCGCGGCTGTCCTCGGCTGACCTTCGCGCGCAACTCGCCCGCAGACGCGCAGAGGGGTTGGGTAATGTATCCGCCGCGCGCGAATTGTCGGCGCTCAAGGGATTCATTGCCTTTGCGCGCAGGCAAACCGGCCTCGTCGACAATGGCGGGCCGCGCATGAAGGGCCCGCGCGTCAAGAAAGGCCTCCCGCGTCCGATTACACCCGACGACGCCGTCAACCTTGCCGATACCGTAGCCGATGACGCCAGCGAAGCATGGATTGGCGCGCGCGACCGGGCGGTCCTGCTGCTGCTTTACGGCGCTGGCTTGCGAATTGCCGAGGCGCTTTCCCTGCCCGCATCGGTGCTGCCGCTCGGCGAAACCATTGTCGTAACCGGCAAGGGTGGAAAGCAGCGCATTGTGCCATTGCTGCCGCTAGTACGTCAGGCAGTCGCGGAATATGCCGCGCAATGTCCCTGGCCTCTCGAACCGGACAAACCGCTGTTTCGCGGCGCAAAGGGTGGGCAATTGTCGCAGGGCATGGTGCAGAAAGCGACCGCACGGGCCCGCACTGCGCTTGGCTTGCCGCCGACTGCCACACCGCATGCACTGCGTCACAGCTTTGCCACGCACCTGCTCGGCGCGGGCGCGGACCTGCGCAGCCTGCAGGAACTGCTCGGCCATGCGAGCCTGTCTTCGACGCAGATTTACACTAAGGTCGATGCGGCGGTGCTGCTTGACGCCTATCGCAACGCGCACCCGAGGGAGAGAAAGTGATGACCTGGAAACGCAAAATTGCATGGGCCATCGGTGCGATCGTTCTGGCGCTCGCCTTGGCGGCTGCCTGGATGCTTGGTCCGGCGCTGCTCCCACCCGAACGGGTCGACGTCGGCATTGCTGTTGGCGAAACGGCGCCTGTCGACATGCAGCTTGCGGACAGCACCGGCAGCAGCATGACTCTTGCTAGCTCCATGGGCGAAAAAGGCATGGTCGTGTTTTTCGTCCGCTCGGCTGACTGGTGCCCGTTCTGCAAGCCGCAGCTGATCCGGACCAAGGAGATTGCTGCAAGGATCGAAGCAATGGGCTATTCCGTGGCAGGTCTCTCCTATGACCAGCCCCCGCAGCTCGCCGTGTTCAAAGCAGAGGAAGAGATCGGATTCATCCTGATCAGTGATCAGGGCAGTGCACTGATCGACGCTCTCGGTCTGCGAGATCCGCAGTATGAGGCAGGTAGCTTTGCCCACGGCGTGCCCCGCGCCTCGATCCTCGTCCTGGCGCGTGACGGTACTGTCCTCGAAAAATATGTCGCAGCCGACTATCGCTCACGGCCGTCCAATGACGACGTGCTGGAGATGGTGCGCGACGCCGACGCGAAGAACAGGATCGCGCCTCCAGCACCTGCTCAAGCTCCCTGACTACATCGCCGCGTGGCGACGCTCAATCGCCTCGAAAATAAGTCCTCCGGTATCGGTGCTATTGAATTTGTCGATGGCGACGATGCCGGTTGGCGAGGTCACGTTGATCTCGGTCAGCCACTCGCCGCCGATGACGTCGATACCGACGAACACCAAACCGAGCCGCTTCAATTCCGGGCCCATCGCAGCGCAGATTTCCTCTTCGCGCGCGGTCAGCGCCGCCGCTTCCGCCGATCCGCCGACGGCAAGGTTTGAGCGGAATTCGCCCTCGCCGGGCTTGCGGTTGATCGCGCCGGCAAATTCGCCGTCGACCAGCACGATCCGTTTGTCACCTTCGGACACCGAAGGAAGGAACGGCTGCACCATGAACGGCTCGGGCCAGGCATTGTGGAACATCTCCAACAGCGCGCCCAGATTCGAGCCGTCGGCCGGGAGCCGGAACACGGCCTTGCCGCCATTGCCATGCAGCGGCTTGATGACGAGATCGCCGGGGTGCCGCTCATGGAACATGCGCACGTCTTCGATCCGGCGGGCGATGAATGTCGGCGGCATGAACCGCGCATAGTCGAGGACCATCACTTTTTCGGGCGCATTGCGCACACTGACGGGATCATTGACCACCAAAGTCCGGCCCGTCAGCCGCTCAAGCAGGTGCGTCCCGGTGATATAGCCCAGGTCGAACGGCGGATCCTGCCGCATCAGCACCACGTCGATGTCCTCGGCAAGGTCTATCAGGCGATGCTCGCCCATGGTGAAGTGATCGCCCTGGACGCGCTGGACGGTGATCGGCGCGGCCCAGGCCGTCAGCCGTCCACCCGCGCCCTGCGCGGTGTCATAGGCGAGCGTGCGCACGTCATAGTGCCACAACGCATGGCCCCGTGCCTGCGCCGCAAGCATCATGTGAAACGAAGAATCCCCTGCAATATTGATCGATTCCATCGGATCCATCTGGACCGCTACGCGCAAACTCATGACTCTCGTCTTCCCTCAAGGCATCCAGGCATTGACGATGTGGCGCGGCTCGTGCCCCGGCGCAAGCAGCAGGACGTCCACGCGCAGATCTTCACCGTTCACAGCATATTCGTGCGCCACCGCCTCCGCCGCTGCTGCAACCCGGCGCAAGCGGTATTCGTCGATCGCAAGATCGAGCTGCTCGGCGCTGCGCCGCCACTTGACCTCGACGAAGACAATCGCATCGCCATCGCGCGCAACCAGGTCAATTTCGCCGCGCTTCGTCTTGCGGCGTCGATCGAGAATCTCCCAGCCCTTTGCTTCGAGCCACTCAGCGGCCCGATTCTCGGCTGCTCGCCCACTGATTTCCGCCACTTGCCGTTTCATTGGCCACGTAGCTCCATCGCGCGCGCATAAAGCGCCTTGCGGTCGAGCCCGGTCTCGCGGGCAACCGAAGCAGCCGCCTGAGACGGTTTAAGGTCTGCAAGCGCTGCACGAAGCATGGCATCGACATCGGCTCTGCTTGGCGCGGCACCCGCGCGAGGCGGGCCAACCAGAAGCACAATCTCTCCCTTCGGAGGGTGAGCCGCATAATACTCCAGAAGCTCCTCAGGCCAACCGGTGCGGCACTCTTCGAACTTCTTCGTAAGCTCACGCGCTACCGCTACGTCCCGCCGTGGCAGCGTTTCGCCAATCGCCGAAAGGCTATCTCCAAGTCTTGGCGCCGTCTCGAAGAAAATCAATGTCGCCGGAA
>CAZRVW010000088.1:0-10400 GCA_964603645.1 uncultured Novosphingobium sp. | reverse complement strand
CGGCGAATGTCTTGATCCGGGTGGAGTTCAGCCCCGCATCAGGTTCGGTAAAGCCGAAAGCGACCTGATCCTGCCCTGCGACAAGCCGGGGAATCCAGCGTGCTTTCTGCTCCTCGGTGCCATAGAGCAGGATCGGGTGCGGGCCGAACAGGTTGATATGGATCGCCGAGCTGGCTGCGAAAGCGCCGCCGCAGGCAGCAACCTCGCTCATCATCGTCATTGCTTCGGTGACGCCGAGCCCGGAGCCGCCGTATTCCTCCGGCATCGTGATGCCAAGCCAGCCACCGTCAGCCATGGCCCTGTGGTATTCGCGCGGAAACTCACCGTCGTCGTCGCGGGCCAGCCAGTATTCGTCGCCAAACGGCGCGCAGGCTGCACGCACGCCTTCGCGAATGGCTTCAAGGTCTTCCTCGGTGGGCAGCGGGCGAGGCTCGCTCAAGCACTGTCTCCCGCGTTGTTTTCCGTCATCATTCTGCCGCTCGCTTTTCGACCGCATAGTCGGCCATATCGGGGCGGCGCAACATCTTCCAGTATTCGACATTGGGGCCGGGGAAGGCGAGCACGATCTTGCCGGTGTGGTGCCGGTAATAGCCGTGGGCGGTTCCGCTCTGGATCCAGATGGTATTCTCCAGCCGCTCCTGGAGCATTTCGTTGAAGTCGTCGCAGGCCTGTTGCGTCACTTCCATTGTGGCGAGATCATCCTCGACCATCCGTTTGAGGCACTCGACGACATAATGGACCTGCTGTTCGGCCAGCACGGTGTGCGAGGAGGCTAGGGCGGAGTTCGGCCCGGCGGTGATGAAGAAGTTGGGGAAGCCCGGCACTTCCATGCCCTTGTAGGCATGGGGGATCGGGTTCCACAGGTCCTGGAGGTCCACGCCGTTGCGGCCAGTGATGGCGAAATCGGCGAAGTATTCGAGCGTGTAGCCGGTCGCGAGGACCAGCGCGTCACACTCGATGCGGGTGCCGTCGGAGAGGACAATGGCGTCCTCCTCGCACGACTTGAGTTCGCCGACCACGAGATCGACATCGTCGCGCAGCAAGGTGTCGTAGTAACCGCAATCGAGGATCGGGCGCTTGGCGAAGAATGGAAAATCGGGCCGCACTTTCTCGATCAGGTCGGGACGCGAGGCGAGCTTATTTTCCATGTAGCCGATCGAAAGCTGCCGGGCAGCTTCATTGGTCGGCGAGACGCCGCCGGTCTTGGCACGGAATTCGGGGTCGATCATGGCCGGCGTGGTCGTCCGCGTCATCATCGAGGAGAACCATTGCAGGCGTGACCATTGCGTCACGTAAGGTATGTTTTCCAGCGCCCACAGCTCGTTCGGATCGACGTTCTGCATGACCCGCGGATCGGGCATCATATAATTGGGCTGGCGCTGGATGACGGTAAGATGGCTCGCGCGATCGGCCAGGCCAGTGCTGATCTGCGCCGAGCTGGCTCCGGTGCCGACGACGACGATCTTCTTGCCGGACAGGTCGACGCTGTCGTCCCAGTAGCCGCCGTGCAGCAACGGCCCCTTGAACCGGTCGAACCCCTCCACATCGGGGAACGAAGGGCGAGTGAGGAAGCCCAGCGCCATGACCACGGCGCGGGCACGATAGGTGACTTCCTCTTCACCACGCCTGGTGCGGACGACCCACTGGTTCGCCGCCGCGTCCCACTCGCATCCGACGAACTCGGTCTCGAAATCGATCTCGTCGAAGATGCGGAACTTGCGGGCGACGCCGTCGAGGTACTCGCGGTATTCCCCACCGCGCGGGTAGTACTTCGACCAGGAGGAATTCTGCGCGAAGGAGATCGAGTACTCGACGCTGGGCGTATCGACCGCGACATTGGGGTAGGTGTTGTTGAACCATGTTCCGCCAACGCCGGAATTGCGTTCGATAAGCCGGTAACGAAAGCCCGCCTGCTTGAGCCGCACGGCGGCGACAATGCCCATCATGCCCGCGCCGACGATCAGCACCTCGAAATCGTCGGGCGGCACCTTGGTCGCTTCGATCCCGCCTTCGCCGACGACGAAGCCCGCCGCCTCGCGGCCCATGCCGAGACCGTCCGGCGAGATTGGCGCGTCTATGCAGAATTCGGCCATCTGCTTGAACAGTGCCCGGTCCGGCGCGGTGATGACTGCGGTCGGGTCGTTCTCCATCACGTCGATGAGTCTGGCGCGAATGTCGGCGACGATCGCTGGATCAGGTTCCTTGGGGGCCTGCTCGGCCTTGGCCGAAAAAGAAGAGCCGCCCCGGCGCGGCACGCCGTCAAACGCTGGACCGTGGGTTGCGAGCAGGGTGCGGTCGCCGGTCAGGTGGACCAGCGACAGCAGTGCCACCACCGGATCGAGCGCATTGACCGAGGCATGCATTTGCGCTGTCCAGTCGCTGTCCACAATCGCCGCGTCCGCTTCCGCCATCTCGCCTATTCCCGTCGGTCAGTATTGATACCGACCGGTCCGTATTCCGAATCGCCTGCGCGAGTCCATCGCGCATTGCTTTCCCCGTCAGGTCGCGTCCATTCCATCGTCCACGTTGAGCACTGCGCCTCGAATGATCTGGTTCTGCGGTGAGGCGAGGTAGAGGATGATGTCAGTATAGCTCTCCGGGGGCGATCCGGGCCGTACCTGCATCATGCGCGCGAACAGCTCCATGTCGAACTTGTCCATCGGCCCGCCGCTGCCGCCAGTGCCCATCGGCGTGTTCACAGATCCCGGCGCAATGGCGTTGACCCTGACGCCCGACTTGATGACTTCGGCCTGGAGCGACTTGGTCATGTGCGCGACCGCCGCCTTGCTCGAGGTATAGGCGGTAACATAGGCATAGCCGCGGAACGCGGTGGCCGAGGAAATGTTGACGATCGCCCCGTCGCTCTCAAGCAGGTGCGGCATGGCCGCCTGGCTCAGGAAGAAGGGCGCGCGCACATTGACACCGTAGATGAAGTCCCAGGTTTCGGGAGTAACATCTTCGAGGGCTTCGATTTTCAATACGCCGGCAATATTGCATAACGCGTCCAAGCGACCCAGCTTCGCAACTGCTGCGTCAATTGCGGGCTTGCAGTTGGCCGGGTCGAGCAGGTCTGCCACGTGCGTCTCAACCGAACCGTTGCCCGCCAATTCCTTGGTTTCGGCGAGGCCAGCCTCGTTGACATCGACTGCGAAGACTTTCGCGCCGTTGGCAGCAAAGGCGAGCGTCGTTGCGCGGCCAATGCCCGACGCGGCTCCTGTCACGACCACCGCGAGATTTTTGACGTCGACTTCCATTTAGTGCTCTCCCAGAATTCCTGCGTGCTGTCAGACCTTGATTTCGCCTGCCGGCATGGCCTCGATGATCGCGTCTGCGCGCGCCTTGAACATCTCCAGGGTCGGCTCGTGCGAGGGGATGATCCAGAACGCCCGCTTCATCGATTCGCGCACCGCCACTTCGGCGATCTTTTCCGGCCCGACCATCGAGGCGAGATAGTCCTCAACTGCCTTTTCGCCGCCCTGGTCGCGATACTCGTCGAGCCGCTGGCGGGTGATGCCGGTATCGGCGCGGCTGGGCGCAACCAGCGAAACGCCGACCGGACTATTTTCCATAGCCAGTTCGATCCGCAAGGTATCGGCAAAGCCCCACAGACCATGCTTGGCCGTGACGTAGGGAGAAATTCCCGGAGCGGCGAGGAAGCTGGCCTGCGATCCGGTGATGACGAATTGCGCCGGGATGCCCTGCGCAACGAGGCGTGGCACGAAGGCCTTCGACATGTAGATCGGCCCCATCAGGTTCACGGCGATGACCCGTTCGAAAAGTTCCATTTCGGGATCGATGCCCGATGTGATGCCGTGAATGCCGGCATTGGCATAGACCAGGGCCATGGCGCCCTGCGCCCAGTCCATCGCCTCCTTGCCGAAGGCATCGACTGCGGCAAGGTCGGCCATATCGACCGCGCGAGCGAGCACCTTGGTGCCCTTGCCTTCGAGTTCGCTGGCGAGGGCATCCAGCCCCGCCTGATTGATGTCGGCAATCACGACCGAAGCGCCAAGGTCCGCCATCTGCCGTGCAATCTCGCGACCAATGCCGCTTGCTGCGCCAGTGACGACGACGGTCTTGCCGTTAGGATCGATGGTCTCTGTCATGATTCTCTCCCGCCTGGCCTTGATGGCCTGACCAGCGTGGATAGCCCGCCGCACCGGCAATGCAACGGCCTCCTGCGGCATTTTCATAATTACGGATTTGCGGGTTATGCGGGTCGCTGCCTTGCGAAAGGAGGCCCTCTCAGCAAGAACACCGCCGGAAATCGTGGAAATGCGCGCAAGGCGCTGCCATATGATCCGCAAGCTGGAAAATTTGCAGGCCGGGAAGAGGCAAGGCTGGGATGAGCGAACAGAATCAGACAATGACGCCCGAGGAAGTCCTCGAGAAGTATCGTGTCGAGCGCCAGAAGCGCCTGCGCGCAGATGGTTCCGCGCAGTATCGAGAACTCACCGATGACTGGGCGGAATTCGACCGCGACCCCTTCGTCGAGCCGGGATTCACCCGCGATCCGGTGATCGAGGAAACCGATGTCGTCATCATCGGCGCCGGGATCGGCGGCCTGACCACCGCCGTGCGGCTCGCCCAGAAGGGCGTGACCGACATGCGCATCCTCGACCGTGCAGGCGATTTCGGCGGCACCTGGTATTGGAACCGCTATCCCGGCTGCATGTGCGATGTGGAAGCCTACGTCTACATCCCGATGCTCGAGGAAACCGGCTTCATGCCGTCCGAAAAATATTCGAAGGCACCGGAAATCTTCAAGCAGTGCCAGTTGCTGGCCGAGAAGTACGACCTTTATTCCAAGGCGCTGTTCCAGACGGAGAGCAACGAAGCGCACTGGGACGACGAAGCCCGGCGCTGGATCGTGAAGACTGACCGTGGTGACGAACTCAAGGCGCGCTACATCGTTGTTGCCGGTGGCATCCTGCACAAGGCGAAGCTGCCGCGCATTCCCGGTATCGAAACCTTCGAAGGTAGTGCGTTCCATGCCGCGCGCTGGCGCTATGACATCACCGGTGGCGGACCGACCGAGCTTCCGACCAAGCTGGGCGACAAGACCGTGGCCGTGGTCGGCACCGGCGCAACCGCAGTGCAGGTCGTTCCCGCGATCGCCCCCGTCAGCAAGCAGGTCCATGTCGTGCAGCGCACCCCGTCCGCAGTGGGCGTGCGCAACAACCGCCCAACCGATCCGGACTGGTATTTCAATCAGCAGCCGGGCTGGCAGCAGGAGCGGATGTGGAACTTCACCGCCATGACGTCCGGCCTGCCGCTCGACGAGGACATGGTCGGCGATGCCTGGACCGAGGTTTACCGCGGCGAGATGGCGAGCGGCGGCGTGGACAAGACCAAGTTGCCGGACGATGAGCGCCTGCTTGCCGATGTCGAGATCATGAACCGCTGGCGCGGGCGCATCGAGGACATTGTCGAGGACAAGGACACCGCCGAGGCGCTCAAGCCGTGGTACGATATGTGGTGCAAGCGGCCTTGCTTCCACGATGACTACCTGCCGGCGTTCAATCGCGACAACGTCGCCCTGCTTGATACCGACGGTCAGGGCATCGAGGCGGTTACGCCGACAGGTATCGTCGTGCAGGGCAAGGAATATCCGGTCGACATCATCGTCTTCGCGACGGGCTTTGAGACCGGTACGATGTACAAGAGCCGCATGCATTTCGAGCTGTACGGCAGGGGCGGCAAGAGCCTTTCCGAGGACTGGGCCGAGGGCACGCAGGCCCATACGCTCCATGGCCTGCTCTCGCGCGGCTTTCCCAACGCCTTCCTCTACAGCGGTGCGCAGGGCGGCTTTGCCACCAGCATCGTCCATTCGTTGCAGGACCACGCCGAACATGTTGCTGATGTCGTCAGCGCGCTAAAGGAGCGGCAGGCCACGATGATCGAGGCGACGCCTGAAGCCGAGGAGGAATGGTGGGAATGGATCATGACCGGCTTCCAGTACGGCTATGACCAGATGAAGGAATGCACACCGAGCTGGCTCAACGGTGAGGGCAACCGTGATCCGTCGCGAATGAAGCTGTCGATCTACCTCGGGCCGCTCAAGCACTACTCGGACAAGTTGAAAGAGTGGCGAGCAAATGGCATGCCGGGCGTGGAGATAAGCTGACGGGAAGGCTGGATGCACGGGAAGGCCACGCAGGCACAGCAGGGGAGCGATGGGCGCTTCGGCGAGAAGGGGCCGCGCGTTGTCATCATCGGCGCTGGCGTTTCAGGCATTCTCGCAGGCATCAAGCTGCGTGAGCGCGGCTGGCGCGATTTCGTCATCCTCGAAAAGGCCGAAACGCTCGGCGGCACCTGGCGGGACAATGTTTATCCGGGTGTTGCCTGCGACGTTCCCGCGCACGTCTATGTCTATTCCTTCGCGCCAAACCCGGCATGGAAGACCCGCTATGCAAAGGGTCCGGAGATCTGGCGTTACTACCGCGATGTTGCGAAGCGGAACGGCGTGCTCGACCATATCGAATATGGCAAGGACGTAGCCCACGCGCAGTTCGACGGCGCGCGCTGGACGGTCACCACTGCCGATGGAAGCAGCTACGGGGCCGACATTGTCATCGGCGCTCCGGGGCGGCTGCGCGACCCGAAACTTCCAGACATTCCCGGCATGGACAGCTTTGCCGGGCCGAGCTTCCACACCGCGCGCTGGGACACGTCTGTCTCGCACAAGGGCAAGCGTGTCTGCCTCATCGGCGCGGGCTCGTCGGGCGTGCAGGTGCTCGCTGCGATTGCGGGCGAAGTCGACCACATCACCCAGTTCCAGCGCACCCCGCAGTGGGTCATGCCTGTGGTCGATGAGCACATACCGTGGTGGAAACGGCTAAGATTCAGGCTGTTTCCCCAGACGGTTCGCGACACCTATCGCAAGATGCTCGATTTCAGCAATGAGCGAGGCGCGCTGGCCTTCGAGAGCAAGGAGGATCGCGCCGAGCGTGACCAGATGTGCTTCGACGGTCTCAAGCGCATCCGCGATCCCGAACTGCGCACGAAGCTCACGCCCGATTACGATGTCGGCTGCAAGCGGCTGGTCATGTCCGAAACCTGGTTCGAGGAGGTTCAGCGGCCTAACGTCTCGATCGTCACCGAAGGGATCGAGTGCATTGAACCGGACGGTGTCAGGACCGTGGATGGCGTGCTGCATGAGTGCGACCTTCTCGTCTATGCGACGGGTTTCGACGCCCACGCTTATATCCGGCCGATGAAGCTGACCGGCGAAGACGGGGTGACGCTCGACGAGCTGTGGGCCGAGCTGCCGCTTACCTATCGTTCGGTCTCGATCCCGCACATGCCGAATTTCTTCATGCTCAACGGGCCGAGTTCGCCCGGCGGCAGCGCGTCCATCGTCGGCATTGTCGAGACCCAGTGGGACTATATTTCGCAATTGCTCGACCGCATCGAAGCCGAAGGCGTGCTGATCGTCCCGCGCGAGGATCGCGCGCGCGAGTGGTTGGCGACTGTGCGCGAGCGGGCAGGCAATTCGGTCTGGGCGACCGGGGGCTGCCAGTCTTGGTATCTCGATAAGACTGGCACACCCGCTTACGATGCGGTGAGCCTGCCACAGCTGCAAGAAAGCCTTGCCGCGCCGATCATGGAGGACTTCGAAGTGCGACCGATTCCGGTCACGGCAGCGGCATGAAGATCGGCGATCTCGAAGTCCACGTCCTGCAAGACGGTGTGTCGGAAATTCCTGGTCACTTCTATGGCGATCACGGCGGCGATCATGGTGACGAGATCGGCGCCGATGGCGTCATGCGCCTGCCGATCGCGGCCTTCCTGATCCGTACTGGTGGCAAGACAGTGCTGCTCGACGCGGGATTGGGCACGGCCAAATTCGATTTCGTCACCACCGATGGTCATCGCACCGTCCTGACCGGCGGCGAATTGCCGGGACGGCTGGCCGCGCTTGGCGTTCAGCCCGAAGACGTCGACTTTGTGATCCCCACGCACCTGCATTCCGATCACTCCGGCTGGGTAATCCACGAGCACCGGCGCTTCTTTCCCAATGCGACGATCCGCTTCGGTGCAGGCGACTGGGACGAGCAGGTGCTGAATGAAGACACGCCGGGCGTGCCCGGTTTCAAGGATGCGATGAAGCAGGCGATGGCGGACGGTCGCATCGAACTGATCGAACATGATGGCGAGCTGCTGCCGGGCATCAGTGCGATGCACACGCCGGGTCATACGGCAGGACACACGAGCTTCGTGCTCTCGTCAGGCGATCAGCGCGCGATCATCCTTGGCGACATCATTTCGTGCCCTATGCAGATCCGCAATGCCGAGATGGAAGTCGTGTTCGACACTGATCCCAAGCTGGCGGTGAAAACGCGCGAGCGGATCATGCGCGAACTGGACGGCGACATGCTGGTCGGCGGTCCGCATTTTCCCGGCCTGCGCTTCGGCCGCGTGCTGCTGGCCGAGGGCAAGCGCTATTGGTCGTAAGGCGCTAAATACCCGCCAGCGTGATCGTCGCACCGCCATCGGCAATCAATGTCTGACCGGTCACGTAGCGACCGGCCTGCGACGCCAGAAACACCGCGACGCCCGCAATGTCTTCGGGATCCCCGATCCGACCCAGAGGAATGGCTTCGGTTGCCTTTTTCGCGTTCTCGGGGTCGTCCCACAGCGCGCGAGCGAAGTCGGTTTTGATCAGGCCCGGCGCGATGCAGTTGACGCGCACGTTGTCGGGTCCGAATTCCAGCGCGAGATTGCGCGCCAACTGGAAATCCGCCGCCTTGGAAATGTTGTAGGCACCGATCACCGAAGTTGCACGCAGGCCGCCGACCGAAGAGATAATGATGATCGCGCCATCGCGTCGCGCCCGCATTTCCGCTGCCGCTTCCTGCACCAGCCAGTGATTGGACAGGATGTTGTTGCGCAGGATCTTCTCGAATTGCTCGTCGGCGATTCCGGCCATCGGCCCGTAGTAGGGATTGCTGGCCGCGTTGCAGACCAGCACGTCGATCTGCCCGAAGGCCTCGCGCGTTCGCGTCGCAAGCTGGGTCAGCTCCTCTTTTGAGGAAATGTTGGCGGGCACGGCGATCGCCTTGCCGCCACCTGCGGCGTTGATCGCGTCGGCTACCTCTTCGCAAGCAGCTGCCTTGCGCGAGGAAATGACGACATTCGCGCCACGCGCGGCCATAGCCTCGGCAATGGCTTTGCCGATGCCGCGCGAGGATCCGGTGATGATCGCTGTCTTGCCGGTCAGGTCGAAGGGATCGGACAATCGGGCTACTCAATCGTCGCGATGCAGTTCGGGCACATATTTGGTGTGCCCGTTGACATTGCCGCGTGGGTCGCCCTCGAAGCGCGGCCCGAGTCGCCCTTGGTAGCCTGCCGACAGCACGGTAAAGCCGAGCACGTCGAGCTCCTCGGGCGATAGCTGCTCGTAAACCCTATCATGCAGCACACTGGTGTAGATCACCTGCGGATTGACCGCGTAGAGGCAGTAATTGACGGGCAGGGCATACCGGGTCTTGTCCGAAGTATGCGGCCCGCCGCGATGCCATGTCCGCCCCTCCCAGATGATCGCGTCACCAGCCTTGGCGACGGCGGGGAAGAAGTCTACCGAATCCTCGTTCACGCCCCAGATCGGGCGCGGCCCGCGGTGCGTTCCCGGCGCGATCAGCGTTGCCCCCATGTCCTCGTCGAAATCGCTCAGGCAGATGAAGATGTTGAGCGTGGCGGGCATTTCCTTGCTCAACTGATCAGGCACCACGTTCTGATCGATATGCGCCTTCTGCTTTAGCAACCCCTTGCGCGAGATGATGCCGCTCATCGCCCACAGCTTGTGCGGCAAGCCCTGCAGCACGCCCCTGGCATAGTCGCGCAGCACCGGGTCCATGAACAGGTCGACGAACACACGCCCCTTGTTGGGGAGGAATTCGACGTTCTGGTAGATCGGCGTGCGCTTGTCGCCCGGCGGGCAATCGATCAGATCCTGCGGACCGCCGGGACCGCCGATGATGGCAAGGCCCAGTTCCTGCTCCATCTCTGCCTGTTCGAGCACGCGATCCAGCAGGAGCTCTCGCCGCGCGGGGTCGATCAACTGGCGATGGATGATGACGCCGTGCTCGAAAATATTCGCCAGGCCTTGCGCAAGGTCGTCCGTCGCCTCGGGCAGTCCGCGCGTCCGTGTCTGTGTCGCCATGGCTCGATTCCTCTCCAATCCCGCACCGGGTAAGGCCCAATGTGCCATTGCCGATGCGGGGCGGCAAGCGCGCCGAGTACCGCGCGAAGTGAACGGTTGACCCTAGGGCGGCCCGGCCCTAATAGCGCGGCCTGCCCGGCGGAAGCCGGATGTCAGCTTGGTCTGGCGGAGTAGCTCAGCCGGTTAGAGCAGCGGAATCATAATCCGCGTGTCGGGGGTTCGAGTCCCTCCTCCG
>CAZRVW010000087.1:6995-10619 GCA_964603645.1 uncultured Novosphingobium sp. | reverse complement strand
TCTTTGAACTGACGGCCATATTCGTAAAGGTACTCGCGAAAGTCGGCCACTTCCTCTGGTTCCAGCCTCTCCGAACGACCGACCGGAAGGCCTGTATCGAACTCGTAGCTCATCCAGCCGTGCCGTCCCATGCCACGGCTGGTCGAATAGTCGCGGGTGTAGGTGAGCATCTGCCGGTGCGTGGTCTGGACGTGGTAGAACTCCATGAAAGCTTCCATGGTAGTCTTCCAGTTGGCCTCGACCGTGGTCGTCTTGTACCAGGCGAGGCGCAGCTTATCGAATTCGTGCAGACCGCAACGCGTCGCCATCGGTTCGAGGAAATCCAGCAGCGGCTGGCAGTCCGGGTCGAGGTTGATCCACACCCATCCGCCCCACACGCCGACCTGCACATGGCTCAGATTGGTCTCAGCATCGGACAGGCAATTGCCCCAGTCGGCGCGGTCGACCACTTCAAGATTTTCGCCATCCAGCCCGAAGCGCCAGCCATGGAACGGGCAGAGGAATTCGCGCACATGTCCCGTCCCCTCCGCCAGCAAAGTGCCGCGATGCGGACACACATTGTGCATGGCCGCAACATCGGCTTCGCCCTCGCCGGTGCGCACAACGACAATCGAATCGGAGAGTATCTCGTAGACGACGAAATCACCGACTTCTTCGATCTCTTCCAGGCGGCAAGCCTGCTGCCACACCTTTGGCCACAGCGCTTTCGCCTCGAGCGCGGCGAACTCCGGATCGAGATAATCGGCGAGCGGGATCAGGTCGTCGCGGACCTCTTCGACGGGATAGGCTGGTCTGGTCATATCTTCCCAACTCCTTCGCGGCACCGCCGCCAGCTTGTCAGCCTAGCAGGCAGGTCATAGACAGCAAACATCGTCAAGCCCGCCGCACAACCAGCGGGCGTCAGGGAGCCGGACCATGTCATTCACAGCCAGCGATCTGCGCGTGGGCCTCGGATTTGGGGCTCTCGTAGAGGATCTCGATCCTGCAGCCATCGCCAACGAAGCTACGAGGCAGGCGCTGCGCGACCTGTGGATCGACAGGGGCGTGGTCGTTTTCCGCGGCCTGCCGGACGATGGCGACACGCAGATTGCGCTCAGCGGCGTGTTCGGCAAGCCTGCACGGCACCCGCTGAAGTTTGCTGCCAGACAGGACACTGTCGACGAGCTTGTCGACATTTATTACGTGCCCGAGCGCGGCGATATCGTGCGCATTGGCGATGGGCCGTCGCTCGGCGCATGGCTGCCGTGGCACTTCGATCTCGTCTACGTCGACCGGATCAATCATGGCGGCATCCTCCGCCCCGTCGAGCTGCCAGAGCAAGGTGGCAGGACCGGCTTCATCGACGGCCTGGAAGCCTACAACCGCCTGCCCCAGGCGCTTCGCGACGAAATCGAAGATCTGTTTGTGGTCTACCACTTCGATGCCGACCTCGCTGGCCTGCGCTACGGCAACACCCCGGGCATCGTGATGGAGCGCATGAACGCGTCAGCGATGACAGTGATGAGCAAACTGGACGACTTGCCCCCGGTCGCTCACCCGCTGGTCTTCACGCAGAAGGAAACCGGCAGGAAAGTGCTCAACTTCTCGCCGTGGTTTTCGCTCGGCATCGAAGGCATGGATCGCAAGACATCGGACCGGATTCTCGGCGAGGTCCTGAACGTCCTGATCGACGAACAACACGCTCATTTCCACGATTGGCAGCCGGGCGACATGGTACTGTGGGACAACTGGCGCATCGTCCACTGCGCCACCGGCATTCCCGCCGAGCAGCGGCGGCATATGCTGCGAACGACTATAGAAGGCGACTATGGCCTTGGCCGGCGCAGCGAATGGGCGGAGCAGCTCGAACAGGCGTGAGCGCCGGAGCCGTTAGCTTTCGACCTTGGCTCCTCCGAAATCCAGCACCTCGGTGAAGCCGCCCTCGCGTGCCTTGCCGATGATATCGAGGTATTCGTGGGGCCCGCCGCCGAACGGCATGTTCAGCTCGTTTTCCGCAAGCGGCTTACCCTCCTGATTGAAGTAACCCGGCGTGCAGGCCTCCAGAAACGCCTTGCGCGCGTCGCTCAGTTCGACGCAGCGCGCCACCCAGTCGTTCTCGGCTGCTTCGGTCGGCTCGACTGTCGCCACGCCGTTTTCCAGGCAGTGCGAAATGACCTTCGCGATATAGCGCGTCTGCGCATCGCAGATGTGCATGTAATTGATCGAAACGCCCGATTGCAGCAGGCTCATCACGAAGAAATTGGGAAAGCCCCGTGTCTGCATGCCCCAAAGAGTATGCGCGCCGTGCGACCAGTGATCGTCGAGCGAAAGCCCGTTCCTGCCCGTAATCGAAAAGCCCGCCTCGCGTGTGTAGCTGGTCATGAAATCGAAACCGGTGGCGAAGACCAGGCAATCGAGAGCATATTCCTTGCCGTCGACCACGACCCCGCCTAGCGTTATCCGTTCGACACCCTGCCCGTCCGTATCGACTAAGGTCACGTTGTCGCGATTGAAGGTCTGCAGGTAATCGTCGCTGAACCCGGGGCGCTTGCAGAAATAGTGGAAGTAAGGCTTGAGCGCCTCGGCCGTCTTGTCGTCCTCGACAATGCTGTCGATGCGGTGGCGGACCGATTCCATCTTGAGCAGTTCGGCGCGCACCATTTCCTGCGGATCGACCTGTTCGACCACACCGCCAGCCACTGCGGTCGGTTCGCCCAACAGGTTGGTCCAGCTGTCGCTGACCATGTCCTCGCCATCCTGAATGCCCGAAGTCCAGTTGGTGAAATTCTCGACACGTTTTTGCCACCAGCCCGGCGGCTGCGATTTGTACCATTCGACATCGATGGGCCGGTTGCCGCGCACGTCCACCGAGCAGGGCGTGCGCTGAAACACGTAAAGCTGCTCCGCCCATTCGGCGAGCGGCGGCACGCACTGGATACCGGTTGAGCCGGTGCCGATGACGCCGACGGTCTTGCCCTTGAGGCCCGTGAGATTGCCGTCCGCATCGCCGCCAGTCATGCCGAAATCCCAGCGGCTGGTGTGGAAGCAGGCCCCCTCGAAGCTCTCGATGCCCGGAATTCCGGGCAATTTGGGGCTGCTGTAGTGGCCGGTGCAGGAAACGACGTACCTTGCAGCGATCTCGTCGCCGCGATCGGTCGTGACGATCCAGCGCTGGCGTTCTTCATTCCAGTCGAGCGTCCTGACCAGCGTCTGGAACAGGGCATCGCGATAGAGATCGAACTTCTCGCCGATCAGGCGGCATTGTTCGCAGATTTCCGCGCCCTTGGCATATTTGTCGCTGGGGACAAAACCAGTCTCTTCCAATAGCGGCATGTAGACCAGTGCATCGACATCGCAGCGCACGCCGGGATAGCGATTCCAGTACCAGGTACCGCCGAAGTCCGCCGCCTTGTCGACAACGACGATGTCCTTCACGCCCTGCTTGCGCAGGTGCGCGCCGGAAAGCAGGCCGCCGAAGCCGCCGCCGACGATCAGCACGTCGGCCTCGTGGTTGACCGGATCGCGCGAAAAGTCCGGATCGGCGAAGGGATCGCGGGCAAAACCTGCGAGCGCGCCTTTCATCTCGCGATACTGGCCTAAGCCCTCGGCGCGCAGGCGCTTGGCTCGCTCTTCCTCGTACTTTCG
>CAZRVW010000087.1:0-6985 GCA_964603645.1 uncultured Novosphingobium sp. | reverse complement strand
TGAGCGCGTCGAAATCGAGCTCGGGCTTGCTGCTATCGCTCAAGGGACATCCTCTGGTTTGGCGCGGTCGCTGCCGCCGAAAATTGACATGTCATAAAATCGGTTTCTAATCCTGAGGTCAATCGGCCTCTCAAGGGTCGGCAATAGAGAGGACAAGACATCCCATGGCAGAAAATTCCGATCAACGGCTTGCCGGAAGGCAGATTCTCATTACCGGCGCGGCATCGGGTATCGGCAAGGCCACCGCGGAACTGTTCGCTTCTAAGGGTGCCACGCTCGCCCTGGTCGACGCCAATGCCGATGCGCTCAAGCAGGTCGCCGAGAGCCTCGGCGCTCACGCCTTCCCCTACGACCTAACCGACGTTGAGAATGTTGGTGAGATGGTGGAGCAAGCGGCATCGGCGATGGGCGGCCTCGACGGCGTGGTCAATTGCGCCGGGCTCGGCACGGCCAAGCCGCTGGTCGAGATGGACCTCGCCTTCTTCCGCAAGGTTTCCGCGATCAATTTCGAAGCGCCGATCATGATTTGCAAGGCGGCGCTGCCGCTGATGCAAGCGGCAGGCGGCGGCACGATTGTCAACATCGCCTCGGGTCAGGGCATCCTGCCCAATGCGCCCTTCAACACCGCCTATTGTTCGACAAAGGGCGGCCTAATCGCTTTCACCAAGAACCTCGCAGTGGAAGGCGCGGGCTACGGCGTGCGCGCCAATGCCGTGGCACCCGGTGTCACCAATACGCCGATGGCGGCCTTCACCTTCGAGGACTACGACGATCCTTCGAAAGCGCCGTTCGTCCAGCAATATGCCCTGAAGCGCGTGGCCGACCCGCTAGAGATCGCCAATGCGATCCTGTTCCTGACCAGCGATGAATCATCCTATGTCACCGGCTCGGCGATAGCAGTCGATGGCGGCAGGTGCTTCCACTGACCTGACCGGGAAAAGATGTGGCGGCCGGAGGCGAGAGGTCTAAAGGCAGCCGACGGTGGTGCTGATCCGAAGCCGGACCCGGCCACCACCGCTTGCTGTGCTTCGCTCGCAACGACGAGCGACTTCAATTACCTACTCGTCGACGCCCATGGTGCCGCCGACCTTCACGTGGCCTGCGGTCGCCATCATGTTGGGCCAGCCATTGGCTGTGTAGCCGCCGTCGACAGCAAGCGTCTGCCCGGTGACGTAGGACGACAGGTCCGAGATGAAGAAGCAGACCGCCTTGGCGATATCCATCGTCCGGCCACGGCGCGGCATCGGAAGATGCGACGACATCTCGTACTCCTTGTCCGGATCGTTGAGCGGAATTCGCGGTGTAACGATCGAGCCGGGCGCAACAATGTTGACGCGAATGCCCTGCTCCGACCATTCGACCGCCATCGTTTTGACGAGATGGATAAGGCCCGCCTTGGCCGCGCCGTAGGAGGCATGCAGCGCCGAGGCGCGGATGCCGTCGATCGAGGCAAGCGCGCAGATATTGGCCTTGCCGTTTCGCGCGAGCACCCGCTTGGCCAACTCACGCGACGCCCAGAAGAAATACCTGAGGTTGCGTTGGTGATCGAGATCCCAGATTTCGGTGGTCATCTCGGTGAGCGGGGCCCAGCCGGCCATACCGATGATGCAGACCATGCCGTCGAGCGGGCCGAATTCGGTGTCGGCCTTTTCGATCGCCGCGACCAGTTCGTCCTCAACGAGGACATTGGCACTAAGCGCCATCGACGATACGCCTCTTGCCTCGAGGTCCTTTGTAACCTTCTCGGCCCGATCCAGCTCGAGATCGAGGATTGCCACGTTGGCGCCGAAAGTGGCGAGCACATGCGCGGTCGCTTCGCCGTTGCCCTGGCCGCCTCCCACGATCAGGATGCGCTTGCCTTTCAGGTCCATCAATTCATCGATATTCAGATCCATTCTCATTCTCCCAAAGGGGCTTCGGGCGTCTTTGCCCAGTTTTTCTCGGTGACCGATTTCTCCGCCTGCGCGATGCCTTTGGCAAGGCTGCTGGCTACGCCTGTCTTACCCATCTTCTGAAGCTCGGGAATCACCTGAGTGCCGAGCAGCTCTATCGACTTCATGACGGCACTGTGTGGCAGGTAGCCGAAATTCAGGTAACAAAGCACCTGATCGACGCCGATCTCGTCATAGCGCGCAAGCTTCTGCAGGCATTCGTCCGGCGTGCCGACGATGACCATATCCTCGCGGTCAAATTCCGTGATGTCGAATTCGCCCTTGCGCTGCGCATCGAGCACCGGGAAAGCCTGCTTCTGCTGCTCTTCGGAAAGGTGCGCCATCTCCCACTTGAGATGGAATTCGGCGAGCCCCTTGTACCACCACCACATCGAATCCCACACGCGGTCGGTCTCGAAGGTGTCGCGGCTCTCGGCGCAGTGGACCAGCGTGTAGACGCCGACCTTGTTGGTGTGCACGCCGGTTAGCGGAACCGCGGTTTCCTGCGCCTTGTGATAGGCGTCGATGATTTCCTTGAGGCGCGTCAACGGCTGCATGATCGAGAAGCACAACAGGCCGCAGCCGTTTTCGCCCGCCATTACGGCGCTCGATTCCGAAGATGCCGCCATCCAGGCGGGCGGATGCGGATATTGATAGGGCTTGGGCAGGATCATGCGCGGCGGGAACTTGAGGTATTCGGAATCCTCTTCGTAGACTTCCTGTTCCCACATGCCGACGACGGTGCGCGCTGCGGCTTTCAGCTTTTCCTTGCTGCTCGGGATGTCCACTCCGAAGGCAAGCTGTTCCATCGGCGTCGAGCGCCCCATGCCCCAGATCGCCCGGCCCTTAGACAGCAGATCGACGGTCGCGACCTTCTCGGCAACGCGCGCAGGGTGGATGAATTCGTGCGGCATAAGCGCCACGCCGAAGCCGAGCTTTATCCGCTCGGTGATCTGCGACAGTGCGCCCAGCACCACATCGTTACAGGGCATGTGCGAGCGGTTCTCGCGGAAATGGTGTTCGACCAACCAGACCGCCTCGAAGCCGACTTTGTCGGCCAGAACGATCTGTTCGACCGCTTCTCGATAAATCTTGCGCTCGGCCTCGCGCTGTCCCCAAGGATGTTCTCCCGCCCACGGCTGCGGGCAATCGAATTCGTAAAGCAGACCAAGTTCCATGTCAGGCTCCTCTCAGCCTTCCCTCTCTCGTGACCAGCCTATTCCGCGCGTCCAATGGGCCGCAAGCATCGCCCCATCCGCATCCCGATTTCCGTAATTACGGATTTCGCGGCGGTGCACCGGGAATCGGGATCAGGCCGAACGGCTGGCATTCACTGGCCCACCTCTCGGCGCTGGCCTTGCGTTTTTCGTCGATCCGATCCCAGTAGGTATCGCTCTTCGAGCGAAAGTTGGTGTCGTAATCCTCGGCGTTACGGTACTCGATGAACTCCACACCTTCGTCCAACGGGGTGACGGTGTAGGGCGCGCCAGCGGGTATCAGGACGCCGTCGCCCTTGCCGAGGACCTCGCTTCCGACCTTCATCGAGCCACCGACGACCAAGTAATAACAGTCGGCATCGTGCGAATGGAGCGGCAGCGGATAGCCGCTCTTGAACCAGGCATAGGAGACATGCATCGTCTCAGAAGAGAACAGCACCATCGCCGCAGCACCGGGAGGCCCGGTATCCTCGCGCATCTGCTGGAGCCCGCGTAAGGTCGCCGGGTGCAGCATGGCTTGCGGATCGGCGACACCGCGCGGTTTCCTTGTACGCATCGGTTCCGCCTCGCTCGCACGGGTGATGACGAAACCCGAAGTGTGGCCTTCCTCGCGGATCATGGCCGCGTTTTCGTCGTCGAGCGCGGCGTCGCTTGCCACGGCGCTCAATCCAGCCCGTAGAAGCGGCGCGCGTTATCGCGCACGATCGGCGTGATCTCGTCCTCTGGCACGCCCTCGAACTGAAACGCCTTGTATTCCTGCGATTCCGGCCAGGTCGTCTCCGAGTGGGGGTAGTCGGTCGACCACATCATGTTATTGCCGCCAGGCAGGTGACGATTGCGGATGCCTTCGCGGTCGCGAATGAACGAGGTGTAGATGTTGCGGTCGAAATACTCGCTCGGCCGCAGGTCGAGCTTCAGGTTCAGCCAGTGCGCCTGGGTGTCCATGATGCCGTCCATATATTCGGCGACAAAGGCGACCCAGCCGGAACCGCTTTCGATCGAACCGTAACGCAGATCCGGGAACCGATCGAACACCCCGCCAAACAGCATGATCGCGATTGGTTCGGCCATGGTCAGCTTGCTCATCACCAGGTGCGGCATGAATTTCATCATTCCCGGGCGGGCAACGCGCGCGCCGAGGTGGATCGTCACCGCCAGATCGAGATCGACGCATGTTTTCCAGAATGGGTCAAAGTGCGGATCGTCGTATTGCAGCTTGCCTTCCGGATCGCCGGTCAGCGCCAGCACCTGCGCGCCGAAGCCGCCGCCGACAATCGGGCCGGACTGCGGGAAGGCCGGGATGTTCACCGCTCTCAGCCCCTTAGCGGCGGCGTCCTTGGCCATGCGGATCGATTCGTTCACGTCCTGCATCGGCAGGTAGGCCGCGCCGACTAGCCGCTTGGGCGCATAGGCGCAGAAGTCCGCGAGCCAGTTGTTGTATGCCTCGAAACTGGCGAGATAGAGATCGTTGTCTGCGGTTCCGAGCGGTCCGCCGCCATACATTACGGCAGTATGGACACCGTCCTTGTCCATGTCCTCCAAGCGTTTGGCCGGTTCCCAGTTGCCGGGAAGCAGCATGTCCACCTTGCCTTCGGTCTTGAATTTCTTGCCCTGGCCAGATGTCGAGCTCTGCACGTTGATCGGCTTGCGCGTACCCTCGAATTCCATGAAATCGGATTTGTCGTCGGGGCCTCCGGCGACGAATTTCGGGCCGCGCCCGGCAAATTTCTTCGGCAGGTACTCGTCCCAGAAGGTCGGGATGGGGTTCACATGGGCGTCTGCGTCGACGAGCTGCATGGCTCACTCCTTGTCAGAAATCCTCTATGCCCGCAGGCTCTGCCTTCGCAAGCTGCGAGTCAACACGTCCGTGGCTCGTGGCGGCATGTTCCGTAAATATGTATTGCGCGAATGCTTCGCATTGCCGCTTCCATTTCGGCGGCAGGCCGATAACCTTTGCGAAAAGAACAACCACAAGGCGGGACGAGCGATGGAATATGACCTGATCGTGCGCGGCGGCACTGTCGTCGATGGCACCGGACTTCCCCGGCGGCGCGTCGATGTCGCAATCAAGGACGGAAAGATCGCGCGCATGGCGCGGCTCGACGATGACACCGCGAAGGAAGAAATCGACGCGACCGGCAAGATCGTCGCCCCCGGCATCGTCGATGCCCATACCCATTACGATCCGCAGATCACCTTCGATCCCTATGCGACGATGTCGTGCTTCCACGGCGTCACCACGGTTTTGGCGGGCAATTGCGGTTTCTCCGCAGCCCCGGTGCGCGCCACCGATCGCGATTACATCAAGAACATCTTCGCCCGCGTCGAGGACATGGACCCGATCGCGCTCAACGGTGTGCGGTTCGACCAGTTCGAGACCTTCGACGAATTCCTGACGATGCTGCGCGGCAATCTCGGCATCAACTTCGCCTGCTACGTCGGCCATTCGAACGTGCGCCGCTGGGTGATGGGCGAGGACGCCTGGCAGCGAGAGGCCACGGAGGAAGAAATCGTGGCAATGTGCGACATCGTTTCCGAAGCGATGAAGGCTGGCGCGGCGGGCTTTTCGTCCTCGCTGCTCGGAACCCATCTCGATACGCAAAACCGCCCGGTGCCGTCGCGACTCGCCACCCGTGACGAACTGCTGCGACTGGCGGAAGCGGCGGGCAAGGCGGGCAGCGGTTCGATCTGCTTCCTTCCCGAAGGCACCATTCGCGGCCAATCGAGCGAGGATCACGACATGATCGTGGACCTTGCCAAGGCCAGCGGCCTGCCCGTCGTCGTCCAGGGGCTTGGCGGCAAGAGCAAGGTCGATGTGCCCGGCTCGGGCTGGGAAGCGGCGAAGCAGCGACTCGACAAGGCCCAGGAAGAGGGCACGCCGTTCTATTCGATGCTGATTGCGCGCCCGTTTGACCGGCAGGTTGCCTTCGACGAAACCAACCACCACTGGCAGGCTTGCGGGCTGTGGCATCAGATGACCCGCATGCCCATCGAAGAGCGCCGGGCGCTGCTCAAGGACCCGAAGGCACGCGAGGAAATGCGCTTCGGCATCGAGAACCCCAACACCGACGCCAGCAAGGGCACGATCATTCCCCCGCCGCAATGGCCGACAGTCTATGTCGAAAGCTCGCCGACCCTTCCCGAGGAGAAACACCAGAACAAATCCATCGCCCAGCTTGCCGAGGAAGCCGGGGTCGCACCCGGCGACTTCGCGCTCGACCTCGCGCTGGCCGACGATTTCGCCACCAAGCTGCGCTGGCGCATGACCGGGCCGGAGTGGGACGCCGCAGTTGCCGCAACGCAGACCGACGAACGCATGATCATCGGCACGTCCGATGGCGGCGCGCACTTGGCGAAGGACGATCAGGCCGACTGGTCGAGCTATTTCCTTGGCGTCTGGGTGCGCGAGCGCAAAGTCTGGTCGCTGGAGGAAGGCGTCCGCCAGATCACACAGGTTCCCGCCGGAATCCTCGGTTTTCACGATCGCGGCACCCTGCGCGTCGGCGGCTGGGCGGACCTGATGGTGTTCGACGAGGACGAGATCGGTCCGCTGCGCAAGGAATTCGTCAAGGACCTGCCCGGCGGCGTCGGTCGCTACAAGGCTTATGGCAAGGGCGTTTACGCCACGGTCGTCAATGGCGAGCCGATCGTGCTCAACGGAGAGCTAACCGGCAGGCTGCCGGGCGTCGTGGTGACACCGGGATAAGCTGCGCGCGACATGCGGGAAAGGCTGAACAAATGACCGAAAAAGCTGACGTGCCGGATGCGCGATTCCGCCATGCCCACGATGAGGACTGGATCGAGGTTCGCGCGCAGATGCATGGCGACAAACGCGTA